>NZ_JBEOTD010000002.1:0-250647 GCF_040426375.1 Streptomyces sp. NPDC096012
TTGCGCGCATAGCTGTACTCCGCCGTGCCCTCCTCCAGCACCGCCAGCTGATCGAAGAACAACCGCGACAACTCACGGGCATCCTTCGGCGCCACCCGGGAGGGATCGCACACCTCCGGCAGCTCCGCCGTGCCCCTGTCCGCCGCGACCGTGCTCGCGAGCTTCATCATGCTTCCCTCCCATGGTTGAACCGGCCGGCCCCGCCGGCCGCCGAAGCGGCTGACGCGCCTGCGACTACCCCCTCATCCTGCATGCATGCCTGCTCCGTGCACGAATCGACAGCGGTCCGACCCGGCCCTTTCCCGCCTCCCGGCCGTGCCGGACCGCCGTCGCCCTCCGCACGGGGGATGTGACCTTCATCGCGGGGTGGGGAGCCCATGAGCCTCAGCCGTGGTGCGGTCCGCCGACGGCGGTGGCAGCGGTACCTCTCCCATCCGTCGAGGCCATAGGGCTGTGGCGGAAGCGCACGGCAGGAAGACCCACGCCCGCGGAGAGCAATACCTGTGCCCGTGAAATGAGAATTAGGTGCGGTGCACGGCAAGTATTCCTCGGCCGCCGACCGGAGCGGAATTATCGACCGTGCCAGGCCGATCGCAGCGTGCTACTGTCGATCTCAGTTGCAGGTGTGGTTGCCAGAAGGTTCATTTCCGACGGGGTAATCATCACGGCGACCGGGAATCCGCACAGGGCGAATTCCCGACACCGTCTCCGAAGGAGAAATGACATGGCTACAGGCACCGTGAAGTGGTTCAACGCGGAAAAGGGCTTCGGCTTCATCGAGCAGGACGGCGGCGGCGCCGACGTCTTCGCCCACTACTCGAACATCGCCGCCCAGGGTTTCCGCGAGCTGCTCGAAGGCCAGAAGGTCTCGTTCGACATCGCGCAGGGCCAGAAGGGCCCGACGGCCGAGAACATCGTTCCGGCCTGACACCAGCGCCGACGCATACTTCGCAGCTGGGGCCCGCACCTTTGGGGTGCGGGCCCCAGCTCGCTGCGTTTCGGGGCACGAACGGAAAGCCTCCACCGCGCCACCGGCCGGTGCCGCATCACCCGTTCGGCCCGACCCGGCCCCCATCGACTTCGGCTCGTCTCGAGATTCTCTGCGCCGCTCATCTGCTGCGGGAATTCCTTGCTACGCGCCCACCAAGGAAGGTCCCGCATGAAGCGTGCCCGCACACCCCGCACATATGACCGCCTCGCAGGAGGCTCCGGAGCCGAGCGCTCCGGTGGCCCGCGCCGTTCCAAGGGTTACGGAAACCGACAGGCGGGACGGCCCGTACAGGGCGAGTTCGCGCCGCCGCGGACGATCACGCCCGCACTGCCGGCCGTCGAGTCGTTCGCCGACCTCGCCATGCCGGCGCCGTTGCTGGCCGCGCTCGGCCACGAAGGCGTCACCGTGCCGTTCCCCATCCAGGCGGCGACCCTGCCGAACTCCCTGGCCGGCCGTGACGTGCTCGGCCGGGGCCGCACCGGCTCGGGCAAGACCCTCGCCTTCGGGCTGGCGGTCCTGGCCCGCACGGCGGGCCGACGCGCCGAGCCGCGGCAGCCGCTGGCCCTGGTCCTCGTGCCCACCCGCGAACTCGCCCAGCAGGTCACCGACGCGCTCACCCCGTACGCCCGCGCGGTGCGGTTGCGCCTGACCACCGTGGTCGGCGGGATGTCGATCGGCAGGCAGGCCGGTGCGCTGCGCGCCGGGGCCGAGGTGGTCGTCGCCACGCCCGGGCGGCTCAAGGACCTCATCGACCGGGGCGACTGCCGGCTGCACGACGTCGCCGTCACCGTCCTGGACGAGGCCGACCAGATGACGGACATGGGCTTCATGCCCCAGGTCACCGCGCTGCTCGACCAGGTGCGCCCCGGCGGGCAGCGGATGCTGTTCTCGGCCACCCTGGACCGCAACGTCGACCTGCTGGTGCGCCGTTACCTGACCGACCCGGTCGTCCACTCCGTCGACCCGTCGGCGGGCGCGGTCACCACGATGGAGCACCACGTGCTCCACGTGCACGACACGGACAAGCACCGGACGACCACCGAGATCGCGGCGCGCGACGGCCGGGTGATGATGTTCCTCGACACCAAGCACGCCGTGGACCGGCTGACCAAGCACCTGCTGAGCAGCGGTGTCCGTGCGGCGGCCCTGCACGGTGGCAAGTCCCAGCCGCAGCGCACCCGGACGCTGGCGCAGTTCAAGAGCGGGCATGTGACGGTCCTGGTGGCGACCAACGTCGCGGCGCGCGGGATCCACGTCGACAACCTCGACCTGGTCGTCAATGTGGATCCGCCCAGTGACCACAAGGACTACCTGCACCGCGGCGGTCGTACGGCCCGCGCCGGCGAGTCCGGCAGCGTCGTCACCCTGGTGACGCCCGGTCAGCGTCGGGACATGACCCGGCTGATGGCTTCGGCGGGCATCACCCCCCAGGTGGCCCAGGTACGTTCGGGCGAGGCGGAGCTGAGCCGCATCACCGGTGCCCAGGCCCCGTCCGGCGTCCCGGTCGTCATCGCCGCGCCGGCCGTGGAACGTCCTCGCGGCGCGTCCTCCCCGGCCCGGGGCGGCCGCGGTCGCCGGGGCCGCGCCGGACAGGGCCGGCCCGCCGGTGAAGCGGCCCCTCGCAGGGCGCAGCGGCGGACCAGCTTCGGCTCGGCCGCCTAGAACCACGGTGATCGCAAGCCGAACCCCCCTTCTGGCAGGAGGCACTCATGACGCCGGTTCAGACGCAGCACCCCGCAGTGGATCCCTCCCCCCGAGCCGTGTCCGACGGCAGGGACGCGTCCGGACCCCGGGTCAGTGACGACATGACGGTCGAGGGGGCTCTCTCCCTCATGGCCGGTGCCCGTGTCGACCACCTCGTCCTCTGCGACGGGGACGACGAGAGTACGGGCCTGATCACCCTGGCCCGGCTCGCCGTGCTCCGCGACAGCCCGGCCTACACGGACCGGATCCGGCTGCGCGACGTACTCGCCGGACCGTTCACCGCGCCCGGCGCCCCCGGTGAGCGTGGCCCGACCGCGAACCTCCCGGCCCTCGCCCGCTGATCCACCCGGCCCGGTCGGTCCGTCCGTCAGCCGTGCTCCTTCTTCCTTCGCTGTGAGGCACCATGCGCTGTGTCATCGCCCGGTACCCCTTCGAGCTGACCAAGAGCGGGGTGATCGCCTCGATGAAGGGCGTCACGCCCGAACTCGTCACAGGTGAGTCCGTGACCATCGGCCGCCGCCGCTACCCGGTCAAGCAGGTGGGCCAGGTCATCACCCGGCAGGACCGCCGCGACTTCGCCGGCGGCGAGGTCGTCCGGGCCATGACCCGCCTCGGCTTCACCTGCCACGATCGCCTCAAGACCGCGCCGGTGGGTGTCCCCACTCCGTTCTCGGCCGCGTCGTCGGCTCTCGGAGGCACGGCTTCCCCGAAGCTCGGAGGCACGGCTTCCCCGAAGGGGTGAACACGCGCGGACAACCGCCACCAGAGACCCGGTGAGGGCCCTGCCGACGCGCGTCGGCAGGGCCCTCACCGTCGTGTCGCGGCCTCGGCGCCCGCCACCCGCCTTCCCGGCCGCCCGGCCCGGGGAGTTCCCGGTCCGGGTACCGCAAGACCGCGGAACGGATGGTGGTCCCCGGTCACGCGGCCGCGACCCCCGTGCCCCTGCCGCTGCCGGGCCGGGCAGCGGAAACGGAAGGTCGGCACAGCGCGAAGGCCGACAGATGGTGTTCAATTTCCTTCGGGGCCCTGGTGCCGTACGGCACCGGGGCCCCTCGACGCGTTGCACAACGAGGTGACATGGCAGCAGATACCCCACTCAACGATCATCTGGACGACGACGACTACCCCGCGTACACCATGGGCCGGGCCGCCGAGATGCTCGGCACCACCCCCGGCTTCCTCCGGGCCATCGGTGAGGCCCGTCTGATCACTCCGCTGCGCTCGGAGGGCGGACATCGCCGGTACTCCCGCTACCAGCTGCGGATCGCCGCGCGCGCCCGCGAACTCGTGGACAAGGGGACCCCGATCGAGGCCGCCTGCCGCATCGTCATCCTCGAGGACCAGCTGGAGGAAGCCCAGCGCATCAACGCCGAGTACCGCCGTGCCGCGAACGAGGCGACCGGCGGCTCCCGTCCCGGCCCGGACTGATCGGGCGGGCGTGGGCGGGGCGCCCCGGACATGTGCCGGAGCCGAGGAGGCCGGCCGGCTGGGGCCCGGTCAGGGTGCGTACCCGGTGGGCCCGCCGGGGTCCCCTGTGGCCCGCGGTGTTCCGGACCGTTCGAACCCGTCCGGACGTCATGGCGAACGGCCATGCCGGTGATTACCTGAACATATCCGGATCCGCGCGTGGTGATCACTCCCCGCACGCGGCCCGTCCGAGCACGATGGCCTCATGCACCACCAGGAGCCCGGCCCGCGCATATCGGCGTCCCGTCCCGCCCCAGTCCCTGTGACGGAAGAAGGCCGCCATCCACCCCCCGGCTGTTCGCCGACCCCCGCTCGAGCGCGTGACGAACTGGCTGCGCCGCCGCCTCGGCCGCGTCATCGCCCTCTCCTACGCCGCCGCCCTGCTGCTGCCGGGACCCGGTCTGTGGCTGCGCCACCCGCACCCGGTGCAGGTGGCCGGCGCGGCCCTGCTGACACCGGACACCGCCTCGCTCCTGCTGTCACTCGTGCTGTTCTCGGCCGGGCTCCAGGTGCCCGTGCGCGAACTGGGGCGCGTGCTGCGGCGCCCCGGGGCGGTGCTGGCCGGGCTCACCCTGCATGTGGCGATTCCGCTGCTGGTCGTGCCGTTCGTCGCGTTGCTGCTACGCCGCACCCCTGACACCGACGGCGGCAGCGGCCTGCTCACCGCGATGATCATCGTGGTGGCGATGCCCGTGGCCGCCGGTGCCACCGTGTGGACCTCCAAGGGCGACGGCGACCAGCCGACCATGGTCGGACTCGTCCTGGCCTCCACCCTGCTCAGCCCCCTCACCACCCCGCTGCTGCTGACGATTCTGGCGCCGCTGCTCAGCGGCGGCTACGCCCGCACGCTCACCGACACCAGCCGCTCCGCCCACAGCGGACTGACCCTCGCCACCGTCGTCCTGCCCTGCGCCGCGGGCCTGCTGTGCGCGCTCGCGCTGCCGCCGGGGCGACGCGACCGCCTCCTGCGGGCCGTGGTGCCGTCGGCCATGGCGGGCTCACTGCTCCTGACCTACGTCAACGCCAGCGGCGCCCTCGGCTCCGTCCTCGCCCGGCCGCGCCCGCTGCTGTTCGCCGCCGCGCTGGCCGTGGCCGCCCTGGTGTGCCTGCTGTCCTTCGTGCTCGGCCGGACCGCCGCCTGGCTGCTGCGGCTGGACGCCCCCGTGGCCTCGTCGCTGACCCTGGCCTGCGGCATGAACAACAGCAGCGCGGGCGCCGTGCTGCTGACGGCCTCGCTGCCCGACAAGCCCCATCTCCTGCTGCCGGTCCTGGCCTACGGGCTGCTGCAGAAGACGGCCGCGGGCCGGGTCGTCGCCGGGCTCCGGCCCGCCTGACACACGGCCGGGTCGTCGCAGGGCTACGGCCCACCCGGCACACGACCGGTTCGTCACCGGGCTCCGGCCCACCCGGCACACGACCGGGTCGTCACCGGGCTACGTCCCACCCGACACACGACCGGTTCGTCACCGGGCTCCGGCCCACCCGGCACACGACCGGTTCGTCACCGGGCTACGGCCCACCCGACACACGACCGGTTCGTCACCGGGCTACGGCCCACCCGACACACGACCGGTTCGTCACCGGGCTCCGGCCCACCCGGTACACGGCCGGTTCGTCACCGGGCTCCGGCCCACCCGACACACGACCGGGCCCGCGGTTCGCGCCGGGTGCGGTCGACCGGCGTCCCCGTGCCCTCGCTCACCGCCGCGGCCGGTCCCCTCGTACCGGACCGGCACCGGCACGGTCCCGCCGCTCGGGGTTCGCCGGGTACCGGGCGGTCAGAGGCCCTTCTCGCCCTGGGCGATCTCGACCTGGTGGTGGAAGTCGACGACGCCGGCTGTTCCGGCGGCGACGGACAGGAGCGCGCAGACCACGAGGAGGAGGGCGGTGCAGCGCGCGGCGCACGGGCGCCCCTGGGCGGGCTGGAGGAGGGCCGCGACCCGGCGCGGGACAGGGCCGGTGGTCGCCGCGGGGGCGAAGTCGGGGCGGGCGGAGGGGGAGGAGTGGCTGGCGAGGGCGGCGCGGGCGATGGCCGTGGCGATGAGGCGTCGGTCACCGAGGGCGGTGGCGGCGGCCTCGTCGGCGGCCCGCTCGGCGGCGAGCCGGATGGTGTCGTGCACCGCGCGCAGGGCGGGGTGGCAGTGGGCGGCGAGTTCGGCGGCGGCCAGGAAGTAGTGGTGGCCGGCCCGGTTGTGGGCGCGTTCGTGGGCGAAGAGGGCCTCGCGCTCACCGGCTCCCAAGGTGCGCAGCATCGCGGTGGTGACGACGATGCGGTGGGGCCGTCCCGGCAGCGCGTACGCGTCCGGGTGGGGCGATTCGACCACGCACAGGTCACCGGCGGCCGGACGGCGGTCGGCCTGTGCCCGGGCGGCGCGGAAGGCGCGGACCTGCCGCAGCGCCGAACGCGCGAGGGTCCAGAGGCTGAGGGTGAGCACTCCGGTGGCCGCCGTGGCCGCGGGCAGCACGACGTAGTCGGCGGGCGTGCGAAGGGGGTGGATGAGTTCCCCGAGGGCGGCGAGGGCCGGGAACCTGAGCAGTCCGGTCAGGACCAGGGCGCCGAGGGCGGCGACGCAGGTCCCCGCCAGCGTCAGGGCCGAGGCGGTGAGGACCCACAGTGCGGTGGCGGGTGCCAGCCGGTCGAGGGCCCGGCGGGCCAGCGCCGGCGCGAGGACGGGCAGGACGAGGGGCAGGAGCAGCAGGGCGGTCATCGCTCGTCACCGTCCAGGAGCTGGCGCAGCAGTTGCTCGTCGCCGGGGCTGAGCTGGGCGACGAAGCGGGCCAGGACGGTCTCCCGGTCGGCGTCCCGGTCGAGTTCGGTGTGCATGCGCAGGGCGGTCAGGCCGGGGGCGTCCTGCACGGGGAGGTAGGCGTAGCCGCGGCCCTGCCGCTCACGGCTGACGACACCCTTCTCGTGCAGCCGGGTCAGGATCGTCGCCACGGTCGTGCGGGCCAGGCCGGAGCCGAGTTCGGTCTGCACCTCCGCGGGCGTGAGCGGGGTCCCGGCGGCCCACAGCGCGGCCATGACGGCGGCCTCCAGTTCGCCGGCGGGCCGTCGCTCGTCCCTCGCATCCGCCATGGGAACGTTCCTCACTCCCGCATCATCTACAGTCACGTAGACTGTCTACAGAATTGTAGTCGCTTGTCGGGCGCCTCCGTTGCGGCGCGTCCGGCGGTGCGGACGCACGACGAAAGGGCCTCGACGATGACCACAGCCATGCACCTATCGTCGCAGCTCGCTGTCAACGTGCTGGATGCGCGGTCCCTGCTGGCCGCCTTCGGCGTGCTGGGCGTGGGTGTGGTGCTGTTCGCCGAGACCGGGCTGCTGATCGGTTTCTTCCTGCCGGGCGACTCTCTGCTGTTCACGGCCGGTCTGCTGTGCACCGGCACCGCGGACCGCGGCCTGAAGCTGTCGCTCGGCCCGCTGCTGGTCGCCGCGGCGGTGGGGGCGCTGGCGGGTTCGCAGTGCGGGTACCTCCTGGGCCGCAGAGCGGGCGGCGCCCTGCTCGCCCGCAGCCGCTCGGGCCGCCTGCACGAGGGGGCGAAGCGGGCCGAGGAACTGCTGGGGCGTTACGGGCACGCGAAGGCCATCGTGCTGGCCCGCTTCGTGCCCGTGGTGCGCACGGTGCTGAACCCGATGGCGGGCGCCCTGGGGGTGCCGGCCCGGACGTTCACCGTCTGGCAGGTGGCCGGTGGCCTGGTGTGGAGCCTCGGGCTCACCCTGGCGGGTTACGCACTGGGCTCCTCCGTGCCGAACGTGGACCGGTATCTGCTGCCGATGGTCGCGGTGATCGTGGCCGTGTCGTTGATTCCGGTCGCTTCCGAGGTGTACCGCTCGCGGCGCGCGGCGAAGACCAAGGCGGCCCGCGGATGATCCTCGCCTTCGACGGCTCGGCCCTCGACGGGCCGGCCTACTCCGACGTGGTGGACCTCGCCCGCCGCTCTCCCGGGTGGCTGGACGACGCGGTGTCCGCGTGGTCGACGTACGGGCTCGCCCTGTTCGCCGTTCTCATGGTCGTCGGCTGGTGGCGCGCCCGCCGGGTGAGCGCCCTCGCGTCGCTGACGGCGCTCGCCGTGCCGTTCGTCGTGGTGGTGACCTACGCAGTGGATGCGGGGCTGAAGCTGCTGGTGCGGGAGGACCGGCCCTGCCGGAGCCTGCACATGGCCACCCTGGAGGCATGTCCGGCGCCCGGCGACTGGTCCTTCCCCAGCAATCACGCGGCCATCGCCGCCGCGGCGGCGGTCGCCCTGCTGTTCGTCTCCCGCCGGCTCGGCGCGGTCGCCGCCGTGGCCGCCGTCGCGATGGCGGCCTCGCGGGTCTGGGTCGGCGCCCACTACCCCCACGACGTGGTGGCGGGAATCGTGGTCGGTGCCCTGACCGTGCCGCTCGTGATGCCGGCACTGCGCAGGCCCGCGGAGGCCCTGGCCCCGCGGCTCACGGCCACCCGCCTGCGTCCCCTGCTGGTGGCGTCGTGAAGCGCGACGACGTCGCCGAACTGGCCGGCAGCTGCGGCCTCGGCGCATGGACGGCGTTCGGCGTGCTGACCATGGTCATGGTGGGCGGCGACGGCGCCCCGCTGTTCGCCGACGGCGACCTGCTCACCTGGTCCGTCGCCCATCGGCCGGACGGTGCCGTGGCGATCGCCCGCGCCCTGACCGCCACCGGTACGGGCGTCGTCCCGTACGCCCTGGCCGTGCTGGCCGGGATCATCGCGGGCCGCACCCTCCGGCAGCGCGCGCTCGCCGCGGCGCTCTGCCTGGCCTGCCTCGCGACCGGCCAGGCCCTGCGGTACGGGGTGATGACCTTCGTCACCCGGCCACGACCGCCCCGGACGGACTGGCGCACGCATGCCTCGGGGTGGGCGTTCCCGTCCGGTCACACCACCACGGCGGCCCTCGCCGCGGGGCTGCTGATCATCGCCGTCGGGCTGCGCGGCCCGCGTGGCAGGACCCTGTTCGCCCTGGTCATCGGCGGCTGGGGCGTCCTGGTCGGGCTGTCCCGCGTCTACCTCGGGGTGCACTGGTTCACCGACGTCGTCGGCGGCTGGCTGTTCGCCCTCGGCTGGCTGGGCGTGTGCCTGTGCGCCGTGTGCAGCCGGCTGCCCGGGCGGACGGCCCCCGGCACGGCGCGGGCGGACGGAACGCCCGCGGCCGAGGGACCGGCGGGCACAGCGGAAAACCGGACGGACTCGGCACGCGAGCGGCGGGAGGACCATGCGCCGGACGATCCTGGTCGTCGAGGACGATCACGCCCTGCGTGACGTGCTGGTGCGCGGACTGCGGGAGGAGGACTTCGACCCCCTTCCCGCGCCGGACGGCGCCACCGCCCTGCGGCTGGCCACGGCGGACGTCGCCGCCGCCGTGCTCGACATCGGGCTGCCCGACGCGGACGGGCGGGACGTGTGCCAGGCGATGCGCGCGAACGGGTTCCGCTCTCCCGTCATCTTCCTCACCGCCCATCACCGGCTCGCCGACCGGCTGTCCGGGTTCTCGGCCGGAGGCGACGACTACCTGCCCAAGCCGTTCCACCTCGCCGAACTCGCGGCCCGCATCCGGGCGGCTCTCAACCGGGCCGCGCCACCGCCGGCCGCCACGGCGGGAGACCTGACCCTGGACGCCGTCCGGCACGTGGCCGACGTCCGGGGCACCCGGATCGATCTGACACCGACCGAGTTCCGTCTCCTGGCCGCGCTCATGGCGGCTTCCGGCGCCCTCGTCAGCCGCCGCGACCTGGTCCGGGCGGGCTGGCCCGAAGGCGCCCGGGTCCACCACAACACTCTCGACCAGTATCTGACCCGGCTGCGCCGCAAGCTGCGCGAGGCGGGCAGCGACCGGACGATCGGCACGGCCCGTGGGGTCGGCCACCGCCTGGCACCGGCGGAGCGCACGACCGCGCACGGCCCGTGAGCGCCCTGCTCCACCGTCCGGCCCCGCGCACACTGCGCGTGGCCGTCTCTCCCTCGTGGCCCTCGTCACGGCCACCCTGCTGGTACCGGTCCTCACCGTCGCCTTCGACGCGCCGGCCCGCAACCGTCTCGCGCACCAGGCGGACGACGAACTGCGCACCCGGCCCGCCGCCGTCGCGACCCGGCGTACCGCCCTCGTTCGCCGGATCACTCTTCGAGCCCGGTCGACGTGCGCAGCCCCACGACGGACACGACGGAGCGGGCCTGGGGCTGCCGCCGGCACGCCGCCTGGCCCGCTCCGCCGGTGGCGAGGTCACCTACGACGGCGGGCATGCGCCCGGTGCGCGCTTCGTGGTCGGCCTGCCGGCCGGATGACGGTGGCTCCGCCCGGTGGGCGGGGGCGTCACGGCCTGGCGTCGTGCCGGATGTCCTTGCGGGAGACGGCCAGGTAGCCGACGAAGCCGAGGATGGCGACCGTCCAGGAGGCCGTGACCGGTCCCAGGCCGAGGCCGAGCCCGCCCCTGTGGTGCCCGAGGGCCATCCAGTCGGCGACGGACGCGCCGAGCGGCCGGGTGATGACGTAGGCGGACCAGAACGCGACCACCGCGTTCATGGCGCCCCGGCGGTGGGCGACGGCCGGAACGGCGATCGCGGCGCCGAACGCGACGGCGGAGCCCAGGTAGCCGAGGCCGACCGTGGCGGTCAGGTCCCCCGCCGCGGTACCCAGCGCGAACGTGGCGAGGACGCACGCCCAGTAGAAGGCCTCCCGGCGCCGGGTGTGGATGCTGTGGATGGACAGGGTGCCCTCGCTGCGGTGCCAGAGGACGAAGACGGCGGCCAGAGCGGCCATGAAGAGCGGAGTCGAGAGCGTGTACGGCACCGCGAGGCCGACGTGCAGGACGTCGGCGGCCATCGTGCCGAAGACGCTGACCATGACGATCGCCGTCCAGTAGATCCAGGCCACGTAGCGCCTGACGGCGAACTGCACCGCCAGGGAGACCGCCAGGGCGACACCGCCGAGACCGACGGCGGGGATCGGTCCGAGCACATGGGCCAGGAAGTCGGACGCCGTCTCGCCCATACCGGTCGTCAGCACCTTGATGATCCAGAAGTAGACGGTCACCTCCGGAACCTTGCTCGCCGCGGATCGGACGTGGCCCGCGGGCCGGTGGTGAATGAGGTGATCGGTCGTCATGGCCCGCACGATGACACGGCACCCGGCAGGCGTCCCAGACCTCTTTGCCAGAGTTTTGGTGCTTCTGGTGCTTGAGTTGCCCAAGGGTCGTACGAGCCTGAACGCAACCTGAACGGGCCGGCCGATGTGCTGGTCAGCGACGTGCGGCCGGTGATACGGGTGCCTTCACCCACGCTCCGGAGGACCTACCCGCGGGAGCGACCACGTGCCCGCCGCTGGTCTGGGCGACGGGGGCGATGCGTGCCGGGGGCGTAGACCACCGCGGCCTCCCGGCGCGCCCGGCTCAGGTCCCGGATCGTGCGGCCTCCCGCGCGCCGCACGAACCCGCGACGCCTCACGCGAGCTCCTCCAGCATCCCGTGCACATGCGCCACGGCGCGTTCGATGTCGGTGTACTTGTACTGACCGGCGCGCGACTCCGCGGAAAGGATTCCGCAGCGGTGGACTTTCTCGAAGTCGCCGTAAGGGAACTTGTACCGGCCCTTGTTCTCCACGTCCTGTTCGTCGTCCACACCGAGGTACCACTTCTGGTATTCGCCGAGGCCGTGCTCCTCGAGAAAGTCGTTCTCCTGCTTGGCGGAGGGCCGGTGCTCGCTCCAGGCGTCCCGGTCGTCGAGGACCACCCGGCGCTCCTTGACCAGCTTCTTCGCATGATCGAAGGCCTGCCTGTTCAGCTTCACCATGACAAGGTCGACACCTCCCGCGTCGTGCCTGTACCCGGGCTCCCGGAATTCCCCTCCGGCCGTTTCCACGCTACCCAAAGGGGCGTCGCCCGCGGCTTCCAGAGTGTAAATTCCGGCGAATACCCGCGGTTTTCTCCTGGCAGGTGAAAAGCGTGCCGCCGCGTTGGTCCTGGCATGCGCAGGCAGCTCGTGGCGCCCCTCTGCGACCCTTGGCCGGGCGATCGTCCATCGATGAGGAGGCGAGGGGTATGGCCGTCATGGGGGTGTCCGCATTCGAAAGGTTCTTCCGCGCGGCCGCGAGTCTCGACGTGGACAAGAACGACCTGAAGCGTTACAGCGACTTCGTGGACGGCAAGCTCTACGATCTCCTGATCGTCGCGCAGGCCGCGGCCAAGGCGAACGACCGGGACATCGTCGAACCGTGGGACCTGCCGATCACCAAGGGGCTCCAGGAGAGCATCCACCGGTTCCGGCGGCTCGACCAGGAGGTGGACATCAAGCCCATCCTCGAGCAGCTCGCCACGCACCCCCCGCTCGACCGGGCGCCGACCGAGGAGACCGAGGCCCGCTACCCGGAGATCCTCGGCGGCTTGAGCGTGGCTCTCGCCGAGACGTTCAGGATCGTCTTCCCGGACGTCAAGAATCCTCAGACGCAGCACTGGGAGACCGTCACGAAGATCTTCGACCTCCTGCTGTAGCTCCCGCGCGCGGCGTCGGCACAGGGCGGTGCCGGGTCATGCCGCCAGGAACTCGAGGACGGCCAGCAGGAACAGCAGGCACAGGGCGGTGCCGACCACCACCCAGCCGGTGGGGTACGGCCACAGCAGGTAGGCGAGCAGGGACGCGGCCACCAGGACCCAGGTGATCCAGGTGCGGTGCCGGCGTACGTAGGGGCCGACCGGTCCGGTCCGCAGACCGGCGCGCCCGGCGGTGGCGCGGACGGCGCCGATGCCGGAGGTCCACAGCCGCCGTGCGAGACGCGCGTACCGGCCCGGGCCGGCCAGCCAGGCCGCCAGGGCGATGACGACGCCGAGGACCACGACCATGCGCACGGTGGTCTGCAGGAGACGGGTCAGCGCGTCGTAGACGGCGGCGGCCGCGCCCTGGGAGACGTCGGCGGGCAGCCGGTCGAGGTAGATCGCGCGGAACACACGCAGCGCGACGCCGAGGATCCCGGTGGCGACGGCGACGCCGAGGGAGCCCGCGACCAGGGCCCGGCGCCGCCGGACCGAGAGCAGCACGCCCGCGGCGACCAGCACGACGGACAGCACCGGCAGCCAGTTCCCGGCGAGTTGGAGCAGCCGTACGTAGGTCTTGACCTTGCCGATCTGATCGGACCTGACGAGGGTGAAGTCGGTGTGCACCGCGGGGATGTGCGCGGCGACGCCCAGGCCGGAGTCGACGAGACGCTGCTTGACCTGCTCCACGAGAGGGCCGATGTCGAGCGTGACCGCGTCGTTCTTCAGCTGGACGGCGCCGCCGCCGCTGCCGGTGAGGGCCTTGTCCAGGGAGCTGTGGACCTTGCGGTTGGCGTCGGTCCAGACGGTCTTGAAGACGTCCGACGCGGCGACCTCCCGCGCCTTGTCGTGGACGAAGCTGCGTACGGCACCCTGGAGCGCGTCGCCCAGTCTGCCGCCCAGCGCCTTCTCCAGTCGGGGCCGGTCCTGCGGGGCCACGTCCGAGAGGAGGGCGGGCAGGTCGAGGTGGCTCATCAGCGCGTCGGTGGCCCGGTCGGCGACGGCGTTCTGCACGTCGGGGTCCGAGGCGAGGGGGGCGACCGTGGCCACGTAGCGGTCGGTGTCGCCCACCTGGTCGGCCGCCCAAGCGGCGACGACGGAGAGCGGGGCGAGGACGCATCCGAGGACGATGAGCACCGCGGCGAGGAGAGACCTGACGCGATGCCGGGGCGGGCGGGCGCGTTCGCCCTCTAGCGCGGCCACCCGTGCCCGTAGTTCCCCTATCTCGGACCGCTCCGAGGGATCGTCCGGTCGTGCGCTGCCGTCCGCCACAAGTACCTCCTCGCGGGTGCGTCCCTCTGTCCGTCGGCCGACTCCTGTGTCTGCCAGCCGACTCCTGATGGGGCGCAGGCGCGAGCGGAAGTACGCCGTTCAGGCTCCCGGGCGCCCGGTGCGGGGGTGTCCGGGTGCGGTGCGCTCAGGCCGCCGCCTGGCGGGGGTCCGGCCTCAGCACGGCGAACACGGCTCCGGCCGGGTCGGCCAGCCACGCGATGCGGCCGACGTCGGGCACGTTCGCCGCGGGCATGAGCACCGTCCCGCCGTTGTCCGCGACGGCGACGGCGACGGCGTCCGCGTCCGCGACGGCGAAGTACGGCACCCAGCGCGCGTCCTCCCGGCCGCCCTGCAGCGGAGCCACACCACCGAAGGCGCCCTCCTGCTGGTCGCCCTCCCCGATGCTGAGCACCTGGTACGTCATGCCCGGCGCCCGCAGCTCCTCGGCGCGCCAGCCGAACAGCCCCCGGTAGAAACCGATCGCGGCCTGCGGGTCGCCGACGTGCAGTTCGACCCACACCAGCGTGTTGTCCTCGGAGGCCGTCTCCAGGCCCTGACGGGACTGCAGCAGGGCGAACCGCGCGCCCTGCGGGTCGGTGACCTGGGCCATGGAGACCGCGCCCATGGTCACGGGTTCGGCGCGCAGCGTGCCGCCGGCGGACACCACGTCACGCACGGCGGCGTCGACGTCGTCGGTCCGGAAGTACGTCATCCAGGCGGACGCGGCGCCCTCTTCGGACAGCGGCCCGACGGCGGCCACGGTCCTGCCCTGCCGCTGGAAGTAGCCGTAGCCGCCCGCCTCCGGACCGGCGGACACGAACCGCCAGCCGAACACCGCGCCGTAGAACGCGACGGCCGCGTCCGTGTCGGGGCTGCCGAGGTCGATCCAGTTGGGCGATCCGGTGCGGAATTCTGTGCCGAGCATGCGCTTCCTCCTGCCGGTCCGGTGCGGAGCCGCCCGTCACTATGCCGACCCGCGGTGCGGGGCACGCCGTGTCCACCCGAACGCCCCGGCGGGTTCACCCGGCCGGGGACGGGACGGGCCGGCACGAACGACGGACGCACAAGAACCCGGGAATCTGCGCAGGAGCGGCACATGGGCTGCACACAGCCTTGGGAAAGGCTCGTTAGCGTGACTATCGCTCGATCCCCTGTGCGAGCGACCAGGCCGCGGCCCCGACGGGCCGACGGCGCAGTCAACTCAGGAAGACCGCGCATGGACTACTGCTCCTCGTGCCGCCGCCACCTCAACGGCGCCCTGGTGTGTCCCGGATGCGGCGCATACGCCCCGGACATCGCCCCGTCCGGCACGGGCCGCCCCGGCGAAGCGCGCCGGACCGCGGGACCGGCGCGGACGGAACCCACGCGGACGGGACCGGTGTGGCCGGACGCGGGGTGGACGGATCCGGTGCGGACGGACTCCGTCTCCGCCGTGACCGCACCCGGAGCAGCGGACCCCGTCGACGGCACCTGGTTCAGCGGTTCGCCGACCGTCGCCTGGGATCCGGCCGTCGCCGTGGATCCGGCTGTCGCGGCGAAGCAGGATGCCGTGTCGGAGCCGGATGCCGCGTCGGACGGGGGCGGCGGGGACGCGGAGCCGGCCGCCGATGTCGTGGACGCGCCTGCCGCGCCGCGCGGGCGGGCGGCACGGCGCCGTCAGATGGCCCGCTGGAAGAAGAGCCGGCGCCGAGCGGCGGTGGCCACCGCCGTCGCGATCGTCGGAGGCGGGCTGACCGTCGCCATGACGGACCGGAGCTCCGCCGACCGGGCGCAGGCGGCGACCGCGCCGGACCACAGGAGCATGGACGTGGCCGAGGCGCCCTCGGCCGGATCCTCCAGAACTGCCCCGACGCCGCCCACCCCGCACCACCCGGCGCACCCCGGCACCCCCGCCGGACAGTCGCCCGCCGGCAGCGCGCCACGGCAGCAGCCCCTCCCGGCCGTCCGGGGCGCGGCCACACCGGCCACCCCGCACACGGCCGCACCGGCCGGCGCGCACCCGGCGTCGCCCGTCACCCGTCCGGACAGCGCCGCGCCGTCCCGGCCGATCGTGCCGAGCACCGCCCCGCAGCACACCGGCGCACCGGCCACCGCCGACACAGCCCCCACCGGCACCGGTACGGCCTCGACGCCCGCCGGCACCGACGGCGGCAATCCCTCCGGCACGCAGGCGACCTCCCCGGCCCCGGCGTCGACCTCACCCACCCAGCTCTGCCTGGTCCTGGTGTGCCTGGGCTGACGCCTCGGGCCCCTGCCGCGGCGCCCGGTGCCGCGGAGGGCGCGGCGGTGACGGGGGAACGGAGCGCGGAACACCGGCCACCCGTCCACGTCAGCCGACGCGCACCCGGAACGCCGGAGCCGAGGGCCGCCGAGCACCGACGGCCTTGCCCGCGACGGGCGTTGGCCCGCCCCGCACCGGCATTGCCCCGCCCGGTGCGGGCGTTGACCCGCTCGGTGCGGACGTTGGCCCGCTCCGTACCGGCGTTGGCCCGCTCCGTACCGGCGTTGACCCGCCTCGCACCGGCATTGCCCCGCTCGGTGCGGACGTTGCCCCGCCCCGCACCGGCGTTGACCCGCTCGGTGTGGACGTAGGCCTGCTCCGTACCGCCGTTGGCCCGCTCCGTGCGGGCCTCGGCGTGACATGGCGCGTGCCGCCCTCGTCGAGGCGGCTGTGTGTCAGGCGCCGGTCCCTGCGGACCAGTACCGCCGTCATCAGGCCGACGACGGCGAAGGCCCCCGCCAAGGGCGCGAGGAAATACACCATCGGCCGCTCTCCTCTCCCCCTTGGCGGGGTCCCCGTAGTGCTCCCCGGAGAGGATGGTGCGCCGGGAAGCCGCCTCCGCGCATTGCAGGATCCCGGCAGTTTTCACCGGGTACCGCATGCCGGACGCCTCCCCCGAAGCACACCGCGAGGGGATAGGTCCTGTCTGACAACTCGCGTCGTCACCCGAAGGGCGGTCGCGCATTGTCAGACAGGGCCTAGTACTCCTCGTCCTCGTCGACCGTCCGGACCGGCCGGGACCGGCCGGGCTCGGGCAGTTCGGCCAGTTCCCTGCGGACGACCAGCACATCGCCGATGAACAGGTCGTAGACCAGGATCCCGACGACCCCGCCGACCAGCGGTCCGACGATCGGGATCCACCAGTAGTCGCTGAACACGCCGGGCACGCTGCCCGGGAACGCCAGACTGTCCCAGCCCGCCGCGTAGGTGAACAGGCGCGGCCCGAAGTCACGTGCCGGGTTGATGGCGTAGCCCGCGTTCGCGCCGTAGGACATGCCGATCGCGGCGACGACGAGGCCCACGACCAGCGGCGCGAGGTTGGCCTTCACGGCCTGGTTGCGCAGATCGAGGATGGCGGCGATCAGCATGAGCAGGAAGGCCGTACCGGTGATCTGGTCGATGAGGGGCCCCCAGACGCTGCCGTGGAAGTAAGGGGCCGGGAAGGTCGCGAAGATGGAGAACGTGGTGTTCGTGTGGCCGTTGACCTTCGGGCCCACCACCGTCTGGTCGAAGGTGTCGATCGCGTTGTGGTAGACGAGATAGACCAGGGCCGCCCCGGTGAGGGCGCCGATGACCTGGGCGCACCAGTACGGCACGACCTTGGCCCAGGGGAATCCGCGGCGCACGGCCATCGCCAGGGTCACCGCCGGGTTGAGGTGGGCGCCGCTGACGCCGCCGGCGACGTAGACGCCGAGCATGACGGCGAACGCCCAGCCCCAGGTGATGAGCAGCCAGTCACCGGCCGCCAGGAAGATCGTGGTCGGGGTCGCGGCACGGCCCGAGCCGGGCAGCGCGGCCACCGCCATCGCGACCACACCACAGCCGAAGGAGATGAGGACGAAGGTCCCGAGGAACTCCGCCAGGCACTCGCCCAGCAACCCGCCCCGGCTTCTGAGCCGGGACGGCTTGATGAGCGTAGGGATTTCGACAGCCATTAAGGCCCCCTAGGAAGAGAGCAATGCGGCCAATGGCACCATATTGGCCCATAAAGTCACTCCACGCAGACTGACAGGACTCCGTCAGCTGTCGAGGTCGTCGGCGTAGTGCCGGAACCCGTGCCGGTTCCGGTGCATGCCCCACAGGCTCTCCGCGAGCACCGCCGGGTCCTTGCGCGGGTGGCCGGCCACGATCGCCCCGGGGATCACGAGCTGCGCGACGTGGATGCCCTCGTCCGCGAGCCGCTCGTGCAGCAGATGCGCGTACGCGCTCTCCGCGGCGAACGCGATCGAGGTACCGGCCCGCTCGGGATGGGGCACGGCGGCGGTCCCGCCGTTGACGAAGAGGATGGTCCCGTGCCCGAGCCGGCGCATTCCGGGCAGCACCTGCCGTACGGCGGCGACGGGCCCGTACACGGAGAACTCGACGGGCCCCACGAGGTCCCGGTGCCCGGTCTCCAGCACGGGCCGCATGAAGTCCCGGTGCGGGACGGGGCTGTACTGCAGCACCTCGAAGGGCCCGAGGACCCCGGCGGCCTCCTCCAGCACCCCGGCCAGCTCCTCGGGCCTGCGCACGTCGGCGGCGAAGCCGCGCGCGGTGATCCCCTCGCCCGCGAGGCCTCCGGCGAGCGCGTCCAGCCGCGTCCGGTCCCGGGCGACCAGGGCGACGTCGTAGCCCTCCCGCCCGAACCGGCGCGCGACGGCGGCCCCCAGTCCGGGCCCGGCACCCACGATGGCGATGCTGCTCATGCCCAGCATCCGTACCGCACGGGCCGGCCGTACACACATCCGGAGCACGATCCCGCCGCCCCGACGGCCCAACGCTCCGACCCGGCGCCCGACGATCCGCCGACCCGACGGCCGCCGGGCCCTCCCCACCGCCGCGACCCGACACGGCTGACGCCGCCGAGACCGCGGAATCCGCTGAGACCGCGGAAGCCGCTCGGACCGCTGTCACGCCGCCGGCATCGCTCAGGCCAGGCCGCTGTGACACCGCCGGCACCGCTCAGGCCAGGCCACTGTCACACCGCCGGCACCGCTCAGGCCAGACCGCTGTCACGTCGGCGCCGCTCAGGCCAGGCCGCTGTCACGTCGGCGCCGCGTCAGGCCATCCAGAAGAAGACCGCCGTCATGCGCTTGTCCGCCAGCGTCCGGCCGGTGTAACCGGTCGCACTGTGCACGAGGTTGGCGTTGTAGAGGAGCAGGCGGTTGTAGCGGTGCGGGACCCGGACGTCCTCCTCGAAGGCGTCCGGTGACACGAAGCGGGTGCCGAGGGCCTCGACGAGGTTGTTGTGCGGGGGCTGGACGACGTTGCCGCCGAGCCGGCCGCCGGGCAGGGACTGGCGGTAGAAACTGGTCCCGCAGTCCTTGGGCACGTCCGGGTTGAGATACAGCACGGCCGCGTACCGGCACAGCGCCCGGGAGTCGGTGTGCGGGCGGGGCTCGCTCTCGCCCTCGCCCACCACCTGGACGCAGTTGTGATTGAGCGTGCCGCCGCCGGGCGCCTGCTGCACCCACAGGTCCCGGGCACCGGTCGACTTCTTCACCAGCCGCTCGACGCGGGCGAGTTCGGCCGGCTGCAGGCCCGGCATGGCCCTCAGACCCGGCCAGGACTCGGAGGTGTAGGGATGCCCCTCGACCCAGTCGTCCTTGGCCAGGCACCGCTCGCGCACGGCGTCCGCGTCCGGCAGGACGTCGTCCAGCACCCAGTAGTCGCGCCCCTTGGTGGGCTTGCGGTAGGGCAGGACGGGGAGCGCCGCGGGCGGCCGCGGTGGCTGTGGGGGCATGCGCTGAAATCTAGGGCCGCGTCCGATCCGGCTTCTCCCCGTGGCGGGCCAACCTTTGCCCAACCGTTCGCCATGACCACCAACAGCCGGCAACGGGGCCGCCCACCGGGTTTCCGCGCCTTTTACCCGGGAGGCCGAGACGAATCGCCGTCCCGTCCGTACTGCTGTGTGTCCGAACCGCCCACGCCGTCACGGTGGGCGGATCCACGACCGGGCAGGAGGCACGGTGCGCTTTTCGCGGAACGCTACGGGAACGCTCTTCGTGGGCGGTGCGATGGCACTCACCCTCGTGGCACTCGCCTACCCGAGCATGCTCGGGATGAACACCGTCACCGCCTCACAGACACGGATCATCGCCCAGACCCAGTGGGGGCCGCTCACCGAGGGCGACCGGGACTTCGTGGTCAGGGTGCGGGCGGCGGGCCTGTGGGAGTACCCGCTGGGTCAGATCGGGCTGCAGAAGGGCACCTCCAAGGCGGTCAAGACGGCCAGCGAGCACCTCATCGACGGGCACGCGGCGCTGGACACCTCCTGCCGCAAGCTCGCCCCCATGCTGAACATCACGCTGCCCAACGTGGCGAGCCCGCAGCAGGAGGGATTCGTCACCCAGCTGAAGGCGGAGAGCGGCAAACAGTTCGACACCGACTTCGCCAACATCCTGCGGATGACGCACGGCTCGATCTTCAACTCCATCGCGAAGATCCGCTCCACCACCAAGAACTCACTGGTGCGCGCCCTCGCCGACCAGGCCAACAACACCGTGCTGGACCACATGACGGTGATGGAGAAGACCGGCCTGGTCGATTTCGACCAGACCATCTTCAACCAGACCACCCCGCCGAAGCTGCCCACGTCCGACCTGACCCCGCCGGCCCCGCCGGCCGGCCAGCCCGAGGTGGTCCTCACACCGCCGCCGACCGCCACCTCCACCCCGCTGGACCTGAACGCCGTGACCGGCGGCGGCACGGGCGGCGGCGCCGCCCCCGCCCCCGATCCGAGCCCGACCGTCGGCTAGGGCCAGTCCGGCGACTCGCGCCGGCAGGCCCTAGGCCAGCCAGACGGTGGTGTCCGGCGGCAGGGTCCGCGCGTCGGGCAGCGGTGCGCTGCTCAGCAGGACCTCGCCCGGCGGGAGCGGCACCGACTCGTCCGTGAGGTTCCCGACGCAGCGCCAGCCCTCGGTCCGCGTGAAGTCCAGGATCCCGGCCGGGGCCTGCGGGGTCCAGGTCAGGGTCTCGCCCTCCAGCAGCTTGCGACGCAGGCGCAGGGCGGTGCGGTACAGCTCCAGGGTGGAGCCCTCCGTGCCGGCCTGCGCCTCGACGGCGTACGCGGCGAACGACGACGGCTGCGGCAGCCAGGCGCCGCCGTCACCGAAGCCGTACGACGGTCCGGTCAACGTCCACGGCAGCGGCACCCGGCAGCCGTCGCGGCCCTTGCGGACATGCCCGGTCTGCTCCCAGATGGGGTCCTGGAGGACCTCGGTGGGCAGGTCCGCGACCTCGGGCAGGCCCAGTTCCTCGCCCTGGTAGAGGTAGGCCGAACCGGGCAGCGCCAGCATCAGCAGGGTCGCGGCCCTGGCCCGGCGCAGACCGGCGGCCGTGTCGACCGCGGGTGCGGTGCCGCCCGACAGCAGCCAGGCCGCCGGGTCGGTGCCGGGCGGGAGCATGAGGCGGGAGGCGTGGCGTACGACGTCGTGGTTGGAGAGCACCCAGGTCGCACAGGTGCCGGTGGCGTGGGCGGCGGCCAGTGCGCCGGTGATGACCCGGCGCAGCTCACCGGCGTCCCAGTGGGTCTCCAGATACTCGAAGTCGAAGGCCTGGCCCAGTTCGTCGGGGCGGGCGTACAGGGCGCGGCGGGCGGCGGGCACCCAGGCCTCGGCGACAGCGGTGCGCGGCGGGGTGTAGGCGTCGAAGACCTTGCGCCAGTCGCGGTAGATCTCGTGGACCTCGTCGCGGTCCCAGTACGGGTGGCTGCCCGGCGGGACGCACAGCAGCGCCTCCTCGCCGGTGGCGCCGACGTCGCCGATGTCCCGCAGCGGCTCGGTGAGGTCCTTGGCCAGGCCGTGGGCGACGTCGACGCGGAAGCCGTCGACGCCCCGGTCGGACCAGAAGCGCAGCGTCTTGCGGAAGTCGGCGCGTACCTCCTCGTTGTCCCAGTTGAGGTCCGGCTGCTCGGGCGCGAAGAGGTGCAGGTACCACGCGCCGTCGGGGGTGCGCCGCCAGGCGCTGCCGCCGAAGACGGACTGCCAGTCGGTGGGCGGGAGTTCGCCGTGGGCGCCGCGGCCGGGGCGGAAGACGTAACGGTCGCGGGCGGCGGATCCGGGGGCGGAGCGCAGGGCCTCCTGGAACCAGGGGTGCCGGTGCGAGGTGTGGTTGGGGACGAGGTCGACGACGACCTTCAGGCCGAGCCGGTGCGCCTCGGCGACCAGTGCGGCGAAGTCGTCCAGGGTGCCGAGGCGTGGGTCGACATCGCGGTGGTCGGCGACGTCGTAGCCTCCGTCGGCGAGTTCGGAGGGGTAGAAGGGGCTCAGCCACAGGGCGTCGACGCCGAGCGTGGCGAGGTGGGTCAGGCGCTGGGTGACGCCCCTGAGATCACCGAGGCCGTCACCGTCGGCATCGGCGAAACTGCGGGGATACACCTGGTAGATGACGGCCTGCCGCCACCAGTCGGGGTTCCTGGACGAGAGGTCTGCCATACGGGATCCCTTCGGGAAGGACGACGGTACTGAATCTGTCCACATTGCCGCGAAAGGGAACATTCGCACGTCACCGAAGGGATGACCCCCGTGTGGTGGGCGGGCCTACGGGCGCTCCACCGTGTCCAGGTACAGCTTCACGTAGCGGTCCACGTCCACCTGCAGGGCGACGTCGACGAGGGACTGTTCGCGGTGGCCCTCGTGGATCTCGGACTCCCCCGGGCGGGGGCGCCGGTCGACGAGGGTCTGGCCGCGGGCCGGGCCGGGGGCGAGGGACACCTCGACCGGCAGCAGGCGTGTGGTGATGCCCTGCGGGTCGGCGACAGCGCACACCGCGCCCGCGTCCCCGAGGCCGCCCGCCTCCTCCGCCTCGGGCGCGCCGCCCTGCGCGGTCGGCCGGTGGGCGAGGAGGTCGCCGGCCAGGCGGGTCCCGGGCTCGTCGCTCGCGCGCAGCCGGTGCACCTCGGGGCCGGGGACGACGACCTGCATGAAGACGTCGAGGCCGTACATCGTGATCGGCACCCCGGCCGTCAGCAGCACCGCTGCCGCCTCCGGGTCGTGCCAGACGTTGAACTCGGCGACCGGCGTGGCGTTCCCGGTGGCCACCGCGCCGCCCATGAACACGATCCGCTCGATGTTGCGGGTCACCTCGGGGTGGGTGCGCAGCAGCAGGGCGATGTTGGTCAGGGGCGCGGTCGGGATGAGGGTCACCGGGCGCGGAGAGGCGAGGATCTCGCGGCGCAGGAGGGTCACGGCGTCCTCGGCGGCCGCGGCCCGGGTCGGCGCGGGCAGGCCGAGGTCGCCCATGCCGTCGCTGCCGTGCACGTGGCGGGCCGAGCGGGCCGGCTCGATCAGCGGGCGCTCGGCACCCCGGCCGACCGGGATGTCGGGGGCGCCCGCCTGCTCCAGCACGGTCAGGGTGTTGCGCACCACGCCGTCCACGTCCGTGTTACCGGCCACGCAGGTGACCGCCCGCAGATCCAGGCCCGGGTGGCGTACGGCGAACAGCAGGGCCAGGGCGTCGTCGACGCCGGTGTCGCAGTCGATGATCACGGGGATGGGCTGACCGGTCACAGCGGGACTCCTTCCGACGTGCCGACCTTAGATCAGGCCGGCACGCGGCGACGGCTCCGGGGAACGCGGGCCCCGGTGACCGCCCGGGGACACCGACGGCCCGTGACGGCGGGGGCACCGACGGCCGGTGACCGCTCCGGGGCCGACGGCCCGATGACCACTCAGGAGCACAAACCCGCGTGACCGCTCGGAAGCACCGACGCCGGTGACCGCTCCGGGGCCCACGGCCCGATGACCACTCAGAAGCACAAACCCGCGTGACCGCCCGGAAGCACCGACGCCGGTGACCGCTCCGGAGCCCACGGCCCGATGACCACTCAAGGGCACCAAAACCGCGTGACGCGCCGTGGCGCGGACCCGCGTGCTCCGTGGCGGCTCACCCGGACGGACCGGAGCGCTGGTGGGGCGGTCGGGGCGGTGGTGCCGTGAGAGAAGGCACCCCCACCGGCCCCCCGACCGGCACGCAGCCCAGGAGGCACCTTGATGACCGCCGAGATACGCCCCCGTGGTCTCCTCCTCTCCCTGACAGCCGCCGGCCTGCTCGCCGTCGGCGGCTGCGCGGCCCTCGGCCTACGGCATCCGGCGACCGCGCCGTACCCGCTCCCGACGATCGACCGGGCGAGCCCGACGCCCGCGGCGTCCACCCGGGCCGACGGTTCCACGCTCAGCGACGAACAGGCGCAGGCCGCGCTCATCACCCAGTCCGACCTCGGCGCCCCCTGGACCTCGACGCGCGGTGCGGCGACCTGGCGGGACGGGTTGCTGAAGGCGGCCACCACGGCCGGGGAGTGCCAGCGGTTGCTGGACGCCCTCTACAGCGACGAACTCCTCGGCGCCCCGGCCCGGGTGACCGTCGGCCTGGACGACGCCGACACCGACGCCCAGCTGCGCTACCAGATCGGCGCGCGCCGCCCGGCGGACGTCGACCGCGCGCTGGCCTGGCTGAAGACGCTGCCCGCGCAGTGCGCCGAGTTCACGGCCACCACCGAGACGGGCCTCCTGGAGGACGTACGGGTCATGGAGGCCCCGCTGCCCGAGGTCGGGGACGCGCGCCAGGGGCTGCGCATCAGCCTCGGCACGACGGCGGAGGACGGGCAGCGGTACGTGCTCACCATGGACCTGGCCGCCGTCCGGGTCGGCGAGGACTCCTTCGCCCTCACCAACGGCGGCCTCGGCGACGTGCCGAACGACGCCACCCAGGCCGCCGTCCAGATCGGCGCACTGCGCCTGACCGACATCCGCAGGCAGGGCAGGGCCCAGGTCTGACGCACGGGGGCCCGGAACGCCGGGGCAGCGGGATGCCGAGGTGCCGCGGAGACGGGGTGCGGCGGAGACGGGATGCCGCGGAGACGGTGCCGCGGGGACGGGATGCCGTGGAGACGGTGCCGCGGGGACGGGATGCCGTGGAGACGGGGCGCCGCGGAGACGGGATGCCTGAATACCTCCGCACCCCGCACCCCGCACCCCCGCACCCCGCACCCCGCACCCCGCACCTGGGAGACTCCCCGGCACCTGTGAGACTCCCCGGCACCTGGGAGGCTCCCCGGCACCCCCGCACCGGGAGCCTCCCCGGCACGGGCGCCGGCGGGCCCGGACATGCGCGCCCGTACCGGCATGCGGCCCACGACGGGCTCGGCCCACAGCGGTGGCCCCCCGACACCCGCTCCCACCGCGCCGCACGCACCTCACAGCGGGGGCTGGGCCGGGGCCGGGCCCAGGGTGGTGGTGCCGGGGGTCGTGCGGTGCCCGAGGCCGGTGCGGTAGGCGTCCAGGGCCGCCTCGACGCGGCCCGTGCGGCGCAGCAGGTCGCCCAGGAGACGGCACAGGTCGGCCAGGTCGCCGGCGGCGCCCGCGCGTTCCAGGATGCTGAGCGCGCGAACGTAGTGCTCCTCCGCCGCCTCGGTGTCCCGGGTGTCCTCGGCGATGATGCCGAGGAGGCGGTGGGCCGCGGCCGCGTGGACGGCGCCGCGTTCGGAGGAGAAGTCGCCCAGGACGCCCTCCAGCAGTTCCGCGGCCTCGGCGGACTTGCCCCGCCGGTGCAGCACGTCGGCGAGTTCGACCGCCGCCTGACTGCGGTAGAGGGCGGCCCGGGTCTCCGAGAGCATGGCCAGCGCCTGCCGCAACTCGCTCTCCGCCGCCTCCAGTCCGCCGTTCTGGGCGTGCACGTAACCGCGCATCCAGTGGCAGTTGGCCAGCTCGGTGCGCAGCTGGAGCTGCCGGTACAGCTCGGCGGCCTTGGCCAGGGACGCGTCCGCCTCGGCGACCCGGCCCTCGGCGAGCAGGGTGCGGGCGACCGAGCGGTGCATCCGGGCGATCAGCGCGGGGTCGGCGGCCTGCGCGGCGAGCGCGAGGGCGAACTCGGCGGCCTGGGCGGCTCGGGCGTGGGCCCCCATGTCCATGTACGGGCCGATGGCACTGGCGTAGAGCAGCAGAAGGGCGTCGGGGTCGTGCAGGCCGCCGCGGTTCAGTTCGTCGAGGGTGGATTCCAGCAGGTAGACCGCGTAGCGGAGTTCCCCGGCGAGGTAGTGGGAGACCGCCCGGCCGCGCACCGCGGGCACCCGCACCGGCAGCGCCTCGCCGGCGAGGCGTCCTTCGGCCCGCTCGAAGCACTCCCGGGCGCGCGTCAACTCGCCCGTCTCCAGGGCGCACTCACCGAGGCCCAGCAGTGCCTTGGCCTGCTCGTGGCCCAGCCCGTGCGTCTCGGCCTCCGCGAGCAGCGCCGTGTACTGCCCGGCGGCCTCCTCGGCCCTGCCGTCGGCCAGGAGGCGCTGCGCCTCGGTGAGCCGCAGCCGCAGGTCGGTGGCGAGGTGGGCGGGCCGGCCCACGGCCAGTTCCTCGAAGGCCACGCCGAGCCGGTCCGCGATGTGCCGCAGTGCCGTGTCGGAGGCCCGCACCCGGCCCGCCTCCAGGGTGGAGATGTAGGCCGGTGTGTACGCCGGTTCCGCCAGCTGCCGCTGGGTCAGCCCGCGCTCGCCGCGCAGCTGCTGCACCCGCCTCCCGATGACCTGCGGATCGTCGCGTTCCCGCATCATGTGGTCCCCCAACTCCCTTGCTGCCTCTTGCCGTTGGCCTCTCGCAACCTCTAGGTTAAACGGCGGGTTAAACCTGCTTAATACGCCGCTGTGGTATTGCGAGGTCGCCGTGCCCGGACGTACATCCGCACCCTACGGACGCCCCACCCCCGGCCTGGCCCCGTCGCGGGTCCGGGTGAGCGGGGGCCCCTCCACCGGCCGCGCCGTCGCCGCGGCCGTGATCGCCGCGGCGTCCCTGATCATCGCGGCGAACGCCGGGCCGGCCCGCGCGGCGGACCCGGCGCCCGTCCCGGTGGCCGACTCACCCGCACAGCCTTGAGAACTCCCCGCCGCGCCACCCCGCACTTCGCACCCGATCCGTCCTCGGCCGGCCCGGGTGTCCGCACGCCGGTCTCGGGGGCGCTCACGTTTTTGTCAGTGGCATGACCTAGTCTTCCCGACCTAGTCTTCACCCATCCGCCACGCACGGCTCACCGGGGACTCACACGACAGCGAGCCGCGTGGCGCTCATGCCTTCTTTCGTTCCGGGGGGTTCGAAATCCGCGTGCGTATGCGTACTCTCACGACGGCCACCACTGTGGCGGTCCTCTTCAGCTCGGCGGCCCTGGCCGCCACTCCGGCGCTCGCCGACTCCAGCAAGCCCCTGCCCGTCCGGCAGACCGGTGACATCGTCGTCGACGGCGTCCACCGGCAGGTCTTCGTCAGCGATCCGCTGAACGGCAAGATCGTCGTCACGGACTACGCCGGCGACGTCGTCAAGCAGCTCACCACCAACCTCTCCGGCGTCAGCGGCCTGGAACTGTCCGCCGACTCCGGCACGCTCTACGCGGCCGTGCAGGACCTGGACGCCGTCGCCGTCATCGACACCGCCACCGACGCCGAGACCACCCGGTACACGGTCGGCGACAAGCCGCTCAGCGTGGCGCTGGCGGGCGGCAGGCTGTGGTTCGGCTACGGCGGCGCCGCCGCGGGCGGCATCGGCTCCGTGGACCTGACGAGCGAGCAGCACGAGGTCACGCTCGACCAGGGCGGCTCCTGGTACTCGGCACCGCTGCTGGACGCGGCTCCCGGCACGAACGTGCTGGTCGCGGGCGCGCCCGGGCAGAGCCCGGTCGAACTGGCCTCGTACGACGTCTCCTCGGGCTCCGCCACCAGGCTGGCGAGCACCCGCGAGGCCGGCAGCAACCTCGGCGACTTCCAGGTCACCCCCGACGGCAAGGACGTCGTGGTGGCCAGCGGTGCGCCGTACTACCAGCAGGTGTTCCGGACCTCCGACCTCAACGAGGACGGCAAGTACGTCACGGACGCCTACCCGAACTCCGTCGCCATCGCCCCCGACGGCACGCTCGCCGCCGGCATCGACGGCTCCTACGAACCGGACGTCTACATCTTCCGGCCGGGCATCGGCGAGGCGGTCCGCACCTACGACTTCCCCAACACCGGTCACACCAGCGGCTCCGACCTGCTGGCGGACGCCGGTCTGGCCTGGGCGCCGGACGGCTCACGGCTGTTCGCTGTGACCTCCAACAGCGAGGGTGTCCACTCCCTGCGCGTGCTGACCGCGCCCACCAAGGCGGTCACCACCGTCACGGTGGACGCCCCCGCCACCGCGGCGCGCGGCAAGAAGCTCACCGTCAAGGGCAAGGTCACCGCCAAGGCGGCGCTGCCGGCCGGCACCAGGCTGACCGTCACCCGCACCGACCTGGACTCCCCGAAGGGCAAGGCGCTCGCCTCGGCCACCACCAAGGCGGACGGCACCTTCTCCTTCACCGACACCCCGCCGGCCGGCGGCAAGGTGAAGTACACGGTGGCCTACGCCGGTGACGCCGACCGGACGGCCGGCTCCGGCTCGGACACCGTCGCCGTCTCGCGTGCGAAGCCGACGCTCACGGTCGACAACAACGGCAAGGTCTACTCGTACGGCAAGGACGTGAAGTTCACGGCCCACCTCGGGAAGACCTACAAGAACCGCACGGTGGAGATCTGGGCCGACCCGTTCGGCTCGGACAAGCCGAACAAGCTGGTGAAGTCCGGCAAGGTCAACTCCCACGGCGACCTGTCGGTCACCCTGGACCTGAAGCGGGACACCAAGGTCTCCGCGAAGTTCTCGGGCGACTCCCGCTACGCGTCCGCCACCGCCTCCGCCACGGTCGGCGCCCGGGTGAGCGTGTCCACGTCGGTCGGCAACCACTACACGTCGAAGTACACGTGGAACCACACGTACTACTTCTTCCACAAGAACAAGAACCCGCTGATCACGACCAAGATGCCGTACTACCCGGGCCGGCAGCAGAAGATGGAGCTCGAGGTCTACTACCAGGGCCGCTGGTACCCGAGTGACCCGGCCTACTTCGCGCTGGGCCGCGACGGCGTGTCCAGGGTGCAGATCACCGGGGACCACGGCGGCGACGTCGGCTGGCACTTCCGGACCCGCTCGTCGTACGTCAACAGCGCCTCCGGTGACATCGTGAACTCCACGACGCACGGCGCCTGGAAGTACTTCACCTTCACCCGCTGAGGCCTACCGGGACTGGAGCTGCCGCAGCTGCCGCTGGACGTTCTCCAGCGCGCCGTCGCGGCGCCCCGGCACCCTGAGTCTCAACTCCGCGAGCGCGGGCCCGAGTTCACGGGCCCGCGCCGCGTCCTCGATACGGCCCCACTGGTGGTGCGCGCGGTCCACGGCGGACTCCACCGCGGGCGCGTCCGGGGCCTGCCCCGCGGCCAGCCGCACCCCGGCCACCGCCATCCAGGCCCGGCAGCTGCGCGCCGCGTCCCCCGCGAACATCGCCAGGTCCGCCCGGACCTCGCTCCAGTGCAGGGCGTCCTCGGAGGCGGGCCCGTGCGCCCGTACGGCGGCCAGTTCGTACCGGGCGGCGAGCGCGTCGGCCTCGTCGTGCCGCCCGCCCCGCACGGCGGCGCTGATGGCGGCATGGGGCTCCACCGGGAGCGCGGCCGGGTGCTGCGGTGCGGGGGGAGGCGGCGCGGCCGGCGCCTGGGCGGAAGTGCCGGGGAGGGGAGGTACGTCCGGGGTTCGCGGGCGAGGCGGTGCGGGACGGTACGCGGGGCCGTGGGCGAAGCCGCCGGCACTCGCCAGCACCAGGTGCCGCCCCGTGCCGGACTCGTCGGTGCGCGCCAGCGCCCGCTCGTGGAGCTCCGGGAGCGGCGGCCGGTGCCCGCTGCGCAGCAGCGTCGCCACGGCCTTCATGTACGACGGCTCGGCCGTGCCGCGCCGGCCCGGCGCCGCGGGGGCGACGCGACCGTAGACGGCGGTGGTGGGGCCGCAGTCGAGCCCGCGCTCGGCGACGTGCATCCAGGCCTCCGGATCCGCGTGCAGGTCGACGACGAGCGCGGTCTGCGCCGCGGTGCGCAGCCGCAGCTCCTCGCGGATCCAGTGCCAGGGCAGCGCGGTGTAGCGGACGGTGGCCGCGGTGGTGCGCGCCAGCGCCAGGTGCGGCAGCCGCTGCCGGCGGTCCAGGTGGAGCTGGCCGGTGAGATACACGGTGAGCGGCCCCGGGGCGGCCGCGGCGGCACGCAGCCGGGTGAGGACGGCCTGCGGCTCCAGCGGGTCGGCGAGCTCCACCACGTTGGCCGTGTCGGCGCCGGACAGCACGGCGGGGGCGACGGCGGCCAGCACCGGCAGCACACCGGCCGCGTCCACCAGGCGCCCCCGGCCCAGCGGCGAGGCCGCGATCAGCAGCACGGTTCCGGGCATCGGTCCTCCCCCTGTACACCTGACGGATCCGCAGGTCCGGACGGATCCGCGGACCGGCGCCGGATGCCTGGCCCCGGCGGGTCCACGACGTCCGGCGGGCCCATGGATCCTGCCGGACACGCAGTCCCGGCGGATCCATGACCCCCGACGGGTCCTCAGATCCTCCCGGACGCGCGGTCCCCGACGGATCCCCTGACTTCCGGCGGGTCCGTGGACCCTGTGATCCGCTCTTCAGCCAGCACCGTAACCGGTGCTGCCGCGAAGTCACGCGTCAGGTCCGCAAACGTCCCCTTTCGTGCGCTTCGTCCGCCGTCCTCGCCGTCCGCCGCACCGCGAACGCCGTGGTGTCGTCGTCCAACCGGCCCCCGCTGTGCCGCAGGACGTCGTCGCGGACCCGGCGGACCAGGCGCCGGGGTTCGGCGCGGCCCGGGTCGGCGACGACGGCGCGGTCGATCTCGCGGGCCAGCGGGTAGAAGCAGCCGGGCCCGTCGCGGGCCTCGGTCACCCCGTCGGTGACCAGCAGCAGCGTCTCGTCGGGGGCGAGCGGCACGCGGTGCACGGGAGGCAGGCCGTCCGCCAGCTCGGCGAGGCCGAGCGGGACCCCGTCGCCGCTGGGCAGTTCGCGCACCCCGTGCGGGCCGACCGCGAGCGGCGGCTCGTGACCGAAGTTGACGACCTCGATGACGTCCCCGGCGTCCTCGGGGAAGCCGATCAGGACGGCGGTGGCGAAGCGGTCACCGTCGTCCTTGCCGAGCGAGGTGGTGTGCTGACGGTGCCGGCGCATCCGCGTCTCCAGGCGTTCGGCGACGGTCACGAGGTCCGCCTCGTGGTACCCGGCCTCGCGAAAGGTGCCCAGCAGCGCGGCGGCGGCCTCCACCGCGCCGAGGCCCTTGCCCTGCACGTCGCCGACGAGCACGCGGACGCCGTGCGGACTGGGCTGGATGTCGTAGAAGTCGCCGCCGACCCGGGCGTCGACGTCGGCGGCGAGGTACACCCCCGCGTGCTCCAGCCCGGCCCAGCGCGGCGGCAGCGGGCGAAGCACGGTACGGCGGGTGGTCTCGGCGATGTCCTGGATGTGCAGGGCCTGCCGTTCCCGCCGCACCCGCACGGCGGCGGCCAGGGTGGCCAGCAGGCCGCCGACGGCCACCAGGATGAAGTCGGCCAGGCCGGCCCGGTACTGGTCGGGCCAGGCGCCGTCGACGGCGACGTACGTCACCACGGACAGCAGGCTGAGGGCGGCCGTCGTCCACACTCCGCAGATCGCGGCGGCGATGCCGGGGACCAGGACGATCCAGGAGACGATCCGGAACTGCTCGCCCGTGTTGAAGTCGGCCAGCACGATCCCGGCGAGCAGCAGCAGGGGCACCAGCCGGACGACGCTCCGCCCGCGTGCCCGCATCCCCTGGCGCCGCCGCCCGTACTCCATCTCGGTCACGGCGGGCAGCCCTTCATGTCCCTCAGACAAACACGGCGGGCATCGGGGCGCATCCGGGCACGCGTCACCGCACGCGTCACCCACCCGGTCGACTTGCCAGGCCGTACCGCCCGGGTGTGCCCTGGAGACCGGGGGCTAGGAGCGGAAGGAGTGCTCTCATGGCTCAAGCGGCACCCGCACCCGGCGGAATGTCCCGGCCCGGCCGTACGCCCGAGGCGGAGGGCCGGACGACCGAGGTGCGCGCCCGCCCGCCCGACGTCTTCGACGCCCGTACGCACAAGATGGCCCGGATCGGCGTGCCGGTGGTGCTGGGCCTCGTCTACGGCTACTGGGTCGCGGCCAACGGACGCGACGGCGCTCCCGTCACCGGCTGGAACCTGCTGCTCGGGTTCGTCAGCGCGGCGGTGTTCGCGGGCGTGTGCATGGCGCTGCTGGTCCTGGCCCCGCGGATGCCGCGGGAGGTGCACGCGCTGCTGTGGACGGCCTTCGTCGGCTGCGCCTTCGGCTTCCTCTACAGCCAGACCGGCGCGACGGTCCTCAGGTCGGTGCTGATGTCACTGCTGGTGTCGGCGGCCACGTTCGTCGCGTTCTTCTACCGCTACTACACCCGCGAGGACGCCTTCGGCCACCGGACCCGCTGAGCGGGACGGTATGCGCTCGGCGGGCGGACGCGTCGGCGGGACGGACGCGGGTCGGTGTGCGGACGCGTTGGCGGGACGGACGCGGGTGAGTTGAGTGTGCGGACGCGCGTTGGCGAGACGCACGCGCGTAAGTGGGCGTTGGCGGGACGGACGCGGGTCAGTGGGCGTTGGCGGGACGGACGCGCATGAGTGTGCGGACGCGTGAGCGGGACGGCGCGCGCGTGGGCCCCGGCCGCTGTGGCCGGGGCCCACGCACTCCCCTGTCCACCCCGCCCCACCAGCCTCCCCAGCACCAGGAAACACCCGTTCGGGTGAAGCCTCCACCGGAGAGCGGAATACATGGTTCCGCTCGGGGAGCGCCGTCGGCGGCCGCCGTCCGGTCGGTATGACCGCCCGAACGCAGTACCCCGGCTCGCGCACCGGCCTCCGGCGCCGTTGCCTTGAAGCGTGCCCCCACGCCTCAGGAGCGCCCTGTCGGCCGTACTGATCACCCTGTCCTGCCTCCTCGTGCCCTTCGGCGCGCTGGCGGCCTGGGCGGCGTACGGGCTCGCCGACACGGACCGCTACGTCACCGCGATGGCCCCGCTGGCCACCGACCCGGACGTACGCGAGGCGGTCGCGGACACCGTCGGCGACGGCATCCTGCGCGCGGTGGACCAACACCTGGACGTGCACCCGGTACGCGGCCCCGTCGGCCCCTTCGTGCACGACGCGGTGCGTTCCTTCACGCAGACCCGGGCGTTCCGGCTGGCCTGGGACGCCGGGAACCGGGTGACGCACGACGCCGTCCTGCGCGCCCTGCGCGCGGAGGACGAGCGCGCCGTCACCGTCGACTTCGCCCCCGTCACCGCACAGGTCAAGCGCCAGCTCACCCTCGACCACGTGCCGCTCGCCCAGCGCATACCGGTGGAGCACACCTCGGTCGCCGTGCTGCCCGCGGGCGAGCTGGTCGCCCTCCGGAAGGGTTTCCACGTGATGGAGATCGCCGGGTTCTGGCTGCCGGTGGCGGCCGTCGCCTTCGCCGCCGCCGGGATCGCGCTGGCCGTGCGCCGGCGCCGGGCCGTCGCCGCGACCGCGCTGGGCACGGCCCTCGGCGGCGCCCTGCTCGTCCTGGCGCTGGCCGTCGGCCGCAGCCTGACCCTCGCCGACCTGCCCGCGGACGTACCCCACCCGGCCGTGGGCGCCGTCTACGACGCGCTCACCGGCACCCTGCGCACGGCGGGATGGGTGCTGCTCGGCCTCGGTCTCGCCGTGGCCCTCACCTCCTGGCTCACCCGGTACCTGCGGCCGCGCCGGCCCCTGGCCCGCCTCGTGCGACGTCTGCGAGGGTCCGCAGCGCCCGCCTCAGCTCCGGCCCGGGCACGGACGCGAGCCCGAGTCTGACCGCGTCCGGCGTCCTGCCGGGGCCGACCGAGAAGGCCGTACCCGGCGTGACCGCGATCCCGTGGGCCCGCGCGGCGGCGGTGAAGGTGTCGGCCCGCCACGGCGCGGGCAGCTCCCACCAGGCGAAGTAGGCCGCCGGATCGGACCGTACGGCGAACCCGGCCAGTTCCTCGGCCACCAGCCGCTGCCGGCGCCGGGCGTCCGCGCGCTTGGCGGCCACCAGCCGGTCCACGGTGCCGTCCCCGATCCACCGCACGGCCGCCTCCAGCGCGAACCCGCCCGCGCTCCACCCGCCGGAGCGGACGGCCCGCGCCACCGCCGCGACACGCTCCTGCGGTACGACGGCGAAACCGACCGTCAGGCCCGGCGCGACCCGCTTGGACAGCCCGTCGACGAGGTGCACGAGCCCCGGGGCGAGCGCGGCCAGCGGGGGCGTGCCGCCCGGGTGCAGGAAGGACCAGATCCGGTCCTCCACCACCGGTGTCCCCAGGCTGTGGACGACGTCGGCCAGTTGTTCCAGCCTGCCCGCGCTCACCGTGCGCGCGGTCGGGTTGTGCAGGGTCGGCTGGAGGTACAGGGCGGACAGGGGAGCGGCGCGGTGGGCGGCGGCCACGGCCCCCGGCACCGGCCCGTCCGCGTCCGTCGCGAGCGGGACGAGGGTGATGCCCAGCCGGCCCGCGATCTCCTTGACCAGCGGGTACGTCAGCGGCTCCACGCCCACCCGGCCGCCGGGCCGCACCAGCGAGGCGAGGGTCGCGGCGATCGCCTGACGGGCGTTGCCGGTGAACAGGATGCGCGCCGCGGCGGAGCGCAGACCGCCCTGGGCCAGCAGCGAGGCCACCGCCTCCCGGGCCGCGGGGGTGCCCGCGGCGGCGGCCGGCCGCAGCGCCTGCTCCAGCGCGTCCGGCCGCAGCAGCGGGGCGAGGGCCGCGGCCAGCAGCTCCGACTGGCCCTCGGCGACCGGGTAGTTGAGCTCCAGGTTCACCGGCGCGGCTCCCGCCGCCTCGGCCAGCGCGTGCCCCGGCTGCCCGTCCGGCTCGGTGGCCCGCACGAACGTGCCGCGCCCGACCTCGCCCACCACCAGCCCCCGGCGGACCAGTTCGCCGTACACCCGGCCGGCCGTCGACGGCGCGATCCCGTGCCGCCGGGCGAACGCCCGCTGCGGTGGCAGCCGTTGGCCCGGTCTGAGCCGTCCGCCGTCGATGTCGTTCGCGATCCGGTCGGCGATGCGCCGGTAGTCGTCCACCCGTCCCCCTGCCCGTGCCGTGCCCTCGATTGCACCGAGAGCAAAGATCTTATTGCACCGAGCAGTTGAGGCACCTAGGGTCGACCAATGCCTCCCTTCCTCGCGTACGAGGACAAAGACCCCGGAACCACCGGCCGGGTTCCGCTCGTCCTCGTCCACGGCCATCCCTTCGACCGCACGATGTGGCAGCCGCAACTGGCCGAGTTCTCCGCACACCGCCGGGTGATCGCCCCCGACCTGCGCGGTTACGGCGCCTCCCCCGTCACCCCCGGCACGGTCCCGCTCTCCCGGCACGCCGAGGACATCGCCGCACTCCTGGACCTGCTGGAGGTGGACGCCTTCGTCCTGGCGGGCCTGTCCATGGGCGGCCAGATCGCCATGGAGTGCCACGACCGCTTCGGCGACCGCGTCCGCGGCCTCGTCCTCGCCGACACCTTTCCGGCCGCGGAGACCCCCGAGGGCAGGAGGAGCCGCGAGGCGATGGCCGGCCGGCTGCTCGCCGAGGGCATGCGGGGCTACGCCGACGAGGTGCTGGAGCGGATGGTCGCCCCCTACGCCGACCCCGACGTCAAGGCCCACGTCCACCGCATGATGACGGCCACCTCCCCGCAGGGCGCCGCGGCGGCCCTGCGCGGCCGGGCCGAACGCCCCGACTACCGCGCCCTGCTGACCCGGGTGCGGGTGCCCGCCCTCGTGGTCGTCGGCGCCGACGACACCTACACTCCCGTCCGCGACGCCGAGGAGATGCACGCGGCCCTGCCCGACTCCCGGCTGCACGTCGTCCAGGGCGCCGCCCATCTGCCCAACCTGGAGCGGCCCGAGGAGTTCAACCGGGCGCTGGGCGATTTCCTGGCGCGGGTGGACGGGCGATCGTAGGCTCGCCGCCGTGACCCCACACCGCGGACGCGGACTCGGCGCCTGGGCCGCCGGACTGCCGCTGGCCGCCGTGAGCGTGGTCGCCGGCTGCCGGGCGGCCGGCACCGACGGCATCACACCCGTCCCCCAGCTCCTCGCCTTCCTGCCCTGGCTGCTCGTGCCGACCGGCTTCGCCCTGCTCTGCGCCCTGCTCGCCCGCTGGTGGGCCGGCCTGGTGTGGGGCGTCGCCGTCCTCGGCCTGCTCGCCTGGTACCTGGAGCCGTACGGCACGGCCGGCGAGCCCGGCGGTCCGCCGCTCGCCGCGTTCCGCGTGCTCACCTCCAACGTCGAGTTCGGGCGCGGCACCCCCGCCCTGGTGCCGGTCATCCGCCGGCGAAATCCGGACGTGGTCTTCGTCGAGGAGTGCGAGCGGACCTGCCGGGCCGTCCTGGAGGGCGAGTTCGCGCACACCCACCCCTACCGGCGGGCGGTGCGCGCGGCCGGCTCCCACGGCTCCCTCATCCTCAGCCGGTTCCCGCTCGAGCCGGCGGCGGGCGTCCCCGGCACCATGGGCATGCCCGGCGCCCTCGCCGACGTGCGCGGCCACGCCGTACGCCTCCAGCTCGCCCATCCCATGCCCCCGCTGCCGGGCCAGGTCGGCCTGTGGCGCCGCGAACTCGGCAGGCTGCGTGCCTTCGCGGCCACCGGCGAGGACACCCCCACCGTCCTGGCCGGCGACTTCAACGCCTCCCAGGACCACGCGGCCTTCCGCCGCATCCTGGACACCGGGCTGGCCGACGCGGCCCGCCTCGCCGGCCACGACCGCACCGCCAGCTGGCCCGCGCGCACCGCCTCGGTCATCGGCACCCAGATCGACCACGTGCTGCTCTCCCGGGACTTCACCGCGAACGGCGCCCACTTCCTGCGCGTGGCCGGCAGCGACCATCGCGCCCTCGTCGTCGATCTCATGCTCCACCCGCGCGAATGAGCGACGCCGGGCCGCACCCCGCCTCCGGGTGGACCGGCACGGAACGGCCATAATGGGCGCATGTCCCGAGAGTTCCCCATCGGCCTCACCCCTCCCGACTGGCTGGTCCGGAACCTCCAAGCGCAGCAGGCACCCGTCAACCGGGCCGCCGTCGCCCGCGCCGCCGTCGCCATGAGCCTCCCGCTCGCGCTCGGTTTCGCCGCGGGCCGCCCGGCCTACGGGGCGCTCGCCTCCATGGGCGCCCTGTCCGGCGTCATCGGCGACACCGCCGACGCCTACCGCATGCGCATCCTCAACATCGCCGTCCCGCAGCTCTTCGGTGCGGTCGGCGTGGCGCTGGGCGCGCTGGTGTACGGGCAGGGCTGGTTCACGGTCGTCGCGGTCACCGGGGTGGCGCTGGTGTCCGGCATGATCTCGACCATCGGTGCGGTCGCCTCGGTCTGCGGCCTGCTCCTGCTGCTGAACTGCGTGGTCGGCGCCGGCCTTCCGATGCCGCACCCCTGGTGGCTGGCCCCGCTCCTGATGACCGGCGGCGGCCTGCTGGTACTGCTGCTCGCGCTGCTCGCCTGGCCGTTGCGCTCGGGCCTCCCCGAACGCGCCGCGGTCGCCGCCACCTACCGCACGGCCGCCACCCTCCTCGACGTCGCCGGCACCGACCGCACCGGGGAGTACGACGAGGCCCGCCACGCCGTCACCCGGTCCCTGAACCAGTCCTACGACCTGATCCTGGGTCGGCGCGCCCGCCAGCAAGGCCGCAGCGCCGACATCACCCGGCTGCTGGCCCAGCTGAACGCGATCACCCCGGTGGTCGAGGCGGCTCCCGCGGCCCACCTGGCGGCCCACCCGCTGCCCCCGGAGATCCCCCGGGCGCTGCACCACCTCGCCGACGCCGTCGGGACGGGCTACACGGGCCCCATCACCCTGGCGCTCCCCCTGCCCACCACGGAGACGGCCCGGGCGGTGGACCACGCGCTGCGCCACGCGGCCGAGGTGGTCACGGCGCCCGACGTGGACCCCCGGGGCATCGACGACCGCCTGGGCCGCCCGGCCGCCCTCGGCATCCGCACGGCCCGCGCGGCCCGCACCGTCGTCCTCTCGGCGAACTCCTGGCGCTACGGCCTGCGTCTCGCGCTCTGCATCGGCATCGCCCAGGCCCTCGTCTCCCTGGTCCCGATAGAGCGTTCCTACTGGGTCGCCCTGACCATCACCTTCGTCATGAAGCCGGACTTCGGCTCGGTCTTCTCGCGCGTCCTGCTGCGCGCCCTCGGCACGGTGGCCGGGCTGGTGATCGCGGCGGTGATCCTGGCGGAGGTGCCGATGGGGCGCTGGGACGTCCTGGTCATGCTGGTGCTGGCCCCGCTGGTCCCGGCGCTGACTCCCCGGGGCTACGGCTTCCAGACGGCGGCCATCACCCCGGTGATCCTCCTTCTGTCCGACATCCTCACCCACCAGGGCACGGCCCTGCTGCTGCCCCGGCTGGCCGACTCGCTCCTCGGCTGTGCGATCGCCCTGACCGCCGGCTACCTCCTGTGGCCGGAGAGCTGGCACACCCGGGTCGGGGACCGCCTCGCCGACGCGGTCGCGGACACGGCGGCCTACGTCGAGGCGGCGTTCGGCACGGACGGCGACCCGAGTGCCCGGGCCCACATGCGGCGGCGCCTCTACCGGGACCTCGCCGGCCTCCCCCCCGATTCCCCGGGCGCGCCGCCCCCCCCCCCGCCGCCCGGGCGGCGCGCCGCCGCCTGGTGGCCGCTGGTCGTCGCCGTGGAGCGGATCGTCGACGCCACGACGGCGGCCCGGGTCCGCGTCCGGCACGGGGCCCCGCCCCCGTCCGCGGCCGAGATCGCCCAGGTCAACCTGCAACTGCGGGAACTGTCGGAGGGGGTGCGGAGCGCGGAGACCCTGATCGCCGTCCGCACCGATCTCACGGGGCCGGCCGGCAGCGTTCTGGAGCCACTTCGCCAGGAAGTGGCGGCGGCCCGGTCGATCGCTTCCCCGCACTGAGCGCTTCGCTAACCTTACGTGTCCGTCCTGGCCAGGGATTGACGGGCATCAACTCACGAAGGGTTGCGCACATGGGCATTCTCACTCTCCTGCGGAACGCATTCGGCCGCTCACGCAAGGCACGAGCCACCGAGGCGGAGGGTGCGGACCGAGTCCCGACGCAGCCCCCGGCCTCGGAGCCCGCGGCCCCGGAACCGGCCGTCACCACCCTCCGGATCACGGATCCGGCGGCCGCCGACCTCCCCGCCACCGAGCCCCGGACCACGGAGCCCGCGTCCACCGACACCCGGGCGACCGCCTCGTCGACGGCCCAGCGGCCGACGCCCGCGACGCCGGCGGAGACGCCGGCGGCCACCGCCCCGACCGCGCGGCGCACGGCCTCCGCCGAGCCCGGCACCACGGCTCCCAGGACGCCGGAGCCCCGCACCGCCGACATCCCCGAGCCCCGCCAGGCATCCCTCGGGGAACACGACCTGGTGGCAGCGGCCTTCAACAACGTGAAGGTCCCCCGCCCCGCAGAAGCGAGGGAACCCGAGCCGGGGACGACACCGGAACGGAAGGCCGCCCCGGACGCACAGCCCGAGAACCCCGAGGCGGTGACACCCACCGAGGCCGCGCCGCACGCTGAGGCCCCGACGCACGCCGAGGCCGCGACGCACGCTGAGGCCGCGGAAGAGGCGGAGGCGCAGACCGAGGCGCACACCGAACCGGAGACCCAGGCCGAGACGGAGACTCAGGTCGAGGCACAGGCCGAGACGGAGACGCCCGTCGAGACTCAGGCCGAACCGGAGACCGGGGGAGCGGCCGAGCCGCAGACGGCTGCCAAGCCGGAGGCTGCGACCGAGCCCGAGGCAGCAGCCGAGCCCGAGGCAGCGACCGAACCGGAGACGGCTACCGAACCGGAGGCTGCGACCGAGCCCGAGGCAGCGACCGAACCGGAGACGGCTACCGAACCGGAGGCAGCAGCCGAGCCCGAGGCAGCGTCCGAGCCGGAGACGGCAACTGAACCCGAGGCAGCAACCGAACCGGACACGGCAACCGAGCCGAAGGCAGCAGCCGAACCGGAGACGGCCACCGAGCCCGAACCCGAACCCGCGGCCGAGCCGCTGGTGGCCGGTGAGTCGGCCGCGGAAGCTGCCACAGAGGCAGAAGAGGCTGCCGCGGCGGCGGAGGAGACGACGGACCCGCAAGCCGCCGACGGCGAGGACGCCCAGCAGGGGCCACCCGCAGCCGACGACGAGACCCGCACGGGCGGTGCGGGTGGGAACGCAGACGCCGAGGGCGAAGCCGAGGCGGACACACGCCCCGAGCCCCCGCAGGCACCGCAGGCAACCGGTGGGAACGCAGACGCCGAAGGCGAAGCCGAGGCGGACACACGCCCCGAACCCCCGCAGACAACCGCCGAAAAGGCCAAGCCCGCCAAGCCCGCCAAGCCCGCCACCACCCTCGCCGGCGTCAAGTCCCGCACCCCCGCCCTGACCACCGCCTACAAGGCCGCCGCCACCACGCTCGAGAACACCGACCTCACCGGCACCCGAGCGAAGCTCTACCTCGTGCTCGACCGCTCCGCGAGCATGCGCCCGTACTACAAGGACGGCTCCGCCCAGGCCCTCGCCGACCAGACCCTCGCCCTCGCCGCCCACCTGGACCCCGAGGCCACGGTCCACGTCGTCCTCTTCTCCACCGAGGTGGACGGCACCACCGACCTGACCCTCACCCCGGACCACGAGACGAAGATCGACGACACCCACGCCGCCCTCGGCCGCATGGGCCGCACCAGCTACCACGCCGCCGTCGAGGCCGTGGTCACCCACTACGAGAAGTACTGCGCCGACCAGGCGGCCCCCGGCGCCCCCGCCCTCGTGGTGTTCCAGACCGACGGCGCCCCGGACGCGAAGACCCCCGCGACCCAGGCACTCACCGCGGCCGCGGCGGCCCACCCCGGCCTCTTCTTCTCCTTCGTCGCCTTCGGTGAGCACGACAACAAGGCCTTCGACTACCTCCGCAAACTGAAGACCGGCAACGCAGCCTTCTTCCACGCGGGCCCCACCCCCCGCGAGCTCACCGACACGGAGCTTTACGAGGGCCTCCTGGCCACTTGGCGACCGTAAACGCCCGTATGCGCCCGGCAAGGGGGGTGGACGCCCGGGTCCACCCCCCGAAACGCGTGTGAGTCGATCTCCACAAGCCCAGTAGGATTTCGACTCATGGTGGCCACTGGATCCGAGAAGCAGGGTGGAAAGGCGTTCTACGTCACCACCCCCATCTATTACGTCAACGACGCTCCTCACCTGGGCCACGCCTATACGACCGTCGCAGGCGACGTGCTCACCCGCTGGCACCGTCAGCGCGGCGAGAAGGTGTGGTACCTCACCGGCACGGACGAGCACGGTCAGAAGATCATGCGCACCGCGGAGGCGAACGGCGTCAGCCCGCAGGAGTGGGCGGACAAGCTCGTCACCGAAGCCTGGAAGCCCCTCTGGGAGCATCTGGAGATCGCGAACGACGACTTCATCCGCACGACGCAGAAGCGGCACACCGACCGCGTCCAGGAGTTCGTGCAGGACCTGTACGACAAGGACGAGATCTACAAGGGCGGCTACGAAGGCCCGTACTGCGTCGGCTGCGAGGAGTACAAGCTCCCGGGCGAGCTGCTCGACGGCGAAGGCGAATTCGCAGGCCAGAAGCTCTGCCCGATCCACAAGAAGCCGGTGGAGATCCTCAGCGAGGAGAACTACTTCTTCAAGCTGAGCGAGTACGGCGACAAGCTGCTCGCCCACTACGAGGCGAACCCCGACTTCATCCAGCCCGAGTCCGCGCGCAACGAGGTCGTGAACTTCGTCCGCCAGGGCCTGCAGGACCTCTCCATCTCCCGCTCGACCTTCGACTGGGGCATCCCGATCCCCTGGGACACCAAACACGTCATCTACGTGTGGGTCGACGCGCTGCTGAACTACGCCACGGCGGTCGGCTACAACGAGAACCAGGAGAAGTTCGACTCCACCTTCCCGGCCGACGTCCACCTGGTCGGCAAGGACATCCTCCGCTTCCACGCGGTGATCTGGCCGGCCATGCTGATGGCCCAGGGCCTCCCGCTGCCCGGCAAGGTCGCCGCGAACGGCTGGCTGATGGTCGGCGGCGAGAAGATGTCGAAGTCGAACCTGACCGGCATCAAGCCGCAGGACCTCACGTCACACTTCGGCGTGGACGCGTACCGCTGGTACTTCCTGCGCGCGATCGCCTTCGGCCAGGACGGCTCGTTCTCCTGGGAGGACTTCTCCGCCCGCTACACCTCCGAGCTGGCCAACGACTACGGCAACCTCGCCTCCCGCGTCGCGGCCATGGTCGGCAAGTACTTCGGCGGCACGCTGCCCGAGGCCACGGCCGTCGGCGAGGCGGAGAAGGCGATCCACGAGGGCCTGGCCAAGGCCGTCGCCGAGGCCGACCGCCGGATCGGCGACGATCTGGACTTCCAGGGCGGCATCCTGGCCGTCTTCGACTTCGTCAAGCAGGTCAACGGCTACCTCACCGAGCAGGAGCCGTGGAAGGTCGCCAAGGACGACTCGCCGGAGGGCAAGGCCCGACTGGCCACGATCCTCTACACCGCCGCGGAGTCCCTCCGTGCGCTGGCCGTCCTTCTCAACCCGGTCATGCCGGACACCTCCCAGAAGCTCTGGGACTCCCTCGGCGCGGAGACGTCTCTCGGCGCCCTGGCCGCCCAGCGGGTCCAGGAGGCCGGCGAGTGGGGCAAGCTGCCCGCGGGCTCCACGGTCACCAAGGGCGCGGTGCTCTTCCCGCGCCTGGAGGAGAAGCCGACGGCGTAGGGCGTACGACCCTGCGCACCGAGGCCCGGACACGACGTGTGTCCGGGCCTCTTCCCTACGGCTCCGAGCAGTCCTGGCAGATCCGTCCGAGGACCCACCTTCCCCCACCCTGACCGCTCGGCCGGCGAAGAGGACTCCGCCGGCCGCCGAACCCCGCGGCCCCGGCCACACCGAGCCCGTCCGGAGCACCCGGGCATCAAGCGCGACGGTAAGAGCGGCGACGACGTGGTTGGTGGTCACCAGGGGTGCTCCTCGGACGATCGGCCGGATGAACGCCCTTCCCGCACGCGTCGTGGCGTGTGCGAGACCTGAAGCCGGAAAAGATCTTCCCGTGAACCTTCCCGAACCTCACCGGCGGCTCCTCGCGGACGTCGTCACGGCGGGCGGCCCGTACGGGCTGGTCCTCGCCGGTGGATACGCCCTTCAGGCGCACGGCCTGCTGGAGCGGCCGCACGCCGACCTCGACTTCGCCACGGAGAGCTCCGAGGCGATGGACCGGATCGCCGGCGCCGTCGGTGCCGCCCTGGAGGCCCGGGGCCGGCACGTGCACGTCGGGCCGGTCAGCGTCCGCACCGCGCAGCTGACCGTCACGGATCCGCCGAGCGGCGAGCCCTGTGCCCTCACGCTGCACCGGGAAGCCTTCTGGCAGCCGCCGGACCTCACCGGGTACGGCCCGGCCCTCTCCCTCGAGGACGCCGTCGGCACGAAGATCCGCGCCCTGTACGACCGGGGCGCCGCCGTCGACCTCATCGACGCGCGGGCCGCCGCCACCCGCTTCTCCCTGCCCGACCTGGAGGAACTGGGCCGCCGGCACGCCTATGACCCGTTCGACCTGCCCACCCTCCAGTCGCGGCTGACCGGCACCGACTTCTACGCCGACCTGGAGTTCGTGCGGTACGGGCTGGACGCGCCACGCATCTCCGCACTGCGCGCCTGGGCCCAGCACTGGTCCGACGACATCGCCGAACGCTTGCTGGAGGACGGCACCCCGCCGGACGAGGAGACCGATCCCGGCGCCGGGGAGTGAAGGCCCCTCGGACGCGCCCTGGCAAGCGGAAGGGCCCGGAACCGACATCGGTTCCGGGCCCTTCTTCCGTCCGTCCGGGCGGCCGCCGCCTACTTCGGCTGCGGCTTGCGGATGCTCAGGTGCAGCTCGCGCAGGCGGGACTCGTCCAGCTCGGTCGGGGCGCCCATCATCAGGTCCTGGGCGTTGCCGTTGAGCGGGAAGGCGATCGTCTCGCGGATGTTGGGCTCGTCCGCGAGAAGCATCACGATGCGGTCCACGCCCGGGGCGATGCCGCCGTGCGGCGGGGCGCCGAAGCGGAACGCGCGCAGCATGCCCGCGAACTTCTCCTCGACGGTCTCACGGTCGTAGCCCGCGATCTCGAAGGCCTTGAGCATGATCTCCGGCTCGTGGTTCCGGATGGCGCCGGAGGACAGCTCCACGCCGTTGCAGACGATGTCGTACTGCCAGCCCAGGATGTCCAGCGGGTCCTGCGTCTCCAGGGCCTCCAGGCCGCCCTGCGGCATCGAGAAGGGGTTGTGCGAGAAGTCGATCGCGCCGGTGTCCTCGTCCTTCTCGTACATCGGGAAGTCGACGATCCAGCAGAAGCGGAAGACGCCGTCCTCGAACTGGCCGGCCCGCTTGGCGGCCTCCACCCGGACCGCGCCCATGATCTTCGAGACCTCGTCGTACTCGCCCGCGCCGAAGAAGACGGCGTGGCCGGGGGCGAGGGACAGGCGCTTGGTCAGCTCGGCGACGTTCGCCTCGGTGAGGAACTTCGCGATCGGGCCGGTCAGCGAGCCGTCCTCGGCCACGCGCACCCAGGCCAGGCCCTTGGCGCCCTGCTCGACGGCGTACTCACCGAGCTGGTCGAAGAACCTGCGGGGCTGCCCGGAGACGTCCGGCACCGGCAGCGCGCGCACGTGCTTGCCCGCGAACGCCTTGAACTCCGAGCCCTCGAAGACATCGCTGATGTCCACCAGCTCCAGCTTGGCGCGCAGGTCGGGCTTGTCGGAGCCGTACTTCGCCATCGCCTCGCGGAACGGGATGCGCGGGAACGGGGAGGTGACGTGACGGCCGCCGCCGAATTCCTCGAACAGCTCGGTCATGAGCTTCTCGATCGGCTGGAAGACGTCCTCCTGCTCGACGAAGGACATCTCCACGTCGAGCTGGTAGAACTCGCCGGGCGAGCGGTCCGCGCGGGCGTCCTCGTCGCGGAAGCAGGGCGCGATCTGGAAGTAGCGGTCGAAGCCGGAGATCATCAGCAGCTGCTTGAACTGCTGCGGGGCCTGCGGCAGCGCGTAGAACTTGCCCGGGTGCACCCGGGAGGGGACCACGTAGTCGCGGGCGCCCTCGGGGGAGGTGGCGGACAGGATCGGCGTGGCCATCTCGTTGAAGCCCATCGCCGCCATCTTCTGCCGCATCGCGGAGATGACGGCCGTACGCAGCATGATGTTGCGGTGCATGCGCTCGCGGCGCAGGTCCAGGAAGCGGTACTCCAGGCGCCGCTCCTCGTTGACCCCGTCCTCGGCGTTGATCGTGAAGGGCAGCGGAGCGGCCGCGCCGAGCAGCTCGACCTCGGCGACCTCGACCTCGATCTCACCGGTGGGCAGGTCCGGGTTCACGTTCTCGGTTCCACGTGAAACAACGCGGCCGTCGACGCGGACCGTGGACTCCTTGGAGATCTTGTCCAGGGCCTCGTACGCGGGGGTGCCGGGGCGGGCGACGAGCTGGGTGATGCCGTAGTGGTCGCGCAGATCGATGAAGAGGATGCCGCCCAGGTCGCGCCGATTGTGCAGCCAGCCACTCAGCCGGACGTCGGCACCGACGTCAGAGGCGCGGAGCTGGCCGCAGGTGTGGGACCTGTACCGATGCATCGTCGTTCATCGTCCTTCGTGGTGGGGTTCTCTCCTGCCGGCTTCGCGGACCGGCCGGAACGGGCACAGAGCCCGGACCCATCAAGGGTACCGGGCACCCCGTGATCGGCTCCCCACCATTACCGCCCGCCCCTCCACGGTGGCGGGTATCGATCAGATCTTCTTAAAGTGGGGCAATGCGCACAGGTGAGCCCCTGCCATCCGTCGGTGACGTCCTCGGCGCCCTCGCGACCGGGCTGTGGCACTGGGACACCGCCACCGGGCTGGTCACCGTGGACGCGGAGGCGGCGCGGCTGCTCGGACTGCCCGCGGAGCGGACCACCCTCACGGAGACCCAGACCCGCGCCCGTCTCCACCCGGAGGACTGGAACGAGATCACCGGGGTCGTGCCGCTGGCGATCGACGAGGGCACGCTCGCCGAGGTGCGGATCCGGATCATGGACGAGCAGGGCAGGGTGATCCGGGTCGTCCGCAGCCGGTCGAAGCCCTCCTTCGACCCGGACCGCAGGGCCTACGAGCTGATCGGCACCCTCCAGGAGGTCACCGAGCCGGCCCCGGGCACCGCGGCCGCGCGCAACGCGGTCACCGGGGACTGGCGCCGCTCCCGCGAGGCGTTCCTGCTGGATGCCGGCCGGGCCCTGGCGGAGGCCCGGTCCACGGCCGAGGTGCTGCGGGTGGCGGGCGGCCTGTCGATGCCCGGCTTCTCCCCCGACGGCCTGGTGGTGTTCGGGGTGGAGGGCGACTGGCTGACGATCATCGGTCACCACGGGCACCAGCCCGGCGACATCCGGCCCTTCTCCGACATGCCGCTGGCCGCCGACTATCCGGCGGCCGAGGTGATACGCACCGGACGCGCGGTGTACCTGTCCTCGCCGGAGCAGTACGAGAGCCGCTACCCGGCGACCTGGCCGCTCGTCCGGCCCTTCAGCCGGCACTCCTGGGCCTTCCTGCCGCTGACCGCGGCCGGGCGGACGATGGGTGCCTGGATGGCGGCCTTCACCTACCCCGTGGCGTTCACCCCGGACGAGCGGGCGGTCCTGACGACGGTGGCCCGGATGCTCGCCCAGGCTCTGTCCCGGGCCGGCGCCGAGGAGACCGAACGGGAGCTGACCGAGGGCCTGCAGCGGTCCATGCTGCCGTCGCTGGGCCCGGAGATCCCGGGGATGCAGGTGGCCGCCCGCTACATCCCGACCGGCGGCGGCCTGCAGGTGGGCGGCGACTGGTACGACATGATCCCGCTGCCCAGCGGCCGCTTCGCGCTGGTCATCGGCGACGTCCAGGGCCACGACGTCCGCGCGGCCGGCCTCATGGGGCAGCTGCGCATCGCGCTGCGCGCCTACGCCTCCGAGGGACACCGGCCGGACGCCGTCCTCTCCCGCGCCTCCCGGTTCCTGCACGGCATCACGCACGCGGACGACCAGCTCTCCGACCTCCGGTTCGCGACCTGCGTGTACGTGGAGGCCGACCCGGCGACCGGGATGCTGGAAGTCGCCCGCGCCGGGCACCCGAACCCGGCGATCCGGATGGCCGACGGCACGGTGATGAAGCGGCCGACGGCGGGCGGGCTGCCGCTGGGCATCGACCCGGACGCGGACTATCCGACGACCCGGTTCGCCCTCGAACCCGGCGAGACGATGATGCTCTGCACCGACGGCCTGATCGAGACCGGCGGGCACGACATGGCGACCGGCTGGCAACGGCTGCGTGCGGTCCTGGAGGAACACCAGGGGGACGTGGAGACGCTGGCCGACGCCCTGGTGCAGGCGGTGCACGGACCCTCCTCGCACCACACCACCGGCCCCCTGGCCGACCGCCGCGAGGACGACATCGCGCTGCTGCTGGTGTGCCGGCCGGGTGAGGGCTGCGGCTGCGGCGCCACCGCGTCCGCGCCGCCCAGCGTGCGGCGGACGCTGCTGTCGGTGGCGCAGGACGAGCCGGAGCGGATCGCCGAGGCCCGCCAGCACCTGCGCGAGCTGCTGCACGACTGGCTCTGCGCCGACCAGATCGACTCCGCGGTGCTCCTGGTCTCGGAGGTGGTCACCAACGTCCTCGTCCACACCGACGCGGACGCGCTGCTGCTCGCCGAGGTGGGCGACGGCCCCGACGGGCGCCGGCTGCGGGTGGAGGTCACCGACGCGGGCGACGACCTCCCCCACAAGCGCCGGCCCGGCGAACTGGCCTCCTCCGGCCGCGGCCTGATGCTGATGGAACTCCTGGCGGACACCTGGGGCGTGGAGCCCCGGGGCCGCGGCAAGAGCATCTGGTTCGAACTCTACGAGCCCGACGGATCGCAGGAAGCGCCCGACGGGCCGGGAGGAGTGTCCGGTGGCCGGCCGGGAGGAGCGTCGGCGCCGGACGGCGGGCCGAACGGCGGCCCCGTGACACCGGGGCGGGTGCCCGACGGGCCCGGCGGACCGGATGGCGGGCCGGGTGGCGGCCCGGACGGCGGGTCCGCGGGGCCGGGGCGGGTGTCCGACGCCGGCCGGCTGGACGGCGTGCCAGGTGGTGGGCCGGACGGCGGGTCCGTGACACCGGGGCGGGTGCCCGACGGGCCCGGCGGACTGGACGGCGTGCCGGGGGGCGGGCCGGACGGCGGGTCCGCGGGGCCGGATCCCCGGTCCGGGTAGCGGCCCCTCAACTCCTGTGCGACGGCGAAGGCGGCCGCGGTCAGCGGCACCGAGAGCAGCATGCCCAGGATGCCCGCGACGGAGGCGCCGGCGGTGATGGCAAGCAGCACCACGGCCGGGTGCATCTGCACGGTCCGGCTCTGGATCACCGGCTGCAGCACATGCCCCTCCAGCACCTGCACCGCCAGCACCACGCCGAGCGCCCACAGCGCGATGACGAAGCCCCGGTCGGCGAGGGCGACCAGCACCGACACCGCGCCGGAGAGGAAGGCGCCGAGGTAGGGGATGTAGGCGCCGACGAAGACGAGCGCGCCGAGCCCGATCGCGCCGGGGACCCGGAGGATCAGCAGGCCCAGCGTGATGCAGACGGCGTCGATGAGGGCGATGATCGTGGTCCCGCGCATGAACCCCTCGACCGCCTGGAAGGCCCGTCGGGCGATGGCCTCCAGGGTGCCGCCGGGAGCCACGGAGCGCAGCGCCTCGACGGCCCGGTGGGAGTCGCGCAGGAAGAAGAAGACCAGCAGCAGCGCCAGCACGGCCATGGCGATGCTCTCGCCGACGACGCTCACACCGCTGATGACGTTGGACGCGGCCGTGGCGCCGAACTTGCCGAGCAGTTGCCGGGCGTTGGCGGCGAGGTCGTCGAGACTGGTGCCGGCGGACCCGAAGTGCCGGGTGACGGCCTTGGCGGCCTCCCGGAGCGAGGCGATGATCTGGCCGCCCGTGTCGACGAGCGCGGCGACGAGGATGTACACGGCCCCGCCGACGACGGCCGCGACGGCGACGCAGGTGAGCCCGGCCGCCACCGACGCCTGCACCCCGGCCCGCACCAGCCGCCGGTACAACGGCCCGAGCAGCGCGGTGCCCAGCAGCGCGAGCAGCACCGGGACGACGGCCGTGCGCAACTCGCCGCACAGCCGCACCCCGACCCACCCCACGCCGGCGACGAGCAGCAGCACGGCACACCAGGCGGCGAGCCGGCGGACGGGGTCGGGCAGCAGCGACACGCTCCCAGCCGATCACGACCACCGGCGGCTGTCCTGCCCTGCGCGGCCGAGCAGGTGAGCCGCCCGACCGCCGGTACGGCCCCGAGTCCCCGCGGGCCGGGTCGGGCCTGCGGGTCCGCGGGGAGGGTCAGGCCTGCGGGCCGGTCGCCGTCATCCCGTGCACGGCCGGGATCCTGCCCAGGCGGCCCTTCTGGAAGTCCTCGAAGGCCTGCATCAGTTCTTCCTTGCTGTTCATGACGAACGGGCCGTAGTGGGCCATCGGCTCACGGATGGGCTGTCCGCCGAGGAGGACGACCTCCAGGTCCGGGGTGTGCGAGTCCTGCTTCTCGTCCGCGCGGACGGTCAGCGAGGAACCGGCGCCGAAGACCGCGGTCTGGCCCAGACGGATCGGACGGCGCTCGGCACCGACCGAGCCCTTGCCCGCCAGCACGTACGCCAGCCCGTTGAAGTCCTCCCGCCACGGCAGCGTCACCTCCGCACCCGGTGCCACCGTCGCGTGGATCATCGTGATCGGCGTGTGGGTGATGCCGGGGCCGGCGTGGCCGTCCAGCTCACCGGCGATCACGCGCAGCAGCGCGCCGCCGTCGGGTGTGGTCAGCAGCTGGACGTTGCCACCGCGGATGTCCTGGTAGCGCGGCGCCATCATCTTGTCCTTGGCGGGGAGGTTCACCCACAGCTGCAGGCCGTGGAAGAGACCGCCGGACACCACGAGGGACTCCGGCGGGGCCTCGATGTGCAGCAGGCCCGAACCGGCGGTCATCCACTGGGTGTCGCCGTTGGTGATGGTGCCGCCGCCGCCCTGGCTGTCCTGGTGGTCGACGACGCCGTCGATGATGTAGGTGACGGTCTCGAAGCCGCGGTGCGGGTGCCAGGGGGTGCCCTTGGGCTCGCCCGGCGCGTACTCCACCTCGCCCATCTGGTCCATCATGATGAACGGGTCGAGGTGGCGGTAGTTCACCCCCGCGAACGCCCTACGCACCGGGAAGCCCTCGCCCTCGAAGCCGCTCGGGGCGGTCGTGACGGTGAGGACGGGGCGTGCCACGGCGTCGGCGGGCGCGGTCACACGGGGCAGCGTCAACGGGTTCTCGACGGTCACTGCAGGCATGGTCGGTACCTCCTTGGTACGCCCACATTAGTTGAGCGTTGAACTTCTTGCCAGCCCCAACAGAGGAAACCCGGAGGGAATTCCCTCCGGGTCCACCGGTCGGTTTCGAGAGAACAGGGGGCGCCGGGTCCACGGCGTCCGTGCCGGGACCCGCCCACAACGGTCGTTCAGCCCCCGTACATCCGCCGCATCGCGAATTCCACCATCTGCTCGACCGCCTTCGCGTCGAACACCATCCGGTGCTCGCCCTCCATGTCCACCACGAAGCCGTAGCCGGTGGGCAGCAGGTCGATCACCTCGGCGCCGGTGATGACGAAGTACTTGGACTCCTTGCCCGCGTACCGGCGCAGCTCCTTGAGCGAGGTGAACATCGGGATCACCGGCTGCTGGGTGTTGTGCAGGGCGAGGAAGCCAGGGGTGTCGCCGCGCGGGCAGTACACCTTCGACGTGGCGAAGATCTGCTGGAAGTCCTCGGCGGACATCTGGCCCGTCGTGAAGGCGCGCACGGCGTCCGCGAGCGAGGGCGGCGACGGCTCCGGGTACAGCGGCGGCTGCTGGCCGTACCCGCCGGCGCCGCCGGGCATCTGCTGCTGCGGCGGGGCGTACTGCTGCTGGGCGGCGCCACCGTCCATGGGCTGGCCGTATCCGTACATGGGCGCAAGCGTACCGAGGGGCCGGACCGCGGGAAGCGGATGGCAGGGATACAGGGCGGTCGCCCGGCTCCGGCCGGCGTCCCGGAGGTGCGCGGCCCTGCTCACCGGCAGGCCGGACTAGACCCTTCTCACACTTGGACGGGCAGGGGTTGCTTCTTATTACCGACGGGTAGCATCATCGTAGCTACTTGTTGGTACGTGAACTAGGTGCGAGGAGCCAGTGCCTCGCCGATCTCTCTACGGAGCCGTCGCCATGGGGCACTACAAGCCGAATCTCCGCGACATCGAGTTCAACCTCTTCGAAGTACTGGGGCGCGACAAGGTGTACGGCACCGGCCCCTTCGAGGAGATGGACGTCGAGACCGCCAAGAGCGTCCTGGAGGAGCTGACCCGCCTCTCCGAGAACGAGCTGGCCGAGTCCTTCGCCGACGCCGACCGCAACCCGCCCGTCTTCGACCCGGAGACCAACACCGCGCCGGTCCCCGCGTCCTTCAAGAAGAGCTACCAGGCCTTCATGGACTCGGAGTACTGGCGGCTCGGCCTGCCCGAGGAGATCGGCGGCACCACCTCGCCCCGCTCCCTGATCTGGGCCTACGCCGAGCTGATCCTGGGCGCCAACCCGGCCGTGTGGATGTACTCCTCGGGCCCGGCGTTCGCCGGCATCCTCTTCGAGGAGGGCAACGAGGTCCAGAAGCACATCGCCTCGGTCGCCGTGGAGAAGCAGTGGGGCTCCACCATGGTCCTCACCGAGCCGGACGCCGGCTCGGACGTGGGCGCCGGCCGCACCAAGGCGGTCCAGCAGGCGGACGGCTCCTGGCACATCGAGGGCGTGAAGCGCTTCATCACCTCCGGTGAGCACGACATGTCGGAGAACATCCTCCACTACGTGCTCGCGCGTCCCGAGGGCGCCGGACCGGGCACCAAGGGCCTGTCCCTCTTCCTCGTGCCGAAGTACCTCTTCGACTTCGAGACCGGCGAGCTGGGCGAGCGCAACGGCGTCTACGCCACGAACGTCGAGCACAAGATGGGCCTGAAGGCCTCCAACACGTGCGAGATGACCTTCGGCGACCGCCACCCCGCCAAGGGCTGGCTGATCGGCGACAAGCACGAGGGCATCCGCCAGATGTTCCGCATCATCGAGTTCGCCCGCATGATGGTCGGCACGAAGGCGATCTCCACGCTCTCCACCGGCTACCTGAACGCGCTGGAGTACGCCAAGGAGCGCGTCCAAGGTCCCGACCTGGCGAACTTCATGGACAAGACCGCGCCGAAGGTCACCGTCACCCACCACCCCGACGTGCGCCGCTCGCTCATGACGCAGAAGGCGTACGCGGAGGGCATGCGTGCGCTGGTGATGTACACCGCCTCCGTCCAGGACGCGATCCAGGTCAAGGAGGCGAACGGCGAGGACGCCTCCGCCGAGCACGCCCTGAACGACCTGCTCCTGCCGGTCGTCAAGGGCTACGGCTCGGAGAAGGCCTACGAGCAGCTCGCCCAGTCGCTGCAGACCTTCGGCGGCTCCGGCTTCCTGCAGGAGTACCCGATCGAGCAGTACATCCGGGACGCCAAGATCGACACCCTGTACGAGGGCACCACGGCGATCCAGGGCCAGGACTTCTTCTTCCGGAAGATCGTCCGCAACCAGGGTGCCGCGCTGAACTCGCTCGCCGAGGACATCAAGAAGTTCCTGGCCCTCGGCACCGGCGGCGAGGAGCTGTCCGGCGCCCGCGAGCAGCTGGCCAAGGCCGCCGTGGAGCTGGAGGCGATCGTCGGCCTGATGCTGACCGACCTCGCGGCCACCGAGCACGACACCAAGAACATCTACAAGGTGGGCCTGAACACCACCCGCCTGCTGCTGGCCTCCGGTGACGTGATCGTCGGCTACCTGCTGCTCAAGGGCGCCGCGGTCGCCGCCGAGAAGCTGCCCACGGCCTCGGCGAAGGACAAGGCGTTCTACACCGGCAAGATCGCCGCGGCGAAGTTCTTCGCGGCGAACGTCCTGCCGGGCGTCACGCTCGCCCGCAAGGTCGCCGCGACCGTCGAGCTGGACCTGATGGAGCTGGACGAGGCCGCGTTCTAGAACGGGCCGGGGCCCCGCCCCGCACCCGGCCTCGCCCGGCCGGGGCCGCGTTCCGGCACCGGGCGAGGCCGCGTTCCAGACGTTCCGGACGTCCCCGCCGATTCCCTGCACGGGCCCGCTCCCTTTCCCGGGAGTGGGCCCGTGCACGTCGTTAAGGTGAACACCATGAGCGCAGCAACCCGCTTCGACCGCGGCCACACCGACGACCTGATGACCTTCCTCGCGGCGAGCCCGTCGCCGTACCACGCCGTGGCGAACACCGCCGAGCGGCTGGAGAAGGCCGGCTTCAGGCAGGTCGCCGAGACGGACGTCTGGGACGGGACGAGCGGCGGCAAGTACGTGCTGCGCGGCGGCGCGATCGTGGCGTGGTACGTCCCGGAGGGCGCCGCACCGCACACGCCGTTCCACATCATCGGCGCGCACACCGACTCCCCGAGCCTGCGGGTCAAGCCGCGCCCGGACACCGGTGCGCACGGCTGGCGCCAGGTCGCCGTGGAGATCTACGGCGGCCCCCTGATGAACTCCTGGCTGGACCGGGACCTGGGGCTGGCCGGCCGGCTCACCCTGCGCGACGGCTCCACCGTGCTCGTGAACGTGGACCGGCCGCTGCTGCGCGTGCCCCAGCTCGCCATCCACCTGGACCGCTCGGTCGCCACCGAGGGCCTCAAGCTCGACAAGCAGCGGCATCTGCAGCCGGTGTGGGGCCTCGGCGACGACACCCGGGAGGGCGACCTCATCGCCTTCCTGGAGGAGGAGGCGGGACTCACCGCGGGCTCGGTGGCCGGCTGGGACCTGACGCTGCACCCGGTGGAGCCGCCGGCGTACCTGGGCCGGGACCGCGAGCTGGTCGCCGGTCCGCGCATGGACAACCTGCTGTCGGTGCACGCGGGCGCGGCCGCCCTCACCGCGGCCGCGGCCTCCGGCGCCGCCCTCACCCGCATCCCCGTACTCGCCGCCTTCGACCACGAGGAGAACGGCTCGCAGTCGGACACCGGCGCGGACGGCCCGCTGCTGGGCACGGTCATGGAGCGCTCGGTGTTCGCGCGCGGCGGGTCGTACGAGGACCGGGCGCGCGCCTTCGCCGGCACGGTCTGCCTGTCCTCCGACACGGGCCACGCCGTCCACCCCAACTACGCCGAGCGGCACGACCCGACGCACCACCCCCGGGTCAACGGCGGCCCGATCCTCAAGGTCAACGTCAACAACCGCTACGCCACGGACGGTTCGGGCCGGGCGGTGTTCGCCGCCGCCTGCGAGAGGGCGGACGTGCCCTTCCAGACCTTCGTCTCCAACAACTCCATGCCGTGCGGCACCACCATCGGCCCGATCACCGCGGCCCGGCACGGCATCCTCACCGTGGACATCGGCGTCGCGATCCTGTCGATGCACAGCGTCCGTGAACTCTGCGGGGCGGACGACCCGTTCCTGCTGGCGAATGCCCTGACGGCTTTCCTGCAGGGCTAGTTCGCACCCCGCGGGGTACCCGCACGGCACCGGAGATTCCGGAACCGGAAGGGGAGGCGAAGCCTCATGGGGCTCGGCGGATGCATCATCCTCATAGCCGTGGGGGCCATCCTCACGTTCGCGACCGACTGGCACATGCACGGCGTCAACGTCACGGTGGTCGGCCTGATCCTGATGGCCGCCGGCCTGATCGGTGTCGCCACGTTCAGCGGAATCGCCCGCCGCCGCAGGGTGGTGGTCCCCCCGACGACACCGGTCGTCGAGGGCGAACGCCACCACCACGGCGAGGGCTACACGGACGGCTACGGCGTCTGACGTGACGCTGGACTACTGCTCGTCCATCCCGGCCAGGACGAGCGGCAGCCGGTTCGGCGCGCCCTCGGCGAGGCGGACCGGGACGCCCCAGTCCTGCTGGTGGACGTGGCAGGCGGGGTACTCGTTCGACTCGTCGTCGTCGCACGAGGCCGCCATCGCCGAGACGTGCAGGACGCCCTCGGTGACGGCCGGGTCCAGCACCAGCTCGCGCGTCAGGTCGGTGCCCGCTCCCTCGCCCTGGAGCAGCAGCTCGGGCGGGGTCGAGGAGACCAGCAGACGGGTCGAGGGGCCGTAGCGCGCGTCGAGCTTCTGGCCCGCCGGGGCCTGGAAGATCACGTCCAGGCGGAGGGTGCCCGGCGCGACCTCGGTCGCGGCACGCCGGGTGCGGTGCGCGACCGATTCCACGCGCACCGCCTCCTCGGGCAGGCGGAGCCGGGTCAGACGGTGCCGGGCCGACTCGACCACCACGATGTCCGCTCCGGCCAGGACGGCGTCGCTGGGCTCACGCAGGTCGGTGGCGAGCGTGGTGACCTCGCCGGTGGCGGGGTCGTAGCGGCGCAGGGCGTGGTTGTAGGTGTCGGCGACGGCGACCGAGCCGTCCGGCAGGGCGGTGACGCCCAGCGGGTGCTGCAGGAGCGCCTGGTCCGCCGTGCCGTCCCGGTGGCCGAAGTCGAACAGTCCCGTGCCGACGGCGGTGTGCACCCGGCCGTCCGGATCCACCCAACGCAGCGCCGAGGTCTCGGAGTCGGCGAGCCACAGCCGGTCGGCGGTGGCGGCGAGACCGGAGGGCTGGGCGAACCAGGCCTCCTCGCCGGGCCCGTCGACCAGGCCCTCGTTGGTGGTGCCGGCCGCCACGGCGACGGTGTCGGTGCCGGGGTCGTACGTCCACAGCTGGTGGACGCCCGCCATGGCGATCCACACCCGGCCGGCGAAGACCGCGACGTCCCAGGGTGAGGACAGGTCGATCTCACGGGCCGGACCGGACGTCGGCGAACCCTGCCACCACTGCCTGCCGGTGCCGGCCAGGGTGGTCACGGCACCCGTGGCGAGGTCGACACGGCGCAGGGCGTGGTTGACGGTGTCGGCGACGGCGACCGAGCCGTGGTCGAGAAGCGCGAGACCCTGCGGCTCGTTGAAGGAGGCGTCGGCCGGGCCGCCGTCGGCCAACCCGCGCGTGCCCGAGCCGATGTGGCGCACGACGGTCTCGGCGTCCTCGGCCAGCTCCACCAGCCGGTGCCGGGTGGAGTCGCTGACCAGGAAGTTCCCCGACGGCAGGAGCAGCGCCTTGCCCGGGAAGCGCAGGGTCGTCGGCTCCGGCTCCGGCGGCACGTACGGCCCCTCGCCGCGGCGCAGGGTGCCCTTGGCCGCGTGCTCGGCCTCCAGCTCCGTCACCAGGCGCTCGATCGCGTGCACATGGCCTTCGCCCGCGTGCTGGGCGACCACGTACCCCTCGGGGTCGATCACGACGAGCGTCGGCCAGGCGCGCACCGCGTACTGCTTCCAGGTGGCCAGCTCCGGGTCGTCGAGCACGGGGTGCTCCACGCCGTAGCGCTCGACCGCGTCCACGACGGCCCGGTGCTCGGCCTCGTGCACGAACTTCGGGGAGTGCACGCCGATGACCACCACCGTGTCCCGGTGCTTCTCCTCCAACTCGCGCAGCTCGTCCAGGACGTGCAGGCAGTTGATGCAGCAGAACGTCCAGAAATCCAGGACGACGATGCGTCCGCGCAGGTCGGCGAGGGTGTACTGGGTGTCGCCCGTGTTCAGCCAGCCGCCCTTGCCGATCAGCTCGGGCGCGCGGACACGGACGCGACGGGGTGCGGAGTCGGTCATGGCTCCAAGAGTGCCACCCGGCTCCGACAACCGTTGCGGCGCCTGTGGACAAGTGCCGGGCCTGTGGACAAGTGCCGGGCCTGTGGACAAGTGCCGGGTCAGGACAGGGCGTGGCCCGTGGTCACGTCCACGTGGCCGGGCACCTCCTCGTGCCGGTCGCCGACGCTGAGGGTCCCGCTGGGCTCGAAGAGCAGGATCTCGGTGGGCACGGGCGCGTACGGCCTGTGCTCGGTACCGCGCGGGACGGTGAACACCGCGCCCCTGGGGAGGACGACCGTGCGCTCGCCTGCCGGTTCGCGCAGGCCGATGTGCAGTTCTCCGTCGAGGACCAGGAAGAACTCGTCGGTGTGGTCGTGGGCGTGCCAGAGGTGCTCGCCCTGCACCTTGGCGACGCGGACGTCGTAGTCGTTGACGGTCGTGACGATGCGGGCACTCCACCGCTCGGTGAAGGAAGCCAGGGCCGCGTCCAGAAAGATCGGTTCCATGGCCTCATCCTGCGGCTGCCGCCACCGGGGGACGAGTGCTAGAAATCGCATATGGCGCAACGATCCTCTCAGCCTCGTCCGCACCGGGTCGCCGTGATCGTCGACGCGGGCACCAACCCGTTCGAGGTCGGCGTCGCCACCGAGCTGTTCGGGCTGCCCCGCCCGGAACTGGGCCTCACCGGCCCCCTGTACGACATCACGCTCTGCTCGCCCGAGCCCGAGGTGCGGATGAACCACGGCTTCTTCACCATGGCCGGTCTGCCCGGCCTGGAGGCGGTGGACCGGGCCGACACCCTGATCGTGCCCGGACGCCCGGACAACGTCGTACCGCGCGGGCCCGACGTCCTGGCCGCGATCCGGCGCACGCACGCGCGTGGCGCCCGCGTCATCAGCTTCTGCACCGGCAGCTTCGCGCTCGCCGAGGCCGGGCTGCTGGACGGCCGCCGGGCCACCACCCACTGGATGTGGGTGGACACCTTCCGCACGCTGCACCCGAAGGTGCTGCTGGAGCCGGACGTGCTGTTCGTCGACGAGGGCGACCTCCTCACCGCCTCCGGCAGCGCGGCCGCGCTCGATCTCGGGCTGCACATCTGGCGGCGCGACCACGGCGCCGAACTCGCCAACGCCGTCTCCCGTCGCCTCGTCTTCGCCGCCCACCGCGACGGCGGACAGCGCCAGTTCGTGGAACGCCCGGTGCCGGACGTGCCCGACGAGTCGCTCGGCCCGCTGCTGGCCTGGGCGCAGGAGCGGCTGGGCGAGCCGCTGACGGTCGCGGACCTGGCCGCCCGCGCGGCGCTCTCCCCCGCCACCCTGCACCGCCGCTTCCGCATCCAGCTGGGCACGACTCCCCTTGCCTGGCTCACCGGTGAGCGGGTGGCGCTGGCGTGCCGGCTGATCGAGCGGGGCGAGGAACGGCTGGACGTCGTGGCCGCCCGCAGCGGCCTGGGTACGGCGGCCAACCTCCGCACCCGCCTGCGCCGCGAGACCGGGCTGAACCCCTCGGACTACCGCCGCCGCTTCGGGCCGGCCGGTGGTGGCGTCCTGCCACAAGGGGCCACGCGACGCTGAGCCGGCGCCCTCCCACCGTCGTGCCGCCAGGGGCCACGTGACGGTGAGCCGGAGCCGTCCCGCCTGCCGACCCGTCCGCCACCCCTTGCTGCGCCGCTCGGTTCGCGTGCCGGCCGGTCCGCACGGTCGCGCGTGCCGCGCGCCCCCGTCAGGACGCGCAGTGCGTCCGCCCCTCCTTCTGGCTCCGTGATGTCCGGCCCGTGCCGGGGAACGGTATCGGCATGAGATTCCTCGTACGCGACCGCATCCTCGGCATCGGCGACGACTGGTGGATCGAGGACGAGCACGGCCGGAAGGTGTTCCTCGTCGACGGCAAGGCGATGCGGCTGAGGGACACCTTCGAGCTCAAGGACGCCCAGGGGCGGGTCCTGATCGACATCCACCAGAAGATGCTCGCGCTGCGCGACACGATGGTGATCGAGCGGGACGGCGAGGCCCTGGCCAGGATCAAGCGCAAGCGCCTCTCCCTGCTGCGCAACCACTACCGGGTCTCCCTGGTGGACGGCACCGACCTGGACGTCAGCGGCAAGATCCTGGACCGCGAGTTCGCCGTCGAGTACGAGGGCGAACTCCTCGCGGTGATCTCCCGCCGCCTGCTGACCCTGCGCGACACGTACGGCGTGGACGTCGTACGGGAGGACGCCGATCCGGCGCTGCTCATCGCGGTGGCGGTGTGCGTGATCCACCTGGCGGAGAAGGAGGGCGAGGAGGACTAGTCCCGGCGGTGAGAGGACTGGTCCCGGCGGTGGGAGGGCGAGGGATCGCCCCGGCAATGGGGTGCCTCCAGGCCCAGCACCCGGTCCTTCAGGGCCGGGAACCGCTCACGGGTGGCCGCCACCTCCGCCGGGTCGAAGTCGACCGTCAGGACCTCCTCGCCCGGACCGGCCTCGGCGAGCACCTCGCCCCAGGGATCGACCACGATCGAGTGACCCGCCTGCGGAACTCCCGCATGGGTCCCGGCCGTTCCACAGGCGAGCACGAACGCCTGGTTCTCCACCGCCCGCGCCTGAGCCAGCAGCGTCCAGTGCGCGCGCCGCCGCTCGGGCCAGCCCGCCGGGAGCACCAGCACCTCGGCGCCGGCGTCGACCAGTCCACGGAAGAGTTCGGGGAAACGGAGGTCGTAGCAGGTGGCCACGCCCAGGGTGGTCCCGGGCAGCCGGACCGTGACCAGCTCCCGCCCGGCGCCCATCAGCACGGCCTCGCCCTTGTCGAAGCCGAAGCGGTGGATCTTGCGGTAGGCCGCGGCCAGTTCACCGGAGGGGGAGAAGACGAGAGAGGTGTTGAAGAGGGTGCCGTCGCCGTCGCCGTCCTCAGTGCCCTGGGCGCCGCCGGACGCGGCCCGCTCGGGGAGGGACGCGGCCCGCTCGGGGATGGACCCCGCGTGCAGCCAGACGCCCGCGTCGCTCGCGGCCTTGGCCAGTGCCTCGTGCGTCGGCCCTTCGAGCGGCTCGGCCTCGCGGCCGAAGTCCTCGTAGGCGAAGGCGCCGGTGGTCCACAATTCGGGCAGCACCACGAGGTCGGCGCCGGCCTGCTCACGCACCAGCGCCGCCACACGCTGCCGCCGGGAGGCGACCGATTCGTCCTCGTCCACGGCGATCTGGATCAGCGAGGCGCGCACACTACCACCGTCCTGGCATTCGAGTCGTCCACACAGGCCTACGATCGTCACACGAAAGCACTGCCGGGGTGCCTCACAGCAGCGTAACTTAACGTCCCGAGACGCCCGCCGAGCAGCCACCGCCCGCCGGCAACGCCGCCGAACCTGCCCGTGTACCGACCGCCGAGGGGTCCCGTTTCCGTGAGTCTGCATCCCACCCTCCAGCCCTACGCCGACGCCTGGACACACTCCATCGAAGCGATATCCGAGATGGCGCAGTCGCTCGTCGACGGCGAGTGGAACCGGCGGACCCCGTGCCCGGGCTGGTCGGTGCGCGACATCGTGTCCCATCTGATCGGCATGGACTGCGAGCTGCTCGGCGATCCGCGGCCCATCCACTCCCTGCCCAGCGACCTCTTCCACGTCGCCACCGAGCACCAGCGGTACATGGAGATGCAGGTCGACGTCCGCCGCCACCACACGGCCCCGGAGATGACGGCCGAGCTGGAGTACACCGTCATCCGCCGCAACCGCCAGCTGCGCAACGAGTCCCGCGACCCCGGCACCATGGTGCGCGGCCCGCTGGGCAAGGAGATCACCCTCCAGCAGTCCTACCGGATGCGGGCGTTCGACGTGTGGGTGCACGAACAGGACCTGCGCACGGCGCTCGGCCGCCCCGGCAACCTCGACTCCCCGGGCGCGTACGTCGCGCGGGACGTCCTGCTGGAGGCGCTGCCCAAGGTCGTCGCCAAGGACGCGCAGGCGCCGCGCAGTTCGGCGATCGTCTTCGACGTGCACGGGCCGGTCGAGTTCCTGCGCACCATCCGGGTCGACATCCAGGGCCGCGGCTCCCTGGAGGCCACCCCCGCACTCGGCCCCGCGGCCACCCTCACCCTCGACTGGGAGACCTACGTCCGCCTCGCCTGCGGCCGGGTCACCCCGGAATCGGTCGCGGACCGGGTGAAGACGGAGGGCGACCAGGACGTGGCGGCGGCGATCCTGCGCCACTTCACGGTGACGCCGTAGGACGGCCGCCGACGGCACCGAGCCGCGCCGTCCGTCCGCCCTCTCCGCCCGCCTCCGCCCACCGGAAAACAGGTGGTGCGCGGGTGACAGGGCCGTCTACGTTCCCGGTATGACCGAATCCCCGCCCCGCCTCGGCCGGCTGGTCTTCCACGGCCCCCTCTCCGAGGCCCGCGCGGACAGGATGGTCGGGCGGCTCGCCGCGACCCGGCCCCGCAGCGTGCTGGACATCGGCTGCGGCTGGGCCGAGCTGCTGCTCCGCGTGCTGGACGCCGTACCGGGCGCCCAGGGCACCGGCATCGACGTCAACGGTGAGGACCTTGCCAGGGCGCGGCGCAACGCCGAGGCCCGGGGGCTCTCGGACCGGGTGGAGTTCGTCGAGGAGTCGGCCCTGGGCACACGGCGCGGCCCTGCCGACGTGGTGCTGTGTCTCGGGGCGAGCCAGGCGTTGAGTACGGCCGAGCCGTCCACCGCCGGGGCCCTGCGCGAGCTGCGACGGCTGGTGACCGACGGCGGGCGGGTGCTGCTCGGCGAGGGCTTCTGGGAGCGTGCGCCCACCGAGGCCGAGCTGTCCGGCATGTGGCCGGGCGCGGGGGCCGGCGACCACCACGACCTCGCCACCCTCCTCGACCTCGCCGTCGAAGCGCGTTTCCGGCCGGAGTGGACCGAGACGGCCGGCCCGCAGGAGTGGGAGGAGTTCGAGTCGGCGTACCAGGCCGACGCGGAGGTCTGGCTCGCGCGGCACCCCGGCCATCCGCTGGCCGCCGAGACGCGGGAACGCCTGGACCGGCACCGGGCGCAGTGGATGAGCTACCGGGGCGTCCTCGGGCTCGCCTACCTCACGCTGGTCCCGGTGACGCACTGACCCGGCTCATCGGTGCACCGGCGCACGGCGTCGGGCGAGGGGCTGCCGTCCGGGCACCCGGCGACCACGCCACCTGAGCACGGGGACACAGGGGCACGGGGACACAGGGGGTACTGGGACACAGAGGCGCCGGCCAGAGTGCCGCCGCTCCGGCGCGCCACCGGGGTCGCTGAGTCACCGGAAAGTGCCACCGCTCCACCGGGGTGGCCAGGCCGCCATGGCCACCAAGCGCCAGGGCCGCCAGGGCCACCAGCGGCACCAGGGGCACCAGGGGCACCAGCAGCGCCGGCCGCCAGGGGCACCAGCGACACCGGCCGCCAGGGGCACCAGCGGCACCGGCCGCCAGGGAGACCGCTGCCGTCGGCCGCCCGGCGGTCCGGTGGGTCAGGCGGGTCGGTGGGTCTCGGTGGGTCAGGCGGTCCGGTGGGTCAGGCGAGGCGGTGGGTCAGGCGAGGCGGTGGGTCTCGGCGGGCCAGGCGGTCCGCTGGGTCGGGCGAGGCGCTGGGTCGGGCGAGGCGCTGGTCAGGCGGCGGGCACGTGCACCGTCTCCACGCGGCTTGCCACCAGCCGTTCCTGTTCGCGGCGGACCGCCCGGCCGCGCAGCCGGAGGATCTGGCTGATGCCGAGCGCCTGCAGGACGAAGACCGCCGAGAAGGCCACGGTGTAGTCGTCGCCGGTGGCGTCGAGCAGCACGCCGACGGCGAACAGCGTCGTCATGGAGGCGATGAAGCCACCCATGTTGGTGATGCCGGACGCGGTGCCCTGTCGCTCGGGCGGGTTGGCCGGGCGGGCGAAGTCGAAGCCGATCATCGAGGCGGGGCCGCACGCGCCGAGCACCGCACACAGCACCACCAGCAGCCACATCGGCGCGTGCTCGCCGGGATACGCCAGCGTCACCGCCCACAGCGACGCCGTTGCCCCGACCGTACCGAGCGCCAGCGGCAGCCGTGCCGCATGGTGCCGGGCGACGATCTGGCCGTAGACGAGCCCGATCACCATGTTGGACAGGACGACCAGGGTGAGCAGCTCACCGGCCGTGGCCCGGCTCAGTCCCTGCGCCTGGACCAGGAAGGGCAGGCCCCACAGCAGCAGGAACACCATCGCCGGGAACTGGGTGGTGAAGTGCACCCACAGCCCGAGCCGGGTGCCCGGCTCCCGCCAGGCCGCGGCGATCTGCCGGCGGACATAGGCCGAGCCCTGGTGCGGCGACGGCTCCGGCTCGTGTCCCTCCGGGTGGTCCTTGAGGAACAGCAGCGTCAGGATCAGCACGACCACACCCGCGAGCGCGCTGCCCGCGAACGCCGGGGTCCAGCCGATGCCGTGCAGCAGCCGGGCCAGCACCAGGGTGGAGACCAGGTTGCCCGCCATCCCGACCAGGCCCGCGAGCTGCGCGACCATGGGCCCGCGCCGGGCCGGGAACCAGCGGGTGCCGAGCCGCAGCACGCTGATGAAGGTCATCGCGTCCCCGCAGCCCAGCAGCGCCCGGGAGGCGAGCGCGGTGCCGTACGTGGGGGAGAAGGCGAAGCCCAGCTGCCCGACGGTGAACAGTACGGCGCCGATGCTCAGCACCTTCTTGGTGCCGAGCCGGTCGACCAGGAGGCCGACGGGTATCTGCATGCCGGCGTAGACCAGCAGCTGGAGTATGGAGAAGGTCGACAGCGCCGAGGCGCCCACGTGGAAACGGTCGGCCGCGTCGAGCCCCGCGACCCCCAGTGAGGTGCGGAAGATGACGGCGACGAAGTAGACGGCGACGCCTATGGACCACACGGTGACCGCGCGGCGGCCGCCCGGCGGGTCCCCCGGAAGGGTGGCGCTGCTCATCGGACCTCACCTCGCGCGAGGTGCGAGAACCAGCCGACGTGCCGGTGCACGACCTCGACGGCCGCCTCCGCGTCCCCGGCCCGCAGCGCCCCCAGGATCTCCTCGTGCTCGGCGAGCGTCTTGGCGATCCGGTCGGGGTGGGAGTGCATGACGGCGACGCCCATCCGCAGCTGGCGGTCGCGCAGCTGGTCGTAGAGGCGGGAGAGGATCTCGTTGCCGCCGCTGCGCACGATCTCGGCGTGGAAACAGCGGTCCGTCACGGCGGCCGCGGCGAAGTCGCCCGCGGCGGCCTGCTCCTTCTGCCGCTCCAGCAGCTCCGTCAGCCGCTCCAGCAGGACCGGCGGGGCGGGGACGGCCTTGCGGGCCGCGTGCTCCTCCACCAGCAGCCGGGTCTCCACCACGTCGGCGATCTCCTGCGCGGAGACCGGCAGCACCAGGGCGCCCTTCTTCGGGTAGAGCCGGATCAGACCCTCGACCTCCAGCCGCAGCAGCGCCTCCCGGACGGGTGTGCGGGAGACCCCGACGGCCTCGGCCAGCTCACCCTCGGTGAGCAGGGTTCCGCCCTCGTAGCGGCGGTCGAGGACACCCTGCTTGACGTGGGCGTAGACGCGGTCGGCGGCGGGCGGCTGCTTGAGGGGCTGGGGAGTGGACTGCTGAACGGCCGTGTTCATGCCGACAGGATAGATACAACACGCACGCATGCGGGAGCGACGTCCATCATCCGGACATCGCGAAAACCCCTCGAAGCAGTCGCACAACCTTCTGTGCTAGGTACGTGTCACACAGGTGCGGCCCTATTTTCCCGGCACCACAACTCGGCCGCATTCCAGGGGTATTCAAGACAATCGGGGTTTCACTTTGATTACCGGCATTAAGGGCACCCGCATCCGTCGAGCCGCTGCCGTCGCCGTCACGTCCGGCGCGCTGTTCGCCACCGGTGCCCTCACCGCGGCGCCCGCGCAGGCCGTCGCCGCACCCTCGATCGTGGCCAAGGGCGGCTACGTGATGAACAACGCGAACGGCTCGACGCTCTTCGACAAGAAGATGAACACGCGGCTGTCCACCGGCTCCACCACCAAGATCATGACCGCCAAGGTCGTGCTCGCCCAGTCGAACCTCAACCTCGACGCCAAGGTGACGATCCAGAAGGTGTACAGCGACTACGTCGTCAAGTACAACGCCTCCCAGGCCCACCTGATCGTCGGCGACAAGGTCACCGTCCGCCAGCTGCTGTACGGCCTGATGCTGCCGTCCGGCTGCGACGCCGCCTACGCACTCGCCGACAAGTACGGCACCGGCTCCACCCGCGACAAGCGCGTGGCCAACTTCATCGGCAAGATGAACGCCGCCGCCAAGAGCCTGGGTCTGACGAACACGCACTTCGACTCCTTCGACGGCATCGGCAAGGGCAACAACTACTCGACGCCGCGGGACCTGACGAAGATCGCCAGCAGCGCGATGAAGAGCGCCACGTTCCGCACGGTCGTCAAGACGAAGCACTACACCGCCAAGACGATCACCAAGACGGGCAGCACCCGCACGATGAAGACCTGGGACAACACCAACGGGCTTCTCAACAGCTACAGCGGCACCATCGGCGTCAAGACCGGCTCCGGCCCCGAGGCCAAGTACTGCCTGGTCTTCGCCGCGACCCGCAACGGCAAGACGATCATCGGCACGGTCCTCGCCTCCACCTCGATCGCCCAGCGCGAGGCGGACGCGAAGAAGCTCCTGAACTACGGCTTCGCCAAGCTCGGCTGACGCGCCCTCGGCACACCCGGGTCCGCCCGGGTGTCACGGCGCGAGAAGGGCCGCGCACCCGAACCGGGTGCGCGGCCCTTCCGTTGTCCCTACCGTTGCGCCGAGCCCGTCACGCCCAGGTGATCAGCCGCTTCGGCTGCTCCAGGATCGCCGCCACGTCCGCCAGCACCTTCGAGCCCAGCTCTCCGTCCACCAGGCGGTGGTCGAAGCTCAGTGCCAGTGTGGTGACCTGGCGCGGCTTGACCTTGCCCTTGTGGACCCAGGGCTGGAGCTTGATCGCGCCGACCGCGAGGATCGCGGACTCGCCGGGGTTGAGGATGGGCGTGCCGGTGTCGACGCCGAAGACGCCCACGTTGGTGATGGTCACCGTGCCGCCCTGCATCGCGGCCGGCGAGGTCCTGCCCTCGCGCGCCGTCGAGACCAGCTCGCCCAGCGACTGGGCCAGTTGCGGCAGCGTCTTGGCGTGGGCGTCCTTGATGTTCGGCACGATCAGACCGCGGGGAGTGGCCGCGGCGATGCCCAGGTTGACGTAGTGCTTGAGCACGATCTCCTGGTTCGCCTCGTCCCAGGACGCGTTGACGTCCGGGTTGCGCTTGATGGCGACCAGCAGGGCCTTGGCGACGAGCAGCAGCGGGTTCACCCGCAGGCCCTGCATCTCCTTGTCCTGCTTCAGCTCCTCGACGAGCTTCATGGTGCGGGTCACGTCGACCGTCACGAACTCCGTCACGTGCGGGGCCGTGAACGCCGAACCGACCATCGCCGCCGCCGTCGCCTTGCGGACGCCCTTGACCGGGACGCGCGTCTCGCGCGCACCGTCGTGGGTCACGGCCGGCGCCGGGGCCGGACGGGCCGCGGCGGGAGCCTCCGTCGCGGGCGCGGGAGCGACCGCGGGCGTGGCCGCCGCGTGGACGTCCTCGCGGGTGATGACCCCGTCCGCGCCGGACGGGGTGATCGTGGCCAGGTCCACGCCGAGGTCCTTGGCCAGCTTGCGCACCGGCGGCTTGGCCAGGGGGCGGGCCCTGTCCGCGACGGGGGCGGGGGTGTGGCCGTTCAGCTCGGCCTGGATCGCCTGGGCCGGTGCCGGGGCGGTGGCCTCGGCACCCTTGCGCGGGCGGCGCTTGGTGGCGGAGGTGGAGACGCCGTAGCCGACGAGGACCGGCTGGCGGGCCTCCTTCTTCGGCTCCTCGCCCGGCTGGGCGGGCACCTGGGGCTGGGCGGGCACCTCGGGTGCCGCCTGCGGCTGCCCGGCGGGTGCCTGGGCCGCCGCGCCGCCCGACACGTCCACCGTGATGATGGCCGTGCCCACGTCCACCGTGGTGCCTTCGGGGAAGCGCAGCTCACTGACCACGCCGTCGTAGGGGATGGGGAGTTCGACGGCCGCCTTCGCGGTCTCGACCTCGCACACCACCTGTCCGTCGGTCACCGTGTCACCCGGCTGGACGTACCACTTGAGGATCTCGGCCTCGGTGAGCCCCTCGCCGACGTCCGGCATCTTGAACTCGCGCACGGACGTTTCCGTCATCGTCGTCACGACCCTCTCCTCAGTACGCCAGCGAGCGGTCGACGGCGTCGAGCACGCGGTCCAGGTCCGGCAGGTACTCCTCCTCCAGGCGCGCCGGCGGGTACGGCGCGTGGTAGCCGCCGACCCGGAGCACCGGGGCCTCCAGGTGGTAGAAGCAGCGCTCGGTGATCCGGGCCGCGATCTCCGCGCCGGAGCCGAGGAACACCGGCGCCTCGTGGACCACGACCAGGCGGCGGGTCTTCTCCACCGACGCCTGGACGGAGTCGAAGTCGAGGGGCGAGATCGAGCGCAGGTCCAGGACCTCCAGGGACTTGCCCTCCTCGGCGGCCGCGGCGGCGACCTCCTGGCACAGCTTCACCATCGGGCCGTAGGCGGCCAGGGTGAGGTCGGTGCCCTCGCGGACCACCTGGGCCTTGTGGAGCGGGGCGGGGATGGCCTCGAAGTCGACCTCACCCTTGTCCCAGTACCGGCGCTTGGGCTCGAAGTAGATCACGGGGTCGTCGCTCTGGATGGCCTGCTGCATCATCCAGTACGCATCCGACGCGTTCGACGGAGAGACCACCTTCAGGCCGGCCACGTGCGCGAACAGTGCCTCGGGGGACTCGGAGTGGTGCTCGACCGCGCCGATGCCGCCGCCGTAGGGAATGCGCACGACGACCGGCATCTTCACCTTGCCCAGCGAGCGGGCGTGCATCTTGGCGAGCTGGGTGACGATCTGGTCGTAGGCCGGGAAGACGAAGCCGTCGAACTGGATCTCCACCACCGGGCGGTAGCCGCGCAGGGCGAGACCGATCGCGGTGCCGACGATGCCGGACTCCGCCAGCGGGGTGTCGATGACCCGGCTCTCGCCGAAGTCCTTCTGCAGGCCGTCCGTCACCCGGAAGACACCGCCGAGCTTGCCGACGTCCTCGCCCATGACCAGGACCTTGGGGTCGGTGTCCAGGGCGCGGCGCAGCGACTCGTTGATGGCCTTGGCCATCGCCATCTTCTCGGCCATCTCAACGACCCCCTTCAGCATCGGCGAACGACGCCTGGTAGGCGGCGAACTGCGCTCGCTCCTCGTCGACGAGCGCGTGCCCGTCCGCGTACACGTTCTCGAAGATGGCGAAGCGGTCCGGGTCGGGCATGGCGCGGACCGCTTCGCGCACTCGCTTGCCCAACGCCTCGGACTCTTCCTCGAGTTCCGCGAAGAATCCGTCGTCCGTGTGGTTTGAGGCCTCCAGGTACCGGCGGAGCCGCAGGATCGGGTCCTTCGCCTCCCAGGCGGCCCGCTCCTCGTCGCCCCGGTAGCGGGTGGGGTCGTCGGAGGTGGTGTGGGCGCCCATGCGGTAGGTGTACGCCTCCACCAGGGTGGGGCCCTCGCCGTTGCGGGCGCGCTCCAGCGCCCACCGGGTGACCGCCAGGCAGGCCAGGACGTCGTTGCCGTCGACCCGCACGCCCGGGAAGCCGAAGCCCTGCGCACGCTGGTAGAGCGGCACGCGGCTCTGCTTCTCGGTGGGCTCGGAGATCGCCCACTGGTTGTTCTGGCAGAAGAAGACCACGGGGGCGTTGTAGACCGCGGAGAAGGTGAACGATTCGGCCACGTCGCCCTGGCTGGACGCGCCGTCACCGAAGTAGGCGATGACGGCCGAGTCCGCGCCGTCCTTGGTGATGCCCATCGCGTAGCCGGTGGCGTGCAGCGTCTGGGAGCCGATGACGATCGTGTACAGGTGGAAGTTGTTGCCGTTCGGGTCCCAGCCGCCGTTGTTCACGCCGCGGAACATGCCGAGCAGGTTCGTCGGGTCGACCCCGCGGCACCAGGCGACGCCGTGCTCGCGGTAGGTCGGGAAGACGTAGTCGTCCTCGCGGGTGGCCCGGCCGGAGCCGATCTGCGCGGCCTCCTGGCCCAGCAGCGAGGCCCACAGGCCCAGCTCGCCCTGGCGCTGCAGGGCGGTGGCCTCGGCGTCGAAGCGGCGGGTGAGCACCATGTCGCGGTACAGACCGCGCAGGTCTTCCGGAGTGATGCCGGCGACGTAACCGTCGTACTCGGTGTTCTTGACCCGCTTGCCCTCGGGCGTCAGAAGCTGCACGAGCTGGGGGTCGGTGCTCTTGCGGGCGGCGCCCCGAGTGGTGCGGGTGGTGCGCTTGGCACCGGTCGCTTCGCCGGTCGAGCCGGTCTTGCTGCCGGTGGTGCCGGCCTTGCCTGCGGCGCTGCGTCGCGGCTTGCGCGCGGCACTGCTGTCCACGGTCACGTGTGCTCCTCCGTCGTTCCGGCCCCCGGGGTTGCCGGTAGGCCAGTGCGGCTCACCTGTTCTCGACCACCGGGCACGGGGTGGGTGCCACTCGGCCGGAACAGGCGTGACAGGTGCCCCGGCGAGCGCCCTGCAACCAACACGTTACCCAGTGCTTCACAATTCTGTGAAACCCCACCTGACCTGCGATTTTGCTTGGATTTCCAAGTAAATCGAGAAGGTGCACAAGGGTGCTGGTCACAGCCTTGCTGTGGGCCGGAGCTACCGCACGTTATCCCGGCCACCCAGGTCATTGGAAGAGTTCGCGTGCGAGACCGATCCGTGCGGCGAAAACGGAGAATCCGGGTATTTCTCCTCGGCGACCACGGGGTCGTCCGCCCAGGTGCCCGCGCGACGCCTCGCCGGCGCGGCTGTCGGGGGCGCCGGCGAGGCCGGTACGGCGGCCGACGCGCCCGTGCGGATTCCGGTCACCCGGCCGGACGTGGCGGTGCCGGACGTGGGGTTGCCGGACAGCGGCGGGGCCGAGGTGTGCGCCGGGAGATCCGCTCGGAGGGCAAGCCGGTCCGCCGAGCCGATCGGCGAAGGCCTCACCGGCCGCCGGATAGGTGAGCGGCCGTACCCGGCGGAAAAGACGATCAAGAACTATGATTCCGGCCTGCTGGCCGAGCTCGGTATGCGGCGCCGCTCCCGGACGGCCGCTTATGTCGCCCGCACGCAGGCCGGAAAACCGGCGGCCTTCGGCGGGGGGAGCGACGCATAGGGGTGGCGGATAGCGGGCCGGACAAAACCGGCGGGGGCGCATTGTTCGCCGGGTCCGCGAATTCCCTGCGGGCCTTTGCGGAATCCCGGCAAGGTCATCGAACATCCCCGGTGGGCGACGTCGAGCCGTCCCCAACGAGCGGCGAGCGGCCTCGAACACGCCCGCGGCCTCCGACATCCTCGCCACCTCAGGCCTCCGACATCCTCGCCACCTCGCCGGGCCGAGCCGACGACCTCGGGCCGGGGCAGCACCTCGCCGGGCCGAGCCGAGCGTCGCGCCCGGCACCAGCAGCGTCTCCGCGCCGGTCGCCCGGCACCGCACGGGCCGAGCCACCTCGCCGGGCCGAGCCGACGACCTCGGGCCGAGGCAGCACCTCGACGGGCCGAGCCGACGACCTCGGGCCGAGGCAGCACCTCGCCAGGCCGAGCCGACGACCTCGGGCCGGGGCAGCGCCTCGACGGGCCGATGACCGCCGTCGCGGCCGTACCGCGGTTCGTGACGGTGCTCCCTGTGACCGAATGCGATCGACGGCGACTGGCTGTGACAACGCCCAGCTCACAGCGGCTTTTCTTGCCCTAACATCTGCCGCGTGCCGCGCTCTTGTGTACCACCCCTCATGACCCATGCGCCCCCTCTGGGCGCCCTGTTACGCCTGTACGCCGCCGGCAGAGCCCTCACCTGTGAACCGGTCGACCAGGGCCTGCTGAACCGCGGCTACCGGCTGCGCACCACCCGCGGCCGCTACTTCCTCAAGCACCACTTCGACCCCGACACCGCCGATCCGGCCGCCATCGAACGCCGGCACCGGGCCACCCAGCGACTGGCCGACCTCGGCGTCCCGGTCGCCCCGCCGCTCGCGCACCGCGAGGGCCGGACCGTCGCCGTCGTCGGCGGCCACGCCTACGCCCTGCACCCCTGGATCGACGGCAGGCACCGCCACGGCGGCCAGCTCACGCGCGGGGAGAGCGCATGCCTGGGGGCGCTCCTGGGCGCCGTGCACGCCTGTCTGGAGCGCGTGATGCCCCCCAAGGGGCGCACCCGCCCGGCCACGAGCCCCCATCCCGTGGAGAGCGCCGACCCGGCCGACACCTTCGCCCTCATCGACGAGCTGCTCGCCCACGTCCGCCGCCACCGCCCCGCCGACGCCTTCGACGAACTGGCCCGGCACCGTCTCGTGGAACGCCGCGCACTGCTGGAGCAGCACGCGGGCCGGCGCCCGCCGCGCGGGGACTCGGTGGGCTGGGTGCACGGCGACTTCCACCCGTTCAACCTGCTCTACAAGGACGACGCCCCGGCGGCCATCGTCGACTGGGACCGGCTCGGTGTGCAGCCCCGCGCCGAGGAGGCCGTACGCGCCGCCGCGATCTTCTTCGTCACGCCCGCGGGGGCGCTGGACCTGCCGAAAGCGCGGGCTTACGCGCGCGCGTACCGGCGTGCGGCCCGTGCCTCGCCCTCGGAACTGGCGGCGGCCGTGCACCGGGTGTGGTGGGAGCGGCTGAACGACTTCTGGATGCTGCGCTGGCACTACCAACGCGGCGACACGCGCGCGGACTGCCAGTTCCCGGCCGCCTCGGCGCTCGCGGTGTGGTGGACGCGCGAGTACGACGCGGTGCGCGACGCGTTCGCCGGCTGAGACGCGATCATCCACGGATACCCGACGCCATCCGCCGATACCCGACGTCATCCGCGGATACCCGACCGCCCGCCCGGACGCGGTCGCCGACCGCGACCAGACCGTCCACCGAGACGCGTTCGTCCGCTGGACGGACCTCGGCCGGGCCCGCGGGTCAGCCGGGCCCGCGGGTTACAGGGCCCGGCCGGTCAGCCGGTCAGCCGGTCAGCCGGTCAGCCGGTCAGCCGGTCAGCCGGTCAGGGTGACGGTGTTCCACCGGCCGTGGGTGTCCTTCAACCACCGGTGGTGGTGCCCGTGCCGCCGTCCGCCGCGGCTCCCGCGGCCGCGCCGTCCGTGGCGTTCCCGGCGGTGGTGCCGTCCGTGGCGTTCCCGGCGGTGGTGCCGTCCGTGGCACCCGTGCCCGTGCCGCCGGCCGCCGGGTCCGTGGGCTGGGACGGCGAGGTCTGCGGCTCGGACGGCTGTTCGCTCGGATCGGAACTGGCCGAGTGCGACGGCGTGTACGACGGCGTGTAGGAGGGAGGCCACTGGGCGCCGGCGCCCCCGGAGTTCGAGCTGTCCTGGGTCGAGGTGCCCGAGGGCTGCTCGGTCTTGGCGTCGGAGGGCTTCGCGGAGGGCGAGTGGTCCTTCGTGTTCTTGGAGTGCGTCGTCGTCGGCTTCGTGTCGGTACCGCCCCCGCCGCCCCCGCCGCCCGCGCCCTTGAGCGCCAGCGCGACACCCGCCGTGATCGCGATGACCGCGAGGACGGCGAGGATCCACATCTTGCCGCGGCCGCTGCCCTTGTTGCCGTGCCCCTCGAAACCGCCGTCGTCGCCGTTGCCGTACCCGGAAGGCAGTATCGGCTGCGGGATCTGCGCGGTGCCCGCACCGAAGTCACCGGTGTGCTGCATGGCGGTCGTGCCGGCGAAACCGGCGGCCGGGGTGTGGCGGCCGCCGTGCGCCTCCACCGGGCCCGTGTTCCAGGTGCCGGTGTGGCCGCCCTGGTCGTACAGCATCTGCAGGCCGTACTGGACCAGGCCGCGCATCTCCTCGGCCGTCTGGAACCGGTCGTCGGGCTCCTTGGCGAGGGAGCGCATGACCAGGCCGTCCAGCTCGGGAGGGCAGCCGTCGGAGACACCGGAGGGCGGGTTCGGGATGTCCTGGACGTGCTGGTAGACCACCGACAGCGGCGTCTCGCCGGTGAACGGCGGTCGCAGGGCGAGGAGTTCGTACAGCAGGCAGCCGGTCGCGTACAGGTCGGAGCGGTGGTCGACGGCCTTGCCGAGCGCCTGCTCCGGGGAGAGGTACTGCGGGGTGCCCATGACCATGCCGGTCTGCGTCATCGTCGTGGACGCGCCGTGCAGGGCGCGGGCGATACCGAAGTCCATGACCTTCACGGCGCCGGTGTCGGTGATGATGACGTTGGCCGGCTTGATGTCGCGGTGCACGATGCCGTGCTGGTGCGAGTAGGCGAGCGCCTCCAGCACGCCGGAGACGATGATCAGGGCCTGCTCGGGGCCCGGCGCCTCGGCGTTCATCAGCAGGTCGCGGATGGTGCGGCCCTCGACCAGCTCCATCACGATGTACGGCACGGACTGGCCGCCCACGTAGTCCTCGCCGGAGTCGTACACGGCGACGATCGCGTGGTGGTTGAGGCCGGCGACCGACTGCGCCTCGCGCGTGAAGCGGGCCTTGGAGACCGGGTCCTCGGCGAGGTCGGCACGGAGCAGCTTGACCGCGACCGTACGGCCCAGACGGACGTCCTCGGCCGCGAACACCTCGGCCATACCGCCCCGGCCGAGCCGGTGCGTGAGCCGGTACCGGCCGTCGCCGACGAGCCCTCCGTTGCCCCACATCTCCGGCGTGTCTGACATGCCGCCGCCAGTCGCCTCGGGGTCGGACGGGCCCTGGGCGCTGTGCGTCTGTGCCATCGGTCCTCGCCGTCGTTTCTGCCCGCGGTGCGCGCGGTGTTGTCACGGGTCTCCGTCGGCCACGCTACAGCCTCCACGGTGGCCTCCGGTCCGGATCCGGAACCGGGACCGGACTGAGACGGACCGGCCATGAAACCTCCAGCACGCGCTCTCGTGCAAATTCTGTGCCTCTGGCGCACGCCCGGCGTAACGCTTCCGCGACGCTTCTTTCGCGTACGGTCACGGAACGGGCACCGAGCTTGACGTGTCAGTGCCCTCGGGCAGACTTGGCCGGGAATGACACATTCGATCAAGGCCTGTCCGCTGGGCGAGGGCGCCGGACGGCCAGTGGGGGACGCGGAGAGATGAGCCAGGACGGCGCGCACGGCCGGTACTCGGGGCAGGCACTGGCCGGTGGCCGCTATCAGCTGCGCGACTTGCTCGGCGAGGGCGGCATGGCCTCGGTGCACCTGGCGTACGACGCCGTGCTCGACCGCCAGGTCGCGATCAAGACCCTGCACACCGAACTGGGCCGGGAACAGGCCTTCCGTGAGCGCTTCCGCCGCGAGGCCCAGGCCGTGGCCAAGCTCACGCACACCAACATCGTCTCCGTCTTCGACACCGGCGAGGACGACCTCGGCGGTCTGGCGACTCCGTACATCGTCATGGAGTACGTCGAGGGCCGGCCGCTGGGTTCCGTCCTGGACGAGGACATCCGTCAATACGGCGCGATGCCCGCCGACAAGGCGCTGAAGATCACCGCCGACGTGCTCGCGGCACTGGAGATCAGCCACGAGATGGGGCTGGTCCACCGGGACATCAAGCCGGGCAACGTGATGATGACCAAGCGCGCCGTCGTGAAGGTCATGGACTTCGGCATCGCCCGCGCCATGCAGTCCGGCGTCACCTCGATGACCCAGACGGGCATGGTCGTCGGCACCCCGCAGTACCTCTCCCCCGAGCAGGCACTCGGCCGCGCCGTGGACGCCCGCTCCGACCTGTACTCGGTCGGCATCATGCTGTTCCAGCTGGTCACCGGGCGGCTGCCGTTCGACGCCGACTCCCCGCTGGCGATCGCGTACGCGCATGTGCAGGAGGAGCCGGTGGCCCCCTCCTCGATCAACCGCGCACTGCCGCCCGCGGTGGACGCGCTGGTCGCCCGCGCGCTGAAGAAGAACCCGAACGAGCGTTTCCCGACCGCCGAGTCCATGCGGGACGAGTGCCTGCGCGTCGCCGCCTCCCTCCAGGCGGCCCCGCCCAGCATCGTGCCGGGCGCCGGGCCGGTGCAGAGCGGCTCGGGCGTCGGCTCCGCGGTGTTCCCGCCGGTCGGCCAGACGGCCCCGGCGCCCTCCGGCCCGGTGCAGACGCCGTACCAGCCCCAGGCCTACGGCCCCCCGACCCCCGCGCCCGCCCCGGCCTACGGCTACCCGCAGCAGGGCGGCTACCAGACGCCGCCGGCCGGTTACGGCCCGCAGGCCGCCGCGACCCCGCCGCCGTACACGATCTCGCCCCAGCCGGGCGCACACCCCTCCGGTGGCGGCGGCAGGAGCAGCAAGCCGGTGATCATCGGTTCGGCCGTGGTGGCGCTCGTCGTGATCGCCGGGGTGGTCGTCGCGCTGGCGCTGCGGAACAACGGGGGGAGCGAGGGGGGCGGCAGCGGTGGCTCGAGCGCCTCGGCGGTCACCTCCCACGGGGCCGGTTACCGCGGTCCCGACACCTCCCGCCGGATCGACAGCGCGAAGTGCTCGGATCCGGACGAGTCGTACGACGACCCCAAGAAGATCCGGCTGCCCGACTTCCGCTACAAGGACATCAACTCCGTGAAGGAGTGCCTGCAGGCCGCCGGCTGGTCCACGGACACGAAGAAGGTGAACGAGAACACCTGGGGCGAGGGCACCGTCATCGACCAGTTCCCCTCCCAGGGGACGGACGTCGACCCCAAGAACGTCAAGATCGAGCTGAGCGTCTCGACGGGCGAGCCCCAGTGACCGGAGCCGTACGCCGATGAGGCGAGCCCCGGTGACCGGGGCCGTGCACAGGTGAGCCGAGCCCCGGTGACCGGGGCCGCGCGCGTGAAAGGGCCCGGCGGTCTCCGCCGGGCCCTTTCACCTGCCGTGTCGTCGAGTAGGGGTGGACGGGTCTACAGGTACGGACCGCCCGAGCGGCCGCCGGTGCGGGGGTCGTCGCCGCCCTCGGGACCGCCCACGCCCGGCGGGAGCGCGCGGCGCATCTGCTCCAACTGCGCCCGAGCGGCCATCTGCTGGGCGAACAGCGTGGTCTGGATGCCGTGGAAGAGGCCCTCCAGCCAGCCCACCAACTGCGCCTGGGCGATGCGCAGCTCCGCATCGGTCGGAGTGGCGTCATCGGTGAACGGCAGGGACAGCCGCTCCAGTTCCTCGACCAGCTCCGGGGCCAGGCCGTCCTCCAGCTCCTTCACCGAGCTGGCATGGATCTCCTTCAGCCGCACTCGGCTGGCCTCGTCCAGGGGGGCGACGCGTACCTCCTCCAGCAACTGCTTGATCATGCTGCCGATCCGCATGACCTTGGCAGGCTGTTCCACCTGCTCGGTCACCGGGATCTCGCGGGAGTCCTCGTCGCCGCCGAGTGCCATCCCGTCCTGACCCACGACGAGGATCTGGGGATTCTCCGGCGACCGTTCGTTCCTCGGCATCTCCATGCCGCCATTCTCTCGCACGCGTACACCTCATCACCGTCCTGCCCCCCTGCGGGGCTGATCCACCTCCTACACCGGTCGGCCCAACCCGGAATGCCCGGACAGGCGCCGAATGTGAGGCTTGTTCCCGTCGGTCATCCATCGATCACCGCATTTGGTTCCGGGAGGTCACCGACGTGTTCCCATGGCTGCGACTCACGCTTCGCGGCGTACGGCTGCTGCTCATATGCGTGGCGGCGTCGGCGGTCTGCGCCGCCGTCACCGCTGTCACCGCCGGCACCGCGCTCGCCCGCGCCGCCGCGCCCCCTGCCGGGCGCCCAGGCACCGCCAGAGGCCCGGACCAACCAAACCCCGGCCGGCCGATCGAAGCGGACCCCGTGAACCCGGTGCACGCGGACCCCGGACGCCCGGTTCACGCGGATCCCGGACGCCCGGTCCACCCCGGGGACCCGCACTCGGCCCGTCCGGACCACTGGCAGCCCCAGCAGGGGTTCACCGCTCCCTGGGTCCTCCCGGTACCGTCCGCCTCCGCCTCCGCCTCCTCCTCGGCCCGGCCCTCCGGCCTCCACCCTTCCGATCCCCGTCCCTCGCGCCCCGCCGAGGAGCCGTCGCGCGCGGGGAGCCGGGCCGGTGAGGGGCGCATGCGGCCGGGACGTCCGGACGGCGTGCAGGGCGACGACGACACCGTGCCCGGCGAGGCGCCCGGCACCGACGCCGGCCAGCCGGACGAACCGGAGACCGCGGACGCCCCGGACGGGACATCGGGAACCCTGCCGCCGGCCGAGGAGGCCGGTCTCGATCCCGCGAGCCCCACGACGCCGACCGGCGCCGAGCAGCCCGTACAGCAGGGCGGAGCCCCGGCCGAGCCGGTCCTCCAGATCCTTCCGCTGGGCAGCGGGCTGATGCTGATCGGCCTGGGCCTCGGACTGGCCTTCCTCGGCCTCCGGCTCCGCAGGAGCTGACCCGCCCCGGCATCCCCTCACGACGCTCCGCAGGAGCCGAACCGCCCCGGCATCCCGCCACCACGCTCCGCAGGAGCCGAACCGCCCCAGCGTCCCGTCACGGCGCTCCGCTGGGGCGGCTCCACCACAGCGTTCCGTTACGGCGTTCCGCCCCGGTCCTCCGTTCCGGCCTTCCGTTCCGGCACGACCAGCAGCACCTTGCCGATGTGGTCGCTCGCCTCCAGCACGCGGTGCGCCTCGGCCGCCTCCGGCATCGGCAGCTCGCGGTCCACGACCGGGCGGACCCGCCCGGCGGCGACCAGCGGCCACACGTGCTCGCGCACGGCCGCCACGATGGCCGCCTTCTCCTCCAGTGGGCGGGCGCGCAGCGAGGTGGCGCTGATCGCGGCCCGCTTGCTCAGCAGGGTGCCGATGTTCAGTTCGCCCTTGGCACCGCCCTGCATGCCGATGATGGCGAGGCGCCCGTTGACGGCGAGGGTCTGGACGTTGCGGTCCAGGTACTTGGCGCCCATGTTGTCGAGGATGACGTCGGCGCCCGCCCCGTCGGTGGCCCGCTGGATCTCGGCGACGAAGTCCTGCTCGCGGTAGTTGACGAGGATGTCCGCGCCCAGTTCGGCGCAGTACTCCAGCTTCTCCTTGGTCCCGGCGGTCACCGCGACCTTGGCGCCGACGGCCTTGGCGAGCTGGATCGCCATGGTGCCGATGCCGCTGGACCCGCCGTGCACCAGCAGAGTCTCGCCGGGGCGCAGATGGGCGATCATGAACACGTTGGACCACACGGTGCAGACCACCTCGGGCAGGGCGGCCGCCTGCTTGAGGTCGATGCCCTCGGGCACGGGCAGCAGCTGCCCGGCCGGCACCGCGACCTTCTCGGCGTAACCGCCGCCCGCGAGCAGCGCGCACACCTCGTCACCGACGGACCAGCCGGAGACCCCGGGGCCGAGCGCGGCGATCCTGCCGGAGCACTCCAGTCCGGGGTAGGGGGAGGCGCCGGGTGGGGGGTTGTAGAAGCCCTGCCGCTGCAGGACGTCGGCACGGTTGACGGCGCTGGCCACCACCTCGACCAGCACCTCGCCCTCGCCGGGCACGGGATCGGGGACCTCCGTCCACACGAGTGCCTCGGGACCACCAGGTTCGGGAATCGTGATCGCATGCATGTACGCGACGCTACTCCCCGCTGCTGCCGTCACCGGTGCAGCCCCACACACGCCAGGATGTCGAGGGCGTCCCCGCACACACCCGGAGGCGAGGGCACCTCGTACGGACCCGGATGTCGGGGGCATCGCGTCGACGACGCCAGGACGTGTCCCGTCCACGACGTCACGTCCTCCCGCCAGCAGCGTCGATGACGTCTCGTCAGCGAGGTGGCAGCTGGCCGGCAGCGAGGTGAGGGACGTTCCGTCAGTCGTGGGACAGCGGCCGGCTGTCGGGGGTGACCTGGGCGCCGGGAGAGGCGCGCACGATGGTGATCAGGCGGTCGGTCAACTGGAGCGTGCCGACGGACGGATCGTCGTAGCCGAGCACCCGGTGCCCGCGGACGACGCTGACGACGAGGTCCTCCGTCTCGCGCGGCTTCTTGCCCACTTCGCCGCGGACGACCGGACGTTCCACCATGTCCAGGCCGCTGCCCTGCTGGATCAGGTCCTCCATGACCATGCCGGCCGCGGGGCTGAGCACCGAGAGGCCGAGCAGCCGGCCGGCCGCGCCGGAGCTGGTGATGACGGCGTCGGCGCCGGACTGCTTGAGCAGCGGGGCGTTCTCCTCCTCACGGACGGCGGCCACGATCTTCGCGGTGCGGTTGATCTGGCGGGCGGTCAGGGTGACGAGGACCGACGTGTCGTCCCGCTGCGGTGCGACGATGATCTGCCGCGCCTTGTGCACTTCGGCCCGCTTGAGCACCTCACTGCGGGTGGCGTCGCCCACGACCCCCGCGTAACCCTCCGCGGTGGCCGCGTCGATCGCCTTGGAACTGGGGTCGACGACGACCACCTGCTCCCTCTTCAGGCCGGTCGCGCAGACGGTCTGGATCGCCGACCGGCCCTTGGTCCCGAAGCCGACGACGACGGTGTGATCGCGCAAGGTGGACCTCCAGCGGTTCAGGCGCCATTCCTCCCGGGTGCGTTCGGTGAGGACCTCCAGCGTGGTGCCGACCAGGATGATCAGGAACAGCACGCGCAAGGGCGTGATGACGAAGATGTTGGTGAGCCGGGCACCGTCGCTCACCGGGGTGATGTCGCCGTATCCGGTGGTGGAGAGGGTGACGGTCGCGTAGTAGAACGCGTCGAGCAGGTCGACCGAGCCGTCGGAGTTGTCGTTGTAGCCCTCGCGGTCGGCATAGACGATCAGCGCGGTGGCGACCAGCACTGCGAGGGCCATGACCAGCCGTTTGACGACCTGGCGGATCGGCTGTTCCACCACTTTCCTCGGGAGTTTCACCCGATGGGCAACCAGGTGTTCGTCCGCTTGGCGGGCTATGGCGTCATGGCCCGGAAGTTTCACGTGAAACACACCCCGATTCCGGCGGCCGCCCACGGCAGGTCGAGCAGTTCCGCCTCCTCGCCCTGCCGGGCCCCGCCCGGCGGTACGACGGCCAGCGCGTCGGCGGCCGCGATACCGCGGAGCATGGCCGGGCCGTTGTAGTGCAGCGGCAGGGCACGGTCACCGCGCAGCACCACGGGGACGAGCCGGGTGTCGTACGGGTGCCCCTGCACCGCCTCCTTGAGCGGCAGCAGGTACGGCTCCTGGGCGGGATGCGCGGCGAGGGTCCGCAGCAGCGGCTCGGCGAGGGTGAGCAGACCGGAGACGGCCGCGAGGGGGTTCCCGGGCAGGCCGACGAGGTGCTGGTTGCTCTCGATGCGGGCGAGCAGCATGGGGTGGCCGGGGCGCACCTTGACGCCGTCGACGAGGAGTTCGGCGCCGATCCGTTCCAGGATGGGGTGCACATGGTCGACGGGTCCGGCGGCGGTGCCGCCGGTGGTGACGATCAGGTCGGCGTCGGAGCCGGTGACCGCCTTGCGCAGGGCCCGGGCATCGTCGCCGATCCGGCGGACCGCCACGACCTCGGCACCGAGCGCGCGCAGCCAGGGCGGCAGCATGGGGCCGAGCGCGTCCCGGATCAGCCCGTCGTGCGGAAGGCCCTCGGTCAGCAACTCGTCGCCGAGTACGAGCACTTCGACGCGCGGGCGCGGTACGGCGGTGACGGTGTCGTACCCGGCCGCCGCTGCCAGGCCCAGTACGGCCGGGGTGATCAGGGTGCCGACGGGCAGCAGCTGGTCACCGCTGCGGCACTCCTGTCCGCGCGGGCGGATGTCCTGCCCGTGCTCCATGTCGCGCGTGGCGTGCAGCCTGCCCTGGGCGTCCGAGCGGCCGTGCTCGGTACGCAGGACGGCGGTGGTGTCGGCGGGGATGCGGGCCCCGGTCGCGATGCGGACCGCCTCGCCGTCGGTGAGCGGCTCGGGCTGCGCGTGCCCGGCGAGGACGCCTTCCGCGCGCACCTCCCAGGGGCCGGGGCCGGCGACCGCCCAGCCGTCCATCGCGGAGGTGTCGAAGGAGGGCAGGTCGGTGAGGGCGTCCAGGGGAGCGGCCAGCGCCAGCCCCAGGGCGTCACCGAGCGGCACGGACACGGGCGCGCGACGGGCGCCGGACCGCGCGGCGCGGGCGGCGATCTCGCGGGCCTGCGGCCAGGGGGTGGCCCGGTGCCGCTCGTGCCCCCCGACTGCGCCGGCCGCCGGTTCGCCCCTGGGGGCGGGGGTGGTGGTGCCGTCGTCCTTGGGTTCCCTCACCAGGGCCAGGGCCTCCTCGACATCGAGGTCGTCGCTGTCCGCGGCGGGGGACCCGGCCTGGGCTCCGGGGGCGGTCATCCGGCGTCCGGGGCACTGGGGCCCCCGCTCTTGCCCGTCGTGCCCCCGTCGTTCTCTTCCTCCCACCGTAGGGCCAGTGCGGCGGCCTTGCGGGCGGCCTCCGTCACGGCTTCGGGGCCTCCCCCGGCCCGGGCCGCGGCGTAGCCGACGAGGAAGGTGGTCAGGGGGGCGGCCGGCCGGGCCACACCGTGGGCGGCGTCCCGGGCGAGGTCGAGCAGGGCGCCGGTGTCGACGTCCAGTTCGATGCCCAGTTCATCCTTGACTGCGGTGATCCATTCATCCAACACGTGCCCATGCTCCCTGATGCGTGCCCTGGCGTCGGCGATGTCGTCCCAGGTGTCGCAGTCGAACGACGCGAGCGGGTCCGGGACGCGGGTGAGTTGGAGGGCGCCGGTCAGCCGGCGCAGAGGCAGTCCGGCCAGGCCGTCGTGCGCGGCGGCGAGGGCGGTCAGCTCGCGGCGGAGTGCGGCGGTGCGGTAGGCGGCCACGAGCGGCTGGTCCCGGCCCTCCGCGTCGGTGAGCAGCGCGCCGTCGACCCCGGAGTCCACCAGGGACGTCAACAGGCGTGTCACCGTGTTCTGTTCGAGGAAGGGCAGGTCCGCGGAGAGGACCACGGCGTACTCGGCCGCGGTGAGCCTCAGTCCTGCGTCCAGTGCGGCGACCGGTCCGGCGCCGGGCGGGTCCTCGCGCGCCCAGTGCACCGGCCGTGCGGTGGGCCGGGGTGCGGCCACGACGACGGTCGTACGGGCGCCCGCGCAGGCCGCGAGCACCCGGTCGAGCAGTGCGCGGCCGCCGACGCGCACGCCGGGCTTGTCGGCGCCGCCGAGCCGCCGGGCGGCACCACCGGCCGGCACGACGGCGTCGTACGGCACGGCGGTCCCGGTCGCGCCGGGGGCGTTGTCGGTCATCCCCCGAGTATGTCCTGCCGGCCCCGCCCCGCGGACCTGTCCGTCGCAGGGTGCGCGGAAGCGCCGGCCAGGGCGGTCATGCGGTACGGAAACACCGACCATGGCCGTCAGGCGGTGCGAAACACCGGCCCTGCGGTCCCCGGGGCGGGGGAGCCACCGGCCATGGCGGTCGCGAGGCGCGGGACCACCTGCCATGGCGGTCGCGGGGCGCCGGAGCACCGGCACCGCGAGCATGCCGGCACCGGAGCACCGGCCAGGGCGCCCCTCACCCCAGCACCGGCCACTGTGATCACGTTGGCACCGGAGCACCGGCCAGGGCGCCCCTCACCCGGCGGACTGCACCGGCCACCGTGATCACAGCGTGCGCAGGAGCACCGCCGGCTGTTCCACACAGTCCGCCACGTACCGCAGGAAGCCGCCTGCCGTGCCGCCGTCGCACACCCGGTGGTCGAAGGTGAGGGAGAGCTGGACGACCTGGCGCACCGCCAGCTCGCCCTCGTGCACCCACGGTCTGGGCACGATGCGGCCGACGCCGAGCATGGCCGCCTCCGGGTGGTTGATGATCGGCGTGGAACCGTCGACGCCGAAGACGCCGTAGTTGTTCAACGTGAAGGTGCCGCCGGTGAGTTCCCCGGGGGTGAGCGTCCCGGTGCGAGCCGCCTCGGTGAGCCGCGCGAACTCCGCCGTCAGCGCCTCGGCGTCGCGTGCGTGGGCGTCACGGACGACCGGCACGACCAGCCCGCGCTCGGTCTGCGCGGCGAATCCGAGATGCACGTGCTCCAGCCGGACCACCTCGCGGGCCTCGGTGTCGACGTACGAGTTCAGTTCCGGGAAGCGGGCGAGGGCGGCGGTGCAGACGCGGGCGAGGAGCGCGAGGAGGGAGATCTTGGGCCCTCCGGCCGCGTTCATCGCGGCCCGTGCACGCATGAGTTCGGTGGCGTCGGCGTCGACCCAGCAGGTCGCGTCCGGGATCTCCCGACGGCTGCGCGAGAGCTTGTCGGCGACGGCACCGCGGACGCCCTTGAGAGGGATGCGGACGCCGCCCTGGGCGGAGGACGCCGCGGGCGTCCGTACGCGGGTCTGCCCAACCGTGGTCGTGGTGGGGGATGCGGCCGGTTCCCCGACCGCGTGGTCGGGCGCTGCCGCGGTCCGCAGCGCGGCCTCGACGTCGCAGCGCAGGATCAGCCCGTCGGGCCCCGAGCCGGTCAGTCGCCGCAGGTCCACGCCGTTGTCGCGGGCCAGCTTGCGTACCAGCGGGGAGATCACCGGGACCGGACCCTCGGTGTGCGCGGGCGCCGCGGCCGCCACGCGCGCGTGGCCCGCGGAAGCGGACGAGGGAGCGCGTGCGGGGGCGGGAGCGGACGCCGGTGTCGCAGTGGCTGCGGACATCGGAGCGGACGCCGACGCCGGAGCGGACGCGGACGCGGACGGGGAAGCAGACGCGGTCGCTGACGGGTGAGCGGATGCCGGCTGCCTGGCATGCCCGTTGTGGGCCGCCGTGCCCGCCGCCGCGGCCCGCACCCGGCGCCGCCGTGCCGCCGGGGCCTGCGTGCCGTAACCGACCAGGACGTTGCCGGAGCCCTCCGGCTCCGCGGTCGATCCACCCACGGCCACCGTCAGCAGGGGCGCGCCGACGGGCAGTTCGGTGCCCTCCTCGCCGAAGCGGGCGGTGACCACACCGCCGTAGGGGCAGGGGACCTCGACCATCGCCTTTGCCGTCTCGACCTCGACGACCGGCTGGTCGACGGCGACGACGTCACCGACCTGCACCAGCCAGCGGACGATCTCGGCCTCGGTGAGTCCCTCGCCGAGGTCGGGAAGCTTGAACTCCAGCACCTGTGCCATCAGCGCTCGGCCTCCCACTGCAGCCGCGCGACGGCGTCCAGGATGCGGTCCACGCCGGGCAGATGGTGCCGCTCCAGCATCGGCGGCGGGTAGGGGATGTCGAATCCGGCCACGCGCAGCACCGGTGCCTCCAGGTGGTGGAAGCAGCGCTCGGTGATGCGGGCCGCGATCTCGCCGCCCGGTCCGCCGAAGCCGGTGGACTCGTGCACGACGACCGCGCGCCCGGTGCGCCGTACGGACGCGCAGACCGTCTCGTCGTCGAACGGCACCAGGGAGCGCAGGTCGACGACCTCCAGGTCCCAGCCCTCCGCCCCGGCGGCCTCGGCGGCCTCCAGGCAGACCGGCACGGACGGGCCGTACGTGATGAGCGTGGCGCTGCGTCCGGGGCGCCGGACGGCGGCCCGGCCGATCGGCTCGACGTCGGTCGGTTCCTCGGGGTTCCAGGTGTCCTTCGACCAGTACAGCCGCTTGGGTTCGAGGAAGACGACCGGGTCGTCGGAGGCGATGGCCCGGCGCAGCAGGCCGTAGGCGTCGGCGACGGTCGCCGGTGTGACGACGTGCAGGCCCGGGGTGGCCATGTAGTAGGCCTCGGAGGAGTCGCTGTGGTGCTCGACGCCGCCGATGCCGCCGCCGTAGGGGACGCGGACGGTGATCGGCAAGGGCATCCGGCCGCGGGTGCGGTTGCGCATGCGGGAGACATGGCTGATCAGCTGCTCGAACGCCGGGTAGGCGAAGGCGTCGAACTGCATCTCCACCACCGGGCGCAGGCCGTACATGGCCATGCCGACGGCGGTGCCGAGGATGCCGGCCTCGGCCAGCGGGGTGTCGGTGCAGCGGTCCTCGCCGAACTCCTTGGCGAGGCCGTCGGTCACCCGGAAGACACCACCGAGGGTGCCGACATCCTCGCCCATGACGTGCACGGCGGGGTCGGCGGCCATCGCGTCGCGCATCGCGCGCGTGAGGGCCTGTGCCATGGTGGCCGGTTTGACGGCGACGGTGGTCATCGGGCGTCGCCTTCCTGCTCGCCGTGCTGCTCCTGCTCCGCTTCCAGCTCGGCCCGCAACAGGGCGCGCTGCTCGCGCAACTGGCCGGTGGTCTCGGCGTAGACGTGGTCGAAGAGGGCCATGGGGTCCAGTTCGGGATCGCGGTTCATGCGCTCGCGCAGGTCGGCGGCCATCTCCTCGGCGCCCTGCCGGACGGCCTCCCTGCCGGCCTCGTCGAGCAGTCCGCGCGCGGTCATCTCCCGCTCCAGCAGCTGGACGGGGTCGTGCGCGCGCCAGGCCTCGACCTCGCCGTCGCCCCGGTAGCGGGTGGCGTCGTCCGCGTTCGTGTGGGCCTCGACGCGGTAGGTCACCGCCTCCACCAGGGTCGGGCCGCCGCCCGCGCGGGCGTGCCGCACGGCGTCGCGGAGGACCTCGTACACCGCCACCGCGTCGTTGCCGTCCACCAGCCGGCCCGGCATGCCGTACCCGACGGCCTTGTGGGCCAGGGAGGGTGCGGCCGTCTGCTTGGCGAGCGGGACGGAGATGGCGAAGCCGTTGTTCTGCACCAGGAAGACGACCGGTGCCTGCCAGACGGCCGCGAAGTTCAGGGCCTCGTGGAAGTCGCCCTCGCTGGTGCCGCCGTCACCGACCATGGCGAGCGCGACCACGTCGTCACCCTTGAGGCGGGCGGCGTGGGCGAGTCCGACGGCGTGCGGAAGCTGGGTGGCCAGCGGGGTGCTGAGCGGGGCCACCCGGTGGGCGTAGGAGTCGTAGCCGTTGTGCCAGTCGCCGCGCAGCAGGGTGAGGGTCTCGACGGGGTCGACGCCCCGGGCGACGACGGCGAGCGTGTCGCGGTAGCTGGGGAAGAGCCAGTCGCGCTCTTCCAGGGCGAGGGCCGCGGCGACCTCGCAGGCCTCCTGGCCGGTGCTGGACGGATAGACGGCGAGCCGGCCCTGCTTGGTCAGCGCGGTGGCCTGCGTGTTGTAGCGGCGCCCGCGCACCAGCTGGGTGTACAGCCGGCGCAGCAGTTCCGGGTCGGCCTTGGCGGCCGTCTCGGTGCCGAGGACGCGGTAGGGCTCGGCGTCGGGCAGCAGCGGAGCGGGATCCATACGGGGCTGCCAGGCGGGCGGCGGCGAAGGCCGGTACGCGCCCCGCTGCTCCAGAACCGTCATGACGGCACCTCCTCGTGGGAGCGGCTACGGGAGGCGCGTCGACTGTGAGGCGCCTCACCTACCGATTGTTCGGTCGTCGGCACATTTTGGCTACAGGCCCCTCCAGGCTGTGGACAAACGGTTCTCCACAGCCTGGAATGAATGCAGGACGTCCACGGTGGCAGAGCGGGGGGACATGGGACCTGAACAAATGGCCGACGGGCCGCGGGACGGGGCCGCTCTGCCGCCGCCCCGTCCGTTGGACGCCATCGATCAGGACATCCTCAGAATCCTCCAGGCGGACGGCCGTGCCTCGATACGGTCCGTCGCCGAACGCGTCCACGTCTCGCGCGCCAATGCCTACGCCCGTATCAACCGTCTCGTCGAGGACGGGGTGATCCGGGGGTTCAGCGCGCGCGTGGACCACGAACGCGCGGGCCACGGCACGTCGGCGTACATCACGCTGAAGATCGTCCAGAACACCTGGCGCACGGTCCGCGAACAGCTGAGGCAGCTGCCCGGCGCCTCCCACATCGCCCTCGTGGGCGGCGATTTCGACGTACTGCTGCTGGTGCACGCGCCGGACAACAGGACGCTGCGCGAGCTGGTGCTGACCCGCCTCCAGGCCATCCCGGAGGTGCGCAGCACCCGCACGCTGCTGGTCTTCGAGGAGGAGGACCTGGAACCGGACAGCTGAACCGGCCCCCGGCACGGCCGGCCCGTGCCGTGCGGAAGCCGCCGGGCCACGCGCCGCGGACGGTGCGCCCGGGCCCGCGTCCGTGCGGCGGTACGGGCCGGAGACCGGCCCGCGTCCGTGCGGCGGTACGGGCAGGAGAGCGACCCGCGTCCGTGCGGCGGTACGGGCCGGAGACCGGCCCGCGTCCGTGCGGCGGTACGGGCAGAAGAGCGACCCGCGTCCGTGCGGCGGTACGGGCAGAAGAGCGACCCGCGTCCGTGCGGCGGTACGGGCCGGAGACCGCCTGAGGGGAGGCGGCCGGGTCAGGCCTGGCGCAGGCCGGCGAAGACCAGGCGGACCACCGCGTCGGCCACCTCCCGGCCGCTGGCGCCGCGTGCGTCCGGCCGGTACCACTCCACGATGGAGTTGATCATCCCGAAGACCAGCCGGGTGGCCAGCCGGACCTCCACGTCGCCGCGTACGTCCGCGTCGGCGGCGGCCGCCTTCAGCAGTTCGGCCACCCGGTGGTCGAAGTCCCGGCGCCGCTCCAGCGCCCACCGCTCGGTGGCGGTGTTGCCGCGCACCCGCAGCAGCAGCGTCACGTACGGCAGCTCGGCTATGAGCACCTCGACCATGCGCCGCACGACGTGCTCGAGGCGCTCCACGGGCCGCCCCACGCACGCGTGCTCCTCGTCCAGGATGGCGAACAGCCCGTTCAGAGCACGGTCGACGGCCCGGCGCAGCAGCTCCTCCTTGCCGCTGACGTGGTGGTAGATCGACGACTTGGAGATCCCGGCCGCCTTGGACAGGTGCTCCATGGAGGTGCCGTCGTAGCCGCGCTCGTTGAAGATCTGCACGGCCACGGAGAGCAACGTCTCGGGGGTGTACGTGTCGCGCTTTGCGGTGGTCATGCGATGCCCTCCCGTGGATCGGTGGACGAGTGTCGGTACAGGGCGAGGGAGGGCGCGTACCGGCCGGAGGGGTCGCGCTCGTGCACTTCGTCCAGCAGGTCGTAGGCCCAGCCGCGGGGGAGCCTGCGGTTCCATTCGCAGGGGCCGAGCGGGTAGTTGACGCCGAGGCGCATCGCGGTGTCGACGTCCTCCTCGGTGGCCACCCCCTTGGCGACGGCGTCGTGGGCGAGGTCGATGATCCGCGCCACGGTACGGGCGACGATCATGCCCGGCACGTCGCCGATGACGCTGACGTCCTTGCCGAGCGCCTGGAACAGGCCGACGGCCTCCGCGAGGGTCCGCGCCGAGGTGTCCTGCGAGGCGGACAGGGCGATGCGGGTGGCGGTGCGGTAGTCGAGTGCCAGGTCGAAGTAGACGACGTCACGGAACTCCACGGACGTCTGGCCGTCGGCGAGGACCAGCTGGCCGCCGCTCGGCAGCACCAGCCGGCTGCCGCTGTCCTCGTCCTCCGCGTCCGCGCGGACCTGGATGCCCGCCTCGCGGATCATCGTGAGCAGTTCGGCGGCCGGGCCGAGGCCGCCCTCGGCGACGACGTAGGCGGGCGGCTGCTCCTTGTCGGCGGTGTGCGGCGCGGGCCGCTCGGCACCCTCGCCGTAGTCGTACCAGCCCCGACCGGTCTTGCGGCCGAGCCGGCCGGACTCCACCAGGCGGCGCTGGGACAGGGAGGGCGTGAAACGCACGTCCTGGAAGAAGGCCTGCCACACCGAGTGGGTGACCGACTCGTTGACGTCCTGCCCGATCAGGTCGGTCAGCTCGAACGCGCCCATCCTGAAGCCGCCGCACTCGCGCAGGACCGCGTCGATGGTCGCCGGGTCGGCCCCCTGCGCCTCGTGCACGGCGAACGCCTCGGCGTAGAAGGGCCGCGCGATGCGGTTGACGATGAAGCCGGGAGTGTCCGCGCAGGCCACCGGTGTCTTGCCCCAGGCACGGGCGGTCTCGTACGCGCGCGTGGCCGACGTGACGTCGGTGGCGAACCCGGAGACGACCTCGACCAGCGGCAGCAGCGGGGCCGGGTTGAAGAAGTGCAGGCCCACGAAGCGGCCGGGGTGGCGCAACGAGCCGCCGATGGCCGTCACCGACAGCGAGGAGGTGTTGGTGGCGAGCAGGCAGTCCTCGGCGACGATCTCCTCCAGCTCGCCGAAGAGCTGCTGCTTGACGTCCAGCCGTTCCAGCACGGCCTCCACGACCAGCGCGCAGTCGGCCAGCTCCGCAAGGCTGTCGGCGGGCCGCAGACGGGCACGGGCCGCGTCCCGGCCGGCGCCGTCCAGCCGGCCCTTCTCCACGAGCCGGTCCAGGCGGGCGCCGATCGCTTCGGCCGCGTCGCGGGCGCGCCCGGCGACGGAGTCGTAGAGCCGCACGGGATGGCCGGCGACCAGCGCGACCTGGGCGATGCCCTGTCCCATGGTGCCGGTGCCGACGACGGCAACGGGGCTGCTGAGGTCGATTGCTGTCATGTGCGCGATCCTCCCGCACGGGGTCTTCCACAGATACGGCAGTCCCCCTTGTCCCGACCGATCGTTCGGTTACTCTAGCTCTGACCGTCCTATTCCGCTGCTCTTTCCGCCAGGTCATGAACTCGACGATGAGTTCTCCAGACGAGGAGTTGGTCCCGCATGGCCGCCGAACTGACCGCACACGAGCTGATCGCGAAGCACCGGCCCACTCTCGACCAGGCCCTGGAAGCGATCCGCACGCGCGCGTACTGGTCACCGCACCCCGAGCACCCGAAGGCCTACGGCGAGAACGGCAGCCTGGACGCGGCGGCGGGCAGGGCCGCCTTCGACGCGGTGCTGGGCGGCCGTCTCGACCTGGGCCAGCCCGGCACGGACGACTGGGTGGGCGGCGAGGTCTCGCCGTACGGCATCGAGCTGGACGTGAGCTACCCGCACGCGGACATCGACGTCCTGCTGCCCGCCATGAAGGCGGGGCAGCGCGCCTGGCGCGACGCGGGTGCCGAGACCCGTGCGGTGGTCTGCCTGGAGATCCTGAAGCGGATCAGCGACCGCACCCACGAGTTCGCGCACGCGGTCATGCACACCAGCGGCCAGGCCTTCATGATGGCGTTCCAGGCGGGCGGCCCGCACGCCCAGGACCGCGGCCTGGAGGCGGTGGCGTACGCCTACGCGGAGCAGGTCCGCACACCCGGGACGGCGGAGTGGAACAAGCCCCAGGGCAAGCGGGACCCGCTGGCCCTCGTCAAGCGGTTCACCCCGGTCCCGCGCGGGATCGGCCTGGTGATCGGCTGCAACACCTTCCCGACCTGGAACGGCTACCCGGGCCTGTTCGCCTCCCTGGCCACCGGCAACGCCGTACTGGTCAAGCCGCACCCGCGCGCGGTGCTGCCGCTCGCGCTCACCGTGCAGGTCGCGCGGGACGTGCTCGCCGAGGCCGGCTTCGACGCGAACCTGGTGGCGCTGGCCGCCGAGCGCCCCGGCGAGGGCATCGCCAAGGCCCTCGCCACCCGTCCCGAGATCAGGATCATCGACTACACCGGGTCGACGTCCTTCGGCGACTGGCTGGAGGCCAACGCCCGTCAGGCGCAGGTCTACACGGAGAAGGCCGGCGTCAACACGGTGATCGTGCACTCCACCGGTGACTACAAGGGCATGCTGTCCAACCTGGCGTTCTCGCTGTCCCTCTACAGCGGCCAGATGTGCACCACCCCGCAGAACCTGCTGATCCCCCGGGACGGCATCCGCACCGAAGCGGGCCCCAAGACCTTCGACGAGGTCACCGCAGACCTGGCGCGCGCGGTCGACGGCCTCCTCGGCGACGACGCACGCGCGAACGCCCTGCTGGGCGCGATCGTCAACCCGGACGTCAAGGCACGCCTGGAGGCCGCGGCCGGCCTCGGCGAGGTCGCCCTCGCCTCCCGTGAGGTCGGCAACCCGGAGTTCCCGGACGCGGTCGTCCGCACCCCCGTCATCGTCAAGCTCGACGGCGCCAAGCCGGACGACGAGGCCGCCTACATGAGCGAGTGCTTCGGTCCCGTCTCCTTCGCCGTCGCGGTCGACTCGGTGGCCGACGCACTGGAGCTGCTGCGCCGCACGGTCCGGGAGAAGGGCGCGATGACGGTCGGCGCCTACACCACCGACACCGAGGTCGAGCAGGCCGTCGAGGAGGTCTGCCTCGAGGAGGCCGCCCAGCTGTCGCTCAACCTGACCGGTGGGGTGTACGTGAACCAGACCGCCGCCTTCTCCGACTTCCACGGCTCGGGCGGCAACCCGGCGGCGAACTCGGCCCTCACCGACGGCGCGTTCGTGGCGAACCGCTTCCGGGTGGTGGAGGTCCGCCGGGACGCCTAGGAAGCCGAGGGCGCGCCCCCCGCGGCACTCCAGTGGTACAGCGTCATCGCCACGCTCGTGGCGAGGTTGTAGCTGGAGACCTGGGGGCGCATCGGCAGCCGCAGCAGATGGTCGGCACGCGCGCGCAGTTCCGGCGACAGCCCGCTGCGCTCCGAGCCGAACGCCAGCACGGCGTCGTCGGGCAGCTTGGTGCCCCGGATGTCCTCGCCCTCCGGATCGAGGGCGAACAGCGGTCCGGCCGGCAGCTCTTCGACGCCGAGCCGCTCCACGGCGGTCGCGAAGTGCAGGCCCGCGCCGCCGCGCACCACCGTGGGGTGCCAGGGATCGAGCGTCCCCGTGGTCACCACCCCGATCACCCCGAAGCCGGCGGCCAGCCGGATCACGGCCCCGGCGTTCCCCAGGTTGCGCGGGTTGTCGAGCACCACCACGGGCGCGGGCCGGGGCGAGCGGGCGAGCGCCCGCAGATTGGCCGCGCGGGACGGCCGTACGGCGAGGGCGGCCACGCCCGTCGGATGGGGCCGCGGGACGAGGGCGGCGTACGTCTCCCCGGTCACCTCGGTCAGCAGCGCGTCGAGCGCGTCCCGTACGTCGCCGGCCAGCTCATCGGCGAGAGCGAGTGCGGCCCGCCGGTCGGTGGTGACCGCCACCGGCACCTCCGCCCCGAAGCGCAGCGCGTGCTTCAGGGCGTGGAAGCCGTCGAGCAGCACGGCACCACCGGCGTGCTCGCGCCAGCGCATCAACGGGTCGGTCATGCCGTGCACCCTACGCGGCTCCCACCCGCCGATGCCGTGCCCCCTTGGCGGCCCTGACCGCCCGTGCCGTGCCCCCTAGGAGGCCCCCACCGGCCCCGGAGCGCTCTCCTCCGGGGAGCGGGGCGCGGGCACGCCACCGGCGTCCCGCCGGACGAGGCGGCCCCGCGCGCGTGTTGCCAGATCCCCCAGCCGCCGCAGGAACGAGGTGGGCAGGAACACGGCGTCCGCGGCGATCATCGCCAGCGAGAAGAACGGCAGCCCGAGGACGACCGCGATCGCCGCGTGCTCGGCCATCATCACCACCAGCAGGACGTTCTTCACCCGCCGGTTGAACAGGGTGAAGGGGAAGGCGACCTGCACGATGACCGTCCCGTAGGTCACGACCATCATGATCGTTCCGCTCGTGGACATCAGATCGCCGAGTGCGGGCCAGGGCGAGAAGTAGTCCAGGTGGAGCGGGTAGTAGACGGCGGTGCCGTCCTGCCAGCGCGAGCCCTGGACCTTGTACCAGCCGGCCGTGGCGTAGATCAGGCACGCCTCCGCCATGATCACGAACAGGGCGCCGTTGTGCAGGACGTTGGCGATCACGTCCAGCAGGAGCCGCGGCTCGGCCGACCTCGTCCGGCGCTCGACGAGCCCCCACGCGCCGAGCCCGACCCACACCATCCACAGCAGCGCGGGGATCAGCCAGTCGTTGCCGAGCCGCCCGGTCAGCGTCACGGCGCCGAGCGCCAGGCCCAGCCCCGCCCACAGCGCCGGCCCCACCCGGTCGGCGGGAACCCGTCCACCACGCGCGCGTGCCGCCTCGTGGGCCGCCCGCCGCCGCGCGTCCAGGGACCACACCTGACCGCAGCGCGTGAACAACAGGTAGAAGGACATCAGGTGCAGGACGTTGTCGCCGCCGTCCCCCATGAAGACGCTGCGGTTCTGCAGCGACAGCACGCCCACCATGAACAGCACCGACGCGGTGCGCGTGCGCCAGCCGAACAGCAGCGCCGCGGTGGCGAGGATCGCCAGGACGTAGAAGCACTCGAACCAGGTCCGCCCGTCGGACCACAGCAGCGCCGAGAACGCGTGGTTGTCGTCCGTCAGGTCCTTGGCGAGCTGCCAGCCCCAGGGTCCGGAGGGGCCGTACAGCTCTTGGCGGTGCGGGAACTCGCGCAACAGGAACAGCAGCCAGGTCCCGGCGAACCCGATCCGGATCACCGCGCTCTGGTACGGCCCGAGGGAGGCCCCGGTGACGCGGGCGATGGCGCGCGAGAGGGTCGGCGCGAGACGGCTCACCGCACACCTCCGGCGGCCTCGTCGGCCGTCACGGACCACCAGGGCAGCAGGCGGTAGACGGGCTTGTCGGACACCCGCTCACGGCTCCACTTCGGCGGCTGGACGTTGGTGGTGCTGGAGCGGACCTGAACGCGCCGGATGACGCCCTCCTTGCTGGTCGGATCGTCCCGGTAGAGCCGCATCACGACGATCCGGCGCACGTACTGCTCGGAGAGGGCGCCGCGCAGGCCCACGGGACGGTTGTCGGCGCCGTGGGTGGCGCCGTAGAAGTCCCAGGCCCGGCGCAGTTCGTTCTGCTGGGTGTGGCTGGGCACGGGATTGCCCTTGATCGCGTCACCGTCCTGGGCCGAGAGGTCGGTCCAGCCGGTGGTGCGCACCGAGCCGTCCTTCATCCGCACCTCGGCGCGCACCTGCACGGCGATGTTCTGCTGCAGCGGGTTCGGGGCGAACAGCTTCCAGTTCTGCTCGAACTCCGGGTAGATCCACTCCTCGACCGCCTTGCCGTGCTGCTTCGTCACCGTGTTCGCGGGCGCGAGGCTGAGGAACACCATCAGCAGATGCACGCAGGCGCCCACGGCGACCACCGCGAGGGCCAGCGCGGCGGCGACCTGGTAACGGCGGGAGAGGGCGGCGACGCCGGTACGCGGAGCGGGGTCGGCGGGGAAGGCCGAGCGGGACGGCTCGGGTGCGTCGCGCGACGGCCCGGTGGCCTCAGGAGGCCGGGTGGGGTCGCCCGAGTCAGGGTGCGATTCGGCGCGCCTGCCTGCCCTACGCGGCTCAGGGACCTCATGACTCCCGCGAGTCTCGCCGGTGTCATGGACCTCGTGCGACGCGGAAGGCTCGGAGGCGGCAGAGGACTCCGCCGACTTCGAGGACGTCACCGACCCAGCCGACTCATCTGACTCCGGCGGCCCGGGCGGCCTGGGCGGCTCCAAGGGCTCGAAGGCACCCCGGCCCCGCCGGGCACCCGAGTCCTCGTCATACGCATCCATCGCGCCCCGTCCCCCGTTTCGGCTCATTCGTTCAACTGATCGCTTCGGCTGAGTGGATCAGCTCGTCGGGCGGCCCCTGTCACAGACGCCGCACGATGCACGAGCGCCACACCGCCGCTCGCACGGAACGGTACTCAGCCGGGGCCACCGTGCGCAGCCCCGGGTACGGGCCGACGGCCGTGGCCCTGGCCACCATCGCCCCCGCACCGGCCTCCGACGGCCCGCGCACCGGAGGCCGACGACCCCCTCGCCGACCTGCGTCACTCTCTTCCCGCGGTGGCGGCCCGCGCCTGGGGCTGGTTGCCTACCGGTGGCTCGCAGAGTTTTCCACAGCGGTTGACACTCTCCGGCGGCCCGGCAACCATTGATAGCGCACGGACCGAACGATCGGTCGGGACGGATCCACCGCAGAGCCCGAGGTCAGGGGGACCGCATGGCCACAGCAGCCGCGCAGCGCACGACCGGTACACCGGCGGGCGGCACGCCGGACACCGTCGACACGACGGCCTACCAGCACGCCTTCGACACGGCCGTGGCCGCCGACGAGCGCATCGAACCGCGCGACTGGATGCCCGACGCCTACCGCGCGACCCTGGTCCGGCAGATCGCCCAGCACGCGCACTCCGAGATCATCGGCATGCAGCCCGAGGCCAACTGGATCACCCGGGCGCCCTCCTTGCGCCGCAAGGCGATCCTGATGGCCAAGGTCCAGGACGAGGCCGGCCACGGCCTGTACCTGTACAGCGCGGCCGAGACCCTCGGCACCAGCCGCGACGAGCTGCTGGACAAGCTGCACAGCGGCCGCCAGAAGTACTCCTCGATCTTCAACTACCCGACCCTGACCTGGGCCGACGTCGGTGCGATCGGCTGGCTGGTGGACGGCGCCGCGATCACCAACCAGGTCCCGCTGTGCCGCTGCTCCTACGGCCCGTACGCGCGCGCCATGGTGCGGATCTGCAAGGAGGAGTCCTTCCACCAGCGCCAGGGCTACGAGCTGCTGCTGGCCCTCAGCAAGGGCACCCCGGAGCAGCACGCGATGGCCCAGGACGCGGTGAACCGCTGGTGGTGGCCGTCGCTGATGATGTTCGGCCCGCCCGACGACGCCTCCCAGCACTCCGCGCAGTCCATGGAGTGGAAGATCAAGCGGCACTCCAACGACGAGTTGCGCCAGCGCTTCGTCGACATCTGCGTCCCCCAGGCGGAGTCCCTGGGCCTCACGCTGCCCGACCCGGAACTCCGGTGGAACGAGGAGCGCGGCCGGCACGACTTCGGCCCGATCGACTGGACGGAGTTCTGGGACGTCCTCAAGGGCAACGGCCCGTGCAACGAACAGCGCATCACCCAGCGCAGGCGCGCCCACGACGAGGGCGCATGGGTACGGGAAGCGGCCGCGGCCTACGCGGCCAAGCACACCGGCACCACCGGTGGGACGGGAGCGGAGCGAGCATGAGCACCACCGACTGGCCCCTGTGGGAGGTCTTCGTACGCTCCAGGCGGGGGCTGTCCCACACCCACGCCGGCAGCCTGCACGCACCCGACGCCGAGCTGGCCCTGCGCAATGCGCGCGACCTCTACACCCGGCGCGGTGAGGGCGTCTCGATCTGGGTCGTCCCGGCCGCCGCCATCACCGCCTCCTCCCCGGACGAGAAGGACCCGTTCTTCGAACCGGCGGCCGACAAGCCCTACCGGCACCCGACCTTCTACGAGATCCCGGAAGGGGTGAAGCACCTGTGACCGCCACCGTCCCCACGGCCGCCGCGCTCGCCCTCGGCGACGACGCCCTGGTGCTCTCCCACCGCCTCGGGGAGTGGGCCGGACACGCCCCCGTCCTGGAGGAGGAGGTCGCCCTGGCCAACATCGCCCTCGACCTGCTCGGCCAGGCCCGCGTGCTGCTGTCGCTGGCCGGCGACGAGGACGAGCTGGCCTACCTGCGCGAGGAGCGCGCCTTCCGCAACCTCCAGCTGGTCGAGCAGCCGAACGGCGACTTCGCCCACACCATCGCCCGCCAGCTGTACTTCTCCACCTACCAGCACCTCCTCTACGGCGCTCTGGCCGCCGCGGACGGCCCGTTCGCCCCGCTCGCCGCCAAGGCGGTCAAGGAGGTCGCCTACCACCGCGACCACGCCGAACAGTGGACGCTGCGGCTCGGCGACGGCACCGAGACCAGCCACCAGCGCATGGAGCGGGCCTGCGACGAACTGTGGCGGTTCACCGGGGAGTTGTTCCAGCCGGTGGAGGGCCTCGACGTCGACTGGACGCTCCTGGAGGAGCGGTGGCTGACGTCCGTCCGGGACGTCCTCGGCCGCGCCACCCTCTCCCTCCCCGAGGGCCCGCGCACCGGGGCCTGGTCCGCGGGCGCCGGCCGGCAGGGCCTGCACACCGAGCCGTTCGGACGGATGCTCGCCGAGATGCAGCATCTGCACCGCAGCCACCCGGGGGCGTCATGGTGACGGCCACCGCCCTCGAGGCGGAGCTGCTGGAGCTGGCCGGCTCGGTGCCCGACCCCGAACTGCCGGTGCTCACCCTCCAGGAACTGGGCGTGGTGCGGAGGGTGCGGGTGGACGGCCCGGACACGGTCGAGGTCGAGCTGACGCCGACCTACACGGGCTGCCCGGCCATCGAGGCGATGACCGTCGACATCGAACAGGTGCTGCGTGCCCACGGCATGCGCCGCGTCACCGTCCGCACGGTGCTCGCGCCCGCCTGGTCCACCGACGACATCACACCCGAAGGGCGCCGCAAGCTCCGGGAGTTCGGCATCGCTCCCCCGCGCGTGCACCAGGCCTCCGGCCCGGTTCCGCTGGCCCTCGGCCCGACCCGGACACAGGACACGGAGGCCGAACCGGTCCGCTGCCCGCACTGCGGCTCCGCCGACACCGAGCTGCTGAGCCGGTTCTCCTCCACCGCCTGCAAGGCGCTGCGCCGCTGCCTCGCCTGCCGCGAACCGTTCGACCACTTCAAGGAGTTGTGATGGCGCGTTTCCACCCGCTCCCGGTGGCAGCGGTCGACCGGCTCACCGACGACTCCGTCGCCCTCACCCTCACCGTCCCGCCCGAGCTGCGCGCAGAGTACCGGCACGCGGCCGGCCAGCACCTCACACTGCGCCGCCGGGCCGACGGCACGGACATCCGGCGCACGTACTCGATCTGCTCCCAGGCCCCGGACCCGGACGGCGAGGGACCGAGCGTCCTGCGGGTGGGCGTGCGGCTGCTGGAGGGCGGGGCCTTCTCCACGTACGCGCTGAAGGAGATCGACATCGGCGACGAGCTGGAGGTGATGACCCCGGCCGGCCGCTTCACCCTGGAGCCGGCGCCGGGGCTGTACGCGGCTGTCGTCGGCGGCAGCGGCATCACCCCGGTGCTGTCCATCGTCTCGACGCTGCTTGCGCGCGAGCCGGCAGCCCGGTTCTGCCTGATACGGGGCGACCGCACAGCCGCCTCGACGATGTTCCTGGAGGAGGTCGCCGATCTGAAGGACCGCTACCCGGAGCGGTTCCAGCTGGTGACCGTCCTCTCCCGGGAGGAGCAGCAGGCCGGTCTGCCCTCGGGCCGGCTCGACCGGGAGCGGCTCGTGGGGCTGCTGCCCGCGCTGCTGCCGGTGGAGCGGGTGGCGGGATGGTTCCTCTGCGGGCCGTACGGACTGGTTCAGGGCGCGGAGAAGGCGCTGCGCGAGCTGGGCGTGGACCGGGCCCGGATCCATCAGGAGATCTTCCACGTGGAGGCTGGCCCGGCTCCGGCGGCCGTCATCCGGGCCCCCGCGCACAGCACCGTCACCGCCCGGCTCGACGGACGCGGCGGCACCTGGCCGGTGCGCGAGGGGGAGTCGCTGCTGGAGGCCGTCCTGCGCAACCGGGCCGACGCGCCCTACGCCTGCAAGGGCGGAGTCTGCGGTACCTGCCGGGCCTTCCTGGTCTCGGGCGAGGTCCGCATGGACCGCAACTTCGCGCTGGAGGCGGAGGAGACGGAGGCCGGCTATGTGCTGGCCTGCCAGTCGCATCCGGTGACCGAGAAGGTGGAGCTGGACTTCGACCGCTGACGCACCGTTCCCTTCTTCTAGAACCTGTTCTATCTTGACGCACCGTCAGGCGAACTGCCGGACCAACCGTCAGTCGACCGGATCCGCCGGGAGGACAGGCCGTGGACTTCACCTTCACCGAGGAGCAACTGGCGGCGGCCGAGGCGGCGCGGGGGGTGTTCGCCGGCGTCGTGCCGGACGCGGTACCGAGCCCCGCGCTCACCCCGGGTCCCGTGGCCGAGGGCTTCGACCGGGAGCTGTGGTCCCGGCTCGCCGACGCCGACCTGCTGAGCCTGCTGCTGGACGAGGCGCACGGCGGGGCGGGCCTCGACGCGATCGCGTTGTGCCTGGTGCTCCGTGCGTCCGCCGAGGTTCTCGCACGGGTGCCGCTGCTGGAGCACAGTGCCGCCGCGGCGGCCGTACAGGCCTACGGCCGGGCCGAGTCGGCGCAGCGGCTGCTGGAGCGGGCCGGCCGCGGAGAGCTGGTGCTGACCGTCGCGGCGAACGGGCGGACCGGCCACGACGCGGCCGAACTGGCCGTCACCGCGCGCCGGGAAGGCCTCGACTGGGTGCTGGACGGGGTGCAGACGGCGGTGCCCTGGGCGTACGACGCGGACCTCGTCGTCGTACCCGCCCATGTCGGGGACGCGGGTGCCGACCGGACGGTGCTGGCACTCGTGCCGCGCGAGCACGAAGGGGTGGTGCTGGCCGGGCAGGTGTCCACCAGTGGGGAGCGGCTGGCCGAGCTGCGGCTGGCGTCCGTGCGGATCGACGCGACGGAGGTCATCGAGGCCGACGGCGCGTGGGAGTGGCTGCACGCCCTGCTCGTGACCGGCACCTGTGCGCTGGCGCTCGGCCTGGGCGAACGGGTACTGCGGATGACCAGTGACTACACCGGAAAGCGGGAGCAGTTCGGGTATCCGATCGCGACCTTCCAGGCGGTGGCCGTGCAGTCGGCGGACCGGTACATCGACCTGCGTGCCATGGAGGCCACCCTGTGGCAGGCCGCGTGGCGGATCGCCTCGGGGGCGTCCGGGGCGCTGCCCGCCGCCGCTGATGTCGCGGTGGCGAAGATCTGGGCGGCGGAGGGCGTGCGGCGAGTGGTTCAGACGGCCCAGCATCTGCACGGCGGGTTCGGCGCCGACACGGACTACTCACTGCACCGGTATCACGCCTGGGCCAAGCACCTGGAGCTGGCGCTCGGACCGGCGGCGGCGTACGAGGAGAAACTCGGCGATCTGCTCGCGGCACACCCCCTCGCCTGAGACGTGCCGAGGCGTGTCCCGTCGCTGAGACCTGCCTCCTCGGCGGAGCCGCACCTCCTCGGCGGAGCCGCACCACCTCGGTTGAGGCGAGTCCGCTCGGCTGAGACCTACCTCCTCGGTTGACGCGCACCACCTCGATTGAGGAGGGTCCGCTCGGCTGAGACCTGCCTCCTCGGTTGAGGCGTTCCGCGCGGCTGAGGCGCGCGCCCTCTGGTCCGAAGCGGGTCCGCGCGGCTGAGACGTGCGCCTCCTGGCCCGAAGCGGGTCTGCTCGGCAGCGGCATACCGCTTTGCCCGAGGCGGGTCCGCTCGGCTGAGACGTACCGCTTAGCCCGAAGCGGGTCCGCTCGGGTCGGCTACAGCACGAAGCCTGGCTTGCCGTCCTCCGTGATCACCGGGCGGCCCGCTGCCTGCCAGCCCTGCATGCCGCCGTCGATGTTGACCGCGTCGATGCCCTGCTGCACCAGGTACATGGTGACCTGGGCCGAGCGGCCGCCGGAGCGGCAGATGACGTGCACACGGCCGTCCTGCGGGGCGGCCTCGGTCAGCTCACCGTAGCGGGCCACGAACTCGCTCATGGGGATGTGCAGCGCCCCCTCGGCGTGGCCGGCCCGCCACTCGTCGTTCTCCCGCACGTCCAGCAGGAAGTCGCCGTCCTTGAGGTCGGTGACCTCGGCCGTGGGCACACCAGCTCCGAAATTCATGCCTCCGACGCTACCCGAAGCAGGGACTGACTCAGCCCTGTCCCTGCAGGTCCGCCAGTTCGGCCTCGCGTCCGGCGATGTCGGCGCGCAGCTTGCCGGCGATCTCGTCGAGCAATCCGTCGGGATCGTCCGGGGCGAGGCGGAGCATGCCCGCGATGGCGCCGTCCTCGAGCTCGCGGGCTACCAGGGTGAGCAGTTCCTTGCGCTGGGAGAGCCATTCGAGGCGGGCGTACAGCTCCTCGGCGGGGCTCGGGCGGCGCTCGGGCGGGACCGGGCCGGCCGCCCACTCCTCGGCCAGCTCCCGCAGCAGTGTCTCGTCGCCGCGGGCGTAGGCGGCGTTCACGCGGGTGATGAACTCCTCACGCCGCGTCCGCTCCTCTTCCTCCTGCGCGAGGTCGGGGTGTGCCTTGCGGGCGAGGTCGCGGAAGAGCTTGCGGGCCTCGTCGCTCGGCCGCACCCGCTGCGGGGGCCGGACCGCCTGGTCGGTGAGCATGGCGGCGGCCTCCGGGAACAGGCCCCCACCGTCCATCCAGCCGTGCAGCAGGTCCTCGACCCCGGGCATGGGCAGCACCCGGGCGCGGGCCTCCTCGGCCCGCCGGATGTCCTCGGCGTCGCCGCTGCGGGCCGCCTTCGCCTCGGCGATCTCGGCGTCCAGTTCCTCGATGCGCAGGTAGAGCGGGCCGAGTCGCTGGTCGTGCAGCCGGGAGAAGTTCTCGATCTCGACGCGGAAGGTCTCCACCGCGATCTCGTACTCGATCAACGCCTGTTCGGCGGCCCGGACGGCCCGTTCGAGCCGTTCCTCGGGCCGCGGTGCCTGGGACTGGTCGGCTTCCGGGGTCGTCACGCGACCAGCGTAGGCCACGGCCGCAACGGGCCGACCGCACCGGCCGGATTCACCGGCCGGTCCGGACACGACGGCGGACCGGACACCCCGACAGGACCGGCCCCACCGGCAGGACCGGATTCACCGACAGGACCGGGATCCACTGGCCGAGCCGAATCCCCGCCGGGACCGCACCCGCCCACGGGCCGAGTCCCCGCCAGGCCCGCACCCGCCCACGGGCCGAATCCCCGGCAGCACCGAACCCACCCACGGACCCGGGATCCACGGGCGGCCCACCTCCCCGCCAGACCCGGCACCACGCCAGAACCGACTCCCCGGCAGCACCGAAGCCACCCACAGCACCGAGATCCCCGGGCGACCCACCTCCCCGCAGGCCCAGCTCCCCGCCAGGCCCGCCTCCCCGCCAGGCGCGGGTCTCCGGGAGGACCTGCTTCACCGGCCGGCCCGGGCGTCCGGGCAGGCGGCCGGAACCCACTGGGCGGCCAGGTCCCGGCAGGCGACGACGAGGGTGCCGGGGCGACAGGCCAGCTCGTGGGTGCAGCCGACCGGATGCGGAAGGATCTCGTCGAGCAGCACGGCGCCGAGGGAGGCGGGATCGCAGGCGTCCAGGACGTCCGTCTGGAAACGGGAGACGCCCGAGTAGCGGACGACCAGGTCCTCGTCGTGCCGGGCGCAGTCGTGCCGGAACCGGATCTCGAGGGCGTCACCGGCGCCATGGCTCACCTCGGCGGGTACGAGGTCCCGCACGCAGCGCCTGCCGCCGAAGTCGTAGCGCGCCGGGTCGGTCGCGAACGCCCGCGCCCCGGGCGGCAGACCGGTCGCGAGCCCGGGCAGCCGGTCGAGATAGGGCCGCGGGTCGAGAAGCACCGGTGCGTCGCCCCGGCCGCCGCTCACCTCCACGTACTTCATCTCGGCCCTCCTCGCCGCATCGCGGCCCGCACCCTCGCCGTCCCCTCCTCTACTCCGGCCCACACCGTCGCCGTCCCCTCCTCATGCTCCGGCCCGCACCCTCGCCGTCCCCTCCTCTGCTCCGGGCCGCGCCTCACACGCCCGACTCGGCCGCTATCCGCCCCGCCCGCACGGCCGCGACCAGTTGTGCGTGGTCCGCCTCGGTGCGGTCGGCGTAGGCGACGGCGAAGGCGGCCATCGCCTCGTCCAGTTCCTCGTTCTTGCCGCAGTAGCCGGCGATCAGCCGCGGGTCGGCGCTGTGCGCGTGGGCGCGGGCCAGCAGGGCGCCGGTCATCCGGCCGTAGTCGTCGACCTGGTCGGCGGCGAGGGCGGCCGGGTCGACGCTGCCCTTGCGGTTGCGGAACTGGCGGACCTGGAAGGGGCGCCCGTCGACCGTGGTCCAGCCCAGCAGGATGTCGCTGACCACCTGCATCCGCTTCTGCCCGAGGACGACCCGGCGGCCCTCGTGCTCCGCGGGCCGTGCTTCGAAACCGGCCGTGAGCAGGTGCGGGAGCAGTGCCGAGGCGCGGGCCTCCTTCACCTGGAGCACCAGCGGCTGCTCGCGGTGGTCGAGGAGCAGCACGACGTAGGACCGGGTGCCGACGCTGCCGGTGCCGACCACGCGGAAGGCCACGTCGTGCACCGCGTGCCGGGCGAGGAGGGGGTGCCGGTCCTCGCTCAGGGTGTCGACATAGGCCTCCAGGGAGGCGGCGACCGCGGCGGCCTCGGCGTCCGGGACCCTGCGGAGCACCGGCGGGGCGTCCACGAACCGGCGTCCGCCGTCGGCCACCGTCTCGGTCGCCTTCGCGGCGAACCGGCCGCTGGTGTTGGCGCGGGCCTTCTCCGAGACCCGCTGCAGGGTGCCCAGCAGATCGTGGGCGTCGGTGTGGGACACCAGCTCCTCGTCGGCGATGGCGTTCCACGCGTCCAGCACGGGCATCTTCGCGAGCAGCCGCATGGTGCGCCGGTAGGCGCCGACCGTGTCCCGTGCCGCCGCACGGCAGGTGTCCTCGTCGGCGCCCGCCTCCCGGCCGGCGAGCACCAGGGAGGCCGCGAGCCGCTTCAGGTCCCACTCCCAGGGGCCGTGCACGGTCTCGTCGAAGTCGTTGAGGTCGATGACCAGGTCACCGCGGGCGTCGCCGTACAGGCCGAAGTTGGCGGCGTGCGCGTCACCGCATATCTGGGTACCGATGCCGGTCATCGGGGTGCGCGCCAGGTCGTACGCCATGAGCCCGGCGGAACCGCGCAGGAACGCGAAGGGGGTGGCCGCCATCCGGCCCACCCGTATCGGCGTCAGCTCGGGGATGCGCCCGGCGTTGGACTCCTCGACCGCGCTCACCGCGTCGGGGCGGTCGGGATCCACGTCCAGGGTGCGGTGCGCGTCGCGCGGCACCCTCGAACGGAACGCCTTGCCCTCCCCCTTGGGGGAACCCTGCGCCGGCCACCGGGCGAACCCGCGCATCCGGGGCAGCCGGCCCACCGCTTCCGCCGCTCCCACACCGGTTTCGGTCACCGGGACCGCCTCCCCCGAACTCCCCGCACGCCTGCGAACAGGCGCCCGTACGAACATCAACTCGTGGAGACCGTACAGCGGGTGGCGAAAACGCGTCAGACCCTGTGGACAACTCGCCGCCTGTGGACAACTCACCCCCGCGGGTCACCGCTCGCGGCGGGGCGCGGCCCCTCACGGGTCACAGGAGAAGGCGGCGGGCCGCAGCCCCCTCACGACGGAAGAAGGAGCCCTTCCGTGAACCGCGCGCAGGCGGTGGGCCGCCGCCGCGGCCGGCATCGCCCATCGCCGTCGCCGCATCGCCGTCGCCGCATCGCCGTCGCCGCGCTCGCGTTACCCGCCCTGCCCGGCTGCTCGTCCGGCAAAGCCGAAGCCGAAGCCGCCGCCTCACCGGCTGACGGCGCACGCCAGGCCCTGGAGAGCACCCCCCTACCGCCCCACGCCAACCTCCGCGCGATCAAGGAGCAGTGGAGACGCCACGGCGGCGGGCGAGCGCGACGGCGCGCGAACGGCATCGCCGACGGACGAGGCGACCACACCGGAGACCTGACGTACGGCCGGACATCCCGCACCCGCCTGGCCGACCCCGCCGCGGTAACAACTCGGCATCACCCGCGGCCAAGGCCTTGGCCTGGTCCGTGACATAGCTCACGGGCCGGGCGGCGGGACGCGTCCTCACCGAGTGGGCGGTCCTCGTGAGAAGGGACACAACGAGAAACGGGCCCCTGCCGTGACTTCCGTCACCGGCAGAGACCCGTTTCACCGGTTTCTCTGTGCGCGAGGGGGGAGTTGAACCCCCACGCCCTTGCGGGCACTGGAACCTGAATCCAGCGCGTCTGCCTATTCCGCCACCCGCGCATTGGGTGTGTCTTCCGGTCCCTGCCCTCTCGGGCGGCCCCTTCCGACACCCAGAACATTAGCACGTCGTACGGGGTGGGTTCACATCCCTTCCCCGCCCCCCGGGCCCGTCCCCGACCGCGGCCGCGCAGGTCTCGAGCAGTGCCGGTTCACGTATCAACCTCGTACCGGTCCCGGCCATCTCCCCAGGAGGAGGACCGGGTGCACAGCCGGGTGCGGGACACTGGACTTCGCCCGCCTCTACGATCCATGCCGGGAAGAGATCCCCGGCGGGATCCAGGCGGGAGTCCCGGGCGGTGCCCCAGGAGGAGTCCCCGGACGAGTTCCGGGGAGGAGTTCGAAGGGAGCCGCTGGGGGAACCGGCTGATTGCCGGACGCGTAGATACGATCAGTGAGCAGGACCGGCAGTACCCGCGAGGCAGCGGTATACAGCAGGCAAGGCAACGGCAGGGACGGAGGAGGTGCCCCATGGGAGTCCTGAAGAAGTTCGAGCAGCGTCTCGAAGGTCTGGTGAACGGCACCTTCGCCAAGGTCTTCAAGTCCGAGGTCCAGCCGGTGGAGATCGCCGGCGCGCTCCAGCGGGAGTGCGACAACAACGCCACCATCTGGAACCGCGACCGCACGGTCGTACCCAACGACTTCATCGTGGAGCTGAGCACGCCGGACTTCGAGCGGCTCAGCCCCTACTCCGGGCAGCTCGGCGACGAGCTGGCCGGCATGGTGCGCGACTACGCCAAGCAGCAGCGCTACACGTTCATGGGACCGATCAAGGTCAACCTGGAGAAGGCCGACGACCTCGACACCGGTCTGTACCGGGTGCGCTCACGCACCCTCGCCTCCTCCAGCAGCCAGCAGGCACCCTCGGCCCCGCAGGCCCCCGCGGGGCCGCCTCCGGGCCGGCCCGGACAGGGCGCCCCGGGCGGCTACGGCTACCCGCCGGCCGCGCCCGCGGGCGCGCCTCCGATGCCGGCCGCGCCGCCGCCCGGGACCCGGCCCGGCGGGTACGGCTATCCGCAGCCCGCCACCCAGCGGCCGGCGGCCGCCCCGATGAGCGGCGGACGCACCCGCCACTGGATCGAGATCAACGGCACCCGCCACCAGATCTCCCGCGGGACGCTGGTGCTGGGCCGCAGCACCGAGGCCGACGTGCGGATCGACGACCCCGGCGTCTCCCGCCGGCACTGTGAGATCCGGACCGGAACGCCCTCGACGATCCAGGACCTCGGCTCCACGAACGGCATCGTGGTGGACGGGCAGCACACCACCCGCGCTACGCTCCGCGACGGCTCGCGGATCGTCGTGGGCAGCACCACCGTTATCTATAGGCAAGCCGAAGGGTGAAGCGGGGGCAATGTCAGAGCTGACCCTCACGGTCATGCGGCTGGGTTTCCTGGCCGTACTGTGGCTGTTCGTGATCGTGGCCGTGCAGGTCATCCGGAGCGACCTGTTCGGTACGCGCGTCACTCAGCGCGGCTCGCGCCGGGAAGCCGCCCGGCCGCAGCAGCCGGGCCGGCAGCAGGCGGCCCGGCCGCAGGCCACGCCCCCGCCGCAGCGCGGCCAGCAGGGCGGCGGCCGGCAGCGCCGCAACGCCCCCACCAAGCTGGTCGTGACCGAAGGCACACTGACCGGCACGACGGTCGCGCTGCAGGGCCAGACGATCACCCTGGGCCGGGCGCACGACTCCACGATCGTGCTGGACGACGACTACGCCTCCAGCCGCCATGCCAGGATCTACCCGGACCGCGACGGCCAGTGGATCGTCGAGGATCTCGGCTCCACCAACGGCACGTACCTGGACCGGGCCCGGCTGACGACTCCCACGCCGATCCCGCTGGGCGGGCCGATCCGCATCGGCAAGACCGTCATCGAGCTGCGGAAGTAGTGCTACGTCATGAGTGAGCGCGAGCGGAGCGAGCACGCAGCGGCAGGCCGCCACCCGGTCTCCGGCGCGCTCCCGACCGGAGGGTGGGCAGTGTGGCTCGACACGACCGGCTGTACCCGGAGCCGACGGGCGAGGTGCGCATGAGTCTGTCACTGCGCTTCGCCGCCGGATCGCACAAGGGCATGATCCGGGAGGGCAACGAGGACTCCGGTTACGCCGGTCCCCGGCTGCTCGCGATCGCCGACGGCATGGGCGGCCAGGCGGCCGGCGAGGTCGCCTCCTCCGAGGTCATCTCCACCCTGGTCACGCTCGACGACGACGTGCCCGGCTCCGACATCCTCACCTCCCTCGGCCAGGCCGTGCAGCGCGCCAACGACCAGCTGCGCTCCCTCGTGGACGAGGACCCCCAGCTGGAGGGCATGGGGACCACCCTCACCGCCCTGCTGTGGACCGGTCAGCGGCTCGGTCTGGTGCACGTCGGCGACTCGCGCGCGTATCTGCTCCGGGACGGCGTGCTGACCCAGATCACCCAGGACCACACCTGGGTGCAGCGGCTCGTCGACGAGGGCCGGATCACCGAGGAAGAGGCCACCACCCACCCGCAGCGCTCCCTGCTGATGCGCGCCCTCGGCAGCGGCGACCACGTCGAGCCTGACCTGTCCATCCGCGAGGTGCGGGCCGGCGACCGCTATCTGATCTGCTCCGACGGCCTGTCCGGCGTCGTCTCCCACCAGACGATGGAGGAGACCCTCGCCAGCTACCAGGGCCCGCAGGAGACCGTGCAGGAGCTGATCCAGCTCGCGCTGCGCGGCGGCGGCCCCGACAACATCACCGTCATCGTCGCCGACGTCCTGGACCTGGACACCGGTGACACCCTCGCCGGGCAGCTGTCCGACCAGCCGGTCGTGGTCGGCGCCGTCGCCGAGAACCAGCACCACCTGCACGACAACGGCATCATGCAGACCCCGGCCGGCCGCGCCTCCCACCTGGGCCGGCAGGGCCACGGCGGCGGCGAGTTCGGCCCGCCCGGCTCCGGCGACGCCGACGGCTACGTCCCGGCGGGGAACTTCGACGACTACGCCGACGACGACTTCACCAAGCCGCGCAGGCAGCGCAGGTGGCTGAAGAGATCCTTCTACGGCATCCTCGCCCTCGCCGTCATCGGCGGCGGCCTGTACGGCGGCTACCGCTGGACGCAGACGCAGTACTACGTCGGCACCAACGGCGAGCACGTCGCGCTGTACCGCGGGATCAGCCAGGACCTGGCGTGGGTCTCGCTGTCGGACGTGGAGACGGACCACCCCGAGATCGAACTCAAGTACCTGCCGCCCTACCAGCAGAAGCAGGTCAAGAACACGATCACGGCGGAGGACCTCCAGCAGGCCCGGACGAAGATCGAGGCGCTGTCCGTGCAGGCCTCCGCATGCCGGAAGCAGGCGGAGCGATCGGCCGCCGCGAGCGGGAAGAAACCCGGGAAGGCCCAGGGCGCGACCGCGGGGGCGACGGGAACCAGTCGTACCGCCCTCACGTCCAAGGCATCACCGTCGCCGAACCCGTCGGCGTCGTCGAAGCCCCCGGGCTCGCACCCGAAGTCTCCGACCCCGTCCGCGACCGCCCCCGCCGATCCCGGCCCGAGCCTCTCCGAGGATGAGCAGAAGGTCGTCAATCAGTGCGGCAAGTAGTAGGCACGCCGTGAGAGGCCCCGTCACACCATGAGCAGTACTTCCAATTCGCCGACGCACCACACGTCCACGATCGGGGCGATCGGCGCACCGAGCCGCCGCAACACCGAGCTGGCACTGCTGGTGTTCGCCGTGGTCATCCCGGTGTTCGCCTACGCCAACGTGGGTCTGGCGATCAACGACCAGGTGCCCGCCGGCCTGCTGAGCTACGGCCTCGGTCTCGGCCTGCTGGCCGGCGTCGCGCATCTCGGCGTGCGGAAGTTCGCCCCGTACGCCGATCCGCTGCTGCTGCCCCTGGCCACCTTGCTCAACGGGCTCGGGCTGGTGTGCATCTGGCGGCTGGACCAGTCGAAGCTGCTCCAGTCGCTGCCGAACTTCGTCTCGGCCGCACCCCGCCAGCTGCTCTACACCGCGCTGGGCATCGCCCTGTTCGTCGTGGTGCTGATCTTCCTGAAGGACCACCGCGTCCTGCAGCGCTACACCTACATCTCCATGTTCGGCGCCCTGGTGCTGCTCGTCCTGCCGCTGGTGCCCGGCCTCGGGGCCAACATCTACGGCGCCAAGATCTGGATCAGGGTCCCCGGCCTGGGCTCGCTGCAGCCCGGTGAGTTCGCGAAGATCGTGCTCGCCATCTTCTTCGCCGGGTACCTGATGGTGAAGCGCGACGCCCTGGCCCTCGCCAGCCGCCGCTTCATGGGCCTGTACCTGCCGCGCGGCCGCGACCTCGGTCCCATCCTGGTGGTCTGGGGAATCTCGATCCTGATCCTGGTCTTCGAGACCGACCTCGGCACCTCGCTGCTGTTCTTCGGAATGTTCATCATCATGCTGTACGTCGCCACCGAGCGGACCAGCTGGATCATCTTCGGTCTGCTGATGTCCGCGGTCGGCGCGGTCGGCGTGGCGAGCTTCGAGCCCCACATCCAGACCCGTGTGCAGGCCTGGCTCGACCCGATGCGCGAGTACAAGCTGAGCCAGGCCGGGGTGCACGACGGAACCCTCCATTCCGAGCAGGCCATGCAGGCCCTGTGGGCCTTCGGCTCCGGCGGCACCCTCGGCACCGGCTGGGGCCAGGGCCACTCCGACCTGATCAGGTTCGCCGCGAACTCCGACTTCATCCTCGCCACCTTCGGCGAGGAGCTGGGCCTGGCCGGCATCATGGCCATCCTGCTGATCTACGGCCTGATCGTGGAACGGGGCGTGCGCACCTCCCTGGCCGCCCGCGACCCGTTCGGCAAGCTGCTCGCCATCGGCCTGTCCGGCGCCTTCGCGCTGCAGGTGTTCGTGGTGGCCGGCGGTGTGATGGGACTCATCCCGCTGACCGGTATGACGATGCCCTTCCTCGCCTACGGTGGTTCCTCCGTCCTGGCCAACTGGGCCCTGATCGGCATCCTCATCCGTATCAGCGACACCGCCCGCCGCCCGGCGCCCGCCCCCGCGGCCAGCCCAGACGCCGAGATGACCCAGGTGGTGCGCCCGTCATGAACAAGCCCCTGCGCCGGATCGCGATCTTCTGCGGTCTCCTCGTCCTCGCCCTGCTGCTCCGTGACAACTGGCTCCAGTACGTCAAGACCGACGCCCTGAAGAACGACCCGAAGAACCGCCGCGTCACCATCGCCCGCTACGCCACCCCGCGCGGCGACATCATCGTCGACGGCGAGCCGGTCACCGGCTCCACCGAGAGCAGCAAGAGCGGCCTGAACGACCTGAAGTACAAGCGCACCTACAAGGACGGCCCCATGTGGGCGCCGGTCACCGGCTACGCCTCGCAGGCCTTCGGCGCCACGCAGCTCGAGTCGATCGACGACGGCATCCTCACCGGCAACGACGACCGGCTGTTCTTCCGCAAGACCCTCGACATGGTCACCGGCAAGGAGCAGCAGGGCGGCGACGTCGTCACCACGCTGAACTCGGCCGCGCAGAAGGCGGCGTGGAACGGCCTGAAGTCCCGTGGCGGCAAGGGCGCCGTCGTCGCCCTGGAGCCGTCCACCGGCAAGATCCTGGCGCTGGCCTCCTACCCGTCGTACGACCCCTCGTCCTTCGCGGGCAACTCCAGCAAGATCGACGGCGCGGCCTGGAACAAGCTGCAGAAGAAGAACAACCCCGCCGACCCGATGCTCAACCGGGCGCTGCGTGAGACCTACCCGCCCGGCTCCACCTTCAAGGTGGTCACGGCGGCCGCCGCGCTGGAGAACGGCAAGTACACCTCGGCGGACCAGAAGACCGAGTCGCCGCTGCCGTGGACCATGCCGGGCACCACCACGCAGCTGAAGAACGAGGGCAACATCCCCTGCGAGAACGCGACCATGCGGGCCGCCCTGCAGTACTCCTGCAACACCGTCTTCGGCAAGATCGGCGCCGATCTCGGCAACGACAAGATGCTGGCCGAGGCGAAGAAGTTCGGCTTCGACTCCGAGCAGTTCACCCCGGTCCGCTCCAACGCCTCGGTGTTCTCCGACAACATGAACCCGTCGCAGACCGCGCTGTCCTCCATCGGTCAGTACAACACCGCCGCCACCCCGCTGCAGATGGCCATGGTCGCCTCCGCGGTCGCCAACGACGGCAAGCTGATGAAGCCGTACATGGTCGACGAGCTGCGGTCCTCCAACCTGGACCCGGTCGCCAAGACCGATCCGGAGGAGCTGAGCCGCCCGCTGTCGCCGTCGAACGCGCAGATCCTGCAGCAGATGATGCAGACGGTGGTCGAGAAGGGCACCGGTACGAACGCCCGGATCAACGGCGTCACCGTCGGCGGCAAGACCGGTACCGCCCAGCACGGTGTGGCGAACAGCGCGAACCCCTACGCGTGGTTCATCTCCTACGCCAAGATGCCCGACGGCAGCTCGCCGGTGGCGGTGGCCGTGGTGATCGAGGACGAGCACGCCAACCGTGACGACATCTCCGGTGGCGGCCTGGCCGCGCCGATCGCGAAGAACGTGATGGAGGCGGTCATCAAATCGAAGAAGTGAGACCCCGGTCCCTGGATGTGGGGAAACCGGCTCATCACAGTGAACCCGCTCACATCACCTTCACATCGATGCACGTTGCGATACCGGTCCTGTATCGGGTTCCGGGCTTGGCCAGGTCATACAAAGCGAGCCGGGTACCGTAGGCCCGGACGGCAGCCTCGGACGCACACGGACGTGACGGCCGGGACCGACGGAGAGGGCTGGTAGGTAGCTATGGAAGAGCCGCGTCGCCTCGGCGGCCGGTACGAGCTGGGCCAGGTGCTCGGCCGTGGTGGCATGGCTGAGGTCTACCTCGCGCATGACACCCGGCTCGGCCGCACTGTGGCGGTGAAGACGCTGCGCGCGGATCTCGCGCGCGATCCGTCCTTCCAGGCCCGGTTCCGCCGGGAGGCCCAGTCGGCCGCCTCGCTCAACCATCCCGCGATCGTCGCGGTCTACGACACGGGCGAGGACTACATCGACGGGGTCTCCATCCCGTACATCGTGATGGAGTACGTGGACGGCTCCACGCTCCGTGAGCTGCTGCACTCCGGCCGCAAGCTCCTGCCCGAGCGTGCGATGGAGATGACCATCGGCATCCTCCAGGGCCTGGAGTACGCCCACCGCAGCGGCATCGTCCACCGTGACATCAAGCCGGCCAACGTCATGCTGACGCGCAACGGCCAGGTCAAGGTGATGGACTTCGGTATCGCCCGCGCGATGGGCGACTCCGGGATGACCATGACGCAGACCGCGGCGGTCATCGGCACGGCCCAGTACCTCTCGCCGGAGCAGGCCAAGGGCGAGCAGGTCGACGCCCGCTCGGACCTGTACTCGACCGGCTGCCTGCTCTACGAGCTGCTGACGGTCCGTCCCCCGTTCGTGGGCGACTCCCCCGTGGCCGTCGCCTACCAGCACGTCCGCGAGGAGCCGCAGGCGCCGTCGGTCTTCGACCCCGAGATCACCCCCGAGATGGACGCCATCGTCCTGAAGGCGCTGGTCAAGGACCCGAACTACCGCTATCAGTCGGCCGACGAGATGCGGGCCGACATCGAGGCCTGCCTCGACGGCCAGCCGGTCGCGGCCACGGCCGCCATGGGCGCGGTCGGCTACGGCGGCTACCCTGACGACCACGCGACCACCGCCCTGCGCTCGGACGCCGGCGCCGGAGCGACCTCCATGCTCCCGCCGATGGGCCCGGACGAGGGCGGCTACGGCTACGACGACCGCCCCGACCGCCGGCGCCAGCAGCAGAAGAAGTCCAGCACCTCCACGATCCTCCTGGTGGTCGCGGGCATCCTGGTCCTGGTCGGCGCGATCCTGATCGGCAAGTGGGCGTTCAGCGGGGGCAACGCGGACCAGAGCTTCAAGGCGCCGAACTTCGTCGATCACACCTACTCCGAAGCCCAGAAGATGGCGGTCAACTCCGACCTGAAGCTGGGCCCGCCCACGCGGAAGCCGTGCGAGAACCAGCCGAAGAACACGGTCTGCTCCCAGGACCCCGAGGCGGGCACCAAGGTCGCCAAGGGCGACACGATCAACCTGGTGGTGTCGACGGGGGCGCCGAAGGTCGCGGTTCCCAGTGTCCTCGGGCAGAGCTTCGACGAGGCCAAGGCGACGCTGGAGGGCGACAAGTACCAGTTCAACGTCGTCAAGAAGGAAAGGGTGTCGGCGGAGGAGGCGGGGCGCGTGCTGGAGCAGAACCCGCCGCTCGGCAAGGAGGTCGAGAAGGGCTCCACGATCACCCTGACCGTCGCGAAGGCGGAGGAGAAGGTCACCGTCCCCGGTGACCTCGTCGGCAAGTCCTGCGACGAGGCCAAGAACGAGCTGCAGGGGCTGGGACTGGTGCCGAACTGCAACGACACGGCCACCGCCAACCCGGACGACGACGGCAAGGTCCTGTCGACGAACCCGCAGGCGGGCCAGCAGGTCTCCAAGAACACGCCCATCGCGGTCAACGTCGGCAAGGTCGCGCAGCCCACCCAGACCGACGTGCCCAATGTCCAGGGCCAGACCCTGAAGGACGCCCGGCAGATCCTGCAGGGCAAGGGCTTCAACAACATCCAGGTCAACGGCCCGGGTGACGACAACGCGCGGGTCCTCAGCCAGACTCCGCCGCAGGGCACCCAGGCCGACCCGGGCGCCACCCAGATCGTCCTGACCACCGTCAGCTTCGGCGGTGGCCCCGGGGGCAACGCCAACGGCGGCAACGGCAACGGCGGCATCTTCGGCGGCAACAACGGCTGACGCGTCACCGACGGCGAAGGCCCCCGGCTCAGGTTGCCGGGGGCCTTCGCCTGTGTCGAGCCGCGGTTCAACCGCGCAGTTCCTTCGGCGGGGTCCGTTTGCCGTCCACCTTCTGCACGCGGACCAGTTCGCCCCAGACCACGTAGCGGTAGCGGCTCGTGTAGACCGGGGTGCAGGTCGTCAGCGTGATGTAGTGGCCGGCCTTCTTCCTGCCGGATTCCTCGGGGATCTGCGACAGCACCTTGACGTTGTACTTCGAGGTCTCGGGGAGGATCGAGTAGACCTTGTAGACGTACCAGTCGTCCTTCGTCTCGAAGACGATCGGGTCGCCCTTGCGCAGCTTGTCGATGTTGTGGAACTTGGCGCCGTGGCCGTCCCGGTGGGCGGCGAGGGTGAAGTTGCCCTTCTTCCCGGACATGGGGAGCACGGCCCCCGCGGGGTCCGTGTAGTAGCCGGCCACGCCGTCGTTCAGGACGTCGGTGTCCGTGCCCTTCTCGACCAGGACCTCGCCGTTCCTCATGGCCGGCACGTGCAGGAACCCGATGCCGTCCTTGGTGTCCAGCGCGCCGGGGCCCGTGTCCGTGGCCGCCCAGTGGTCGCGGACCTTGTCGGCCTGCCGGTCGGCCTTGCGGTCCGCCAACACGTTCGTCCACCACAGGGAGTAGACGACGAACAGGCCGAGCAACACTCCTGCCGTGATGAGGAGTTCACCGAAGACGCTGACCGCCAGCGCGATCCGCCCGGGACGCCGGCGCGGGCCGGGATCCGGCTCGGACGCGTCCGTGTGTGCTTCGGTCTCGTCGGCGGTCGCTGCCACAGTTCCTCTGCCCTTACTCGATGAGCCCTACTCGATGAGCGCGTCCGGCTTGCCCTTGCTGCGCGGGCGTTCCTCGACCATCTTGCCCCAGACGATCAGCCGGTACTTGCTGGTGAACTCCGGCGTACAGGTGGTGAGGGTGATGTAGCGGCCGGGCCTGGTGAACCCCGAGCCGGGCGGCACGGGCTTCAGCACGCTCGTGTTGGACGGCGGTGTCACCGGAAGCGTCGAGGTCACCTTGTAGACGAAGTACTCGTCCTGCGTCTCGACCACGACCGCGTCACCGCGCGAGAGCCGGTTGATGTACCGGAACGGTTCGCCGTGCGTGTTGCGGTGTGCCGCGAGACCGAAGTTCCCGGTCCTGTCGCCCGGCATCGCGGTCTTCAGCGCGCCCTCGCCGTAGTGACCGACCATGCCCTTGTCGAGCACCCTCTTGTTGCTGACGCCCTCCGCGATCGGCGCGACCACGTCCAGCCTGGGGATGTGCAGGATGGCGAAGCCCTGCCCCGGCGCGAAGACGCCGGGGTTGCGCTTGCCGCTCGCCCAGTCGTCCTGGAGCTGGTGCGCCTCGTTGCCGGCCTGCGCGTGCGCGCGGACGTTGGTCCACCACAGCTGGTAGGTGACGAACAGCAGCATCAGCACGCCGGTGGTGATGAACACCTCGCCGATCGCCCGGCTGGCGATGACGGCCGGGCCCGGCTTGCGCAGCCGTGCCTGCCGCCTGGCCTCCACCCGGGAGAGCGGCCGGCCGGCCGGCGGGGCCGACGGGGGTGCCGTCTCCCGGCTTCCGCCGTGGCGGCCACCTCGCCGCTTGGCGGCCTTTCTGCGGGCCGCCCGCCCGCCCGGCGTGGTTCCCGTGGCGGAAGGTTCCGAGGAGGCCCCAGCGGCCCGCAGGGGATCGCCGTAGGGGCCGGCAGGCGGCGGCCCGGGGATCCGCAGCGCCATCGTCTCGTCGTCGCCCGCGGGCGAGCGGCCGGCGGGCGGCAAGGGGCCGGCCGCGGGCGGAGGGGTGGCGGTGGGCGGCAGGGGGCCGACCGCGGGCGAGGGGCCGACGACGGGCATCGGTGCCGTCGGCGGATCGTCCCGGCGCCCGGCATGACGGCCCGCACCGCGAGCGGCGTTCGGCGCACCGTGGTAGGACTCGTACGGGCTCTCGCCGTACAAGTCCTCACGCTCGGGGCGCAGCGCGGTCACGCCGTGGCCCTGCCCACCACCGGGGCGAGCCCCGCCGACCTCGCCACGGCACCCTGGTCGCCGCATTCCGCCAGCCAGTTGGCCAGCATCCGGTGCCCGTGCTCGGTCAGCACCGACTCGGGGTGGAACTGCACGCCCTCGACCGGGAGTTCCCGGTGGCGCAGGCCCATGACGATGCCGTCGTGCGTGCGGGCGGTCACCTCCAGGTCGGCCGGGACCGTGGCCGGCTCGGCCGCCAGGGAGTGGTAGCGGGTCGCGGTGAAGGGGGAGGGCAGACCCGCGAAGACGCCCTTGCCCTCGTGCTCGACGAGCGAGGTCTTGCCGTGCAGCAGCTCCGGTGCCCGGTCGACCACTCCGCCGTACGCCACCTGCATCGACTGCATGCCGAGGCACACGCCGAAGACCGGCACCCCGGTCGCGGCGCAGTGGCGGACCATGTCGACGCACACCCCGGCCTGTTCCGGCGTGCCGGGTCCGGGCGAGAGCAGCACCCCGTCGAAGCCGTCCTGGGCGTGCGCGGTCGACACCTCGTCGTTGCGCAGCACCTCGCACTCGGCGCCCAGCTGGTACAGGTACTGGACGAGGTTGAAGACGAAGCTGTCGTAGTTGTCGACGACGAGAATCCGCGCACTCACTGGTTGTCCACCGTCACATCGTTGAAGGGCAGGAGCGGTTCGGCCCACGGGAAGACGTACTGGAAGAGGACGTAGACCACGGCCAGGCCCAGTACGAGTGAGACCAGCGCCTTCACCCACGCGTTCCCCGGCAGATGCCGCCAGATCCAGCCGTACATGCCGTCCCTTTCGTATCTCCACGGCACCAGACTCACGCCGTAACGCCACCAGACTAACGGCGCAGAGCCTTCGGTTCGCCTGCCTCCACAGGCTGTGTGGAGTCCAGGTGCGCCCAGACGATCAGCCGGTGACTGTGTCCCCATTCCGGATCACACGTGGTCAGCGTCAGATACCGGCCCGGACGCGTGTACCCGGATGTACGTGGCACAGGGTCGATCACCTCGACGTCCGTGGGAACGGTTTTGTAGGGCCCTTTGTCGATCCGGTACGTGAACCAGGTCGTACCGTCCGTGAGCACCACCGCGTCGCCCGGGCGCAGCCGCGGGAAGTCCTTGAACGGGTCCCCGTACGTGCGCCGGTGCCCGGCGACCGCGAAGTTCCCCAGCTGGCCGAGCCGGGCCGTCCCGGCGTAGTGGCCCAGGCCCTTCTTCAGCACGTCGGTGCCGGTGCCCTCCAGCACCGGTTTGTTCCACGTGAAACCGAGCCGCGGGACGTACATGATCGCGAAGGCCGCCCCCTGGCGATACGGCGCCGGTTCCGCGGGGTTCTGCGACCGGTCCGGCCGCTGTGGCTGCTGCGACTCCTGCGGCGTCCGCGGTTCCCGTGTGGCCGCCGGCCGCCCGCCCGGGGTGTTCGCCCGCTGCACGTTCCCCGTCGACCACTGCCGGTGCAGCTGCTCGATCTGGTCGCTCATGGCGGTGTCGGCCCGCACACCCGTCCAGAACAGCAGGTAGACCACGAAGAGCACGATCAGGGTGCCGACGGTGACGCACAGTTCGCTGACGGTCCTGACGATCACGCGCACCGGCGGCTCCTGACTGGGACCCGGCTACTCCACGGGCTTCGCGTAGTGCAGATCCACTGTGCCCGAGTAGCCGGGCAGAGTCACCGTCCCGTCCTCGGTGACTTTCCAGCCGAGGCCGTAGACGTTGACGTAGACCATGTAGGTCTGGATCGCCTTGCTCGCCGCGAGCGCCTGCTGCAGCTTCCCCGGGTCCCCGACCGCCGTGATCTTGTACGGCGGGGAGTAGACGCGCCCCTGGAGGATCAGGGTGTTGCCGACGCAGCGCACGGCGCTGGTGGAGATCAGCCGCTGGTCCATGACCTTGATCCCCTTGGCGCCGCCCTGCCACAGGGCGTTCACCACGGCCTGCAGGTCCTGCTGGTGGATGACCAGGTAGTCGGGCTGCGGCGCGGGGTAGCCGGGGAGCTTCGCGGTGGCGTCGGGCGGCGCGTCGTTCAGCGTGACGGAGATCGCCCTGCCGGTCAGCCTGTGCGTGCCCGCGTCCTTCTCCAGGCCGCTGAGCTTCTGGTCCTGGGCCTTGCTGCTGCCGTCGTCGCTCTCGGCGAGCGAGTCCACGTTGCCGCGCAGGGACGCGTTGGTCTCGTCCAGCTCCTTGTTCTTGCGGCTGCGCTCCTGGATCAGGTCGGACAGCTTGAGCAGGGAGGCGTCCTGCCGGATGTCGGTGCCCTTGGCCGTGTCGAAGCTGGTGAAGAAGATGAGTCCAGCCAGCGCGAAGACGGCCGCCGTCAGTATCCGCACCGGCCGGACACGCGGCTTGCGTCCGGGGCCGGAACCCGTTGATCCCGTCCCGGGGGAGTCGGCAGAATTGCTCAACGTACCCTTATCTCCTTCGGCGCCACGGAAGCACTACGCTAACGGACGCCCGGGGGAGCAGACAGAGTCGTCGTGCCGCCCCCTTGTACGCTGCCCCGAGCCCGACCCAGTTACCTGCGCGGCCACGCAGCGCATCGACAGGAGAGACCCTCGTGCCGAAGTCACGTATCCGCAAGAAGGCCGATTACACGCCGCCGGCGGCGAAGCAGGCTCAGGCGATCAAGCTGACCAGCCGTTCCTGGGTCGCGCCCGTCATGCTGGCCATGTTCCTCATCGGCCTGGCCTGGATCGTCGTCTTCTATGTAACCGACGGCTCACTGCCCATCGACGCGCTGGACAACTGGAACATCGTGGTCGGATTCGGCTTCATCGCCGCCGGCTTCGGTGTCTCCACGCAGTGGAAGTAGCCCTCACCAGCACTGCTGCGGTAGCTCTGCCCAGGGCTATCCACTGAGTTATCCACAGGTCGGCAGCTGTATCCACACCTCCCTGGGGAAAAGACTACGATCTGTGGATAACTCATCGAGGGTTGACGCCGGTGTGACTGACCTATCAGTCCCCGCACACGCATTCGCCCCCCGTCCGACCTGCGGAAACACATTCGAGCGACGGGGGGCACACCTGTGCCCGCACCGTATGCACAGGATTCGCCACACGCTGTGGACAACCGGCCGGTCTCAGGTGAGCTGACCGGTCCTGACCAGCACGAGGACCACCGCGACCAGCAGGACGAGCGCACAGGTGCCGTACTGGACCAGCGCCCGTCTCCTGCGCGGGGCGTGCACCATGGCGTACCCCGTCACGACGCCGGCTGCCAGGCCGCCGATGTGGGCTTCCCAGGCGATGCCCATCGCCGGCGTGAAGGTGATCACGAGGTTGATCACCAGCAGGGCGACGAGCGGGCGCAGGTCGTAGTTGAGCCGGCGCATCAGCACGGCCGTGGCGCCGAACAGGCCGAAGATCGCTCCGGAGGCGCCGAGCGAGGGCTGGTTGGGCGCGGCGATCAGATAGCTGAGCGCGCTGCCGGCCAGGCCCGACACGAAGTAGAGGGCGATGTAGCGGGCGCGGCCGAGCGCCGCCTCCAGGGGGCCGCCGATCCACCACAGGCTGAGCATGTTGAACAGGATGTGGGCGATGCCGCCGTGCAGGAACATCGCGGTCAGCAGGCGGTAGTACTGGCCGTCGGCGATGCCCTGGACCTCGTCGAGCCCGGGGACGTACGCCTGGCCGATCAGTTCGAAGCGCTGGGTGAAGTGGTCGCCCAGGGACTGCTGCACCAGGAACATCGCGAGGTTGATCCCGATGAGGATCTTGGTGATCAGCCGGGGGTCGGCCGTGACCGTGCCGCCGGCCATCGTGCGCGGCCGGGACGCGGCCGGCGCATGCCCCGTACCGGAGCCGGCGCGGACGCATTCGGGGCACTGGAAGCCGACCGAGGCGCTGACCATGCACTCCGGGCAGATGGGGCGCTCACAGCGGGTGCAGCGCACGCCCGTCTCGCGGTCCGGGTGCCGGTAGCACACGGGCACGCGCCGGGCGTCCTGGGCGCTGCCTGCGGCCTGGTCCATCAGATCACCTTGCTCGTCGTGGGGCTGCCCGGGGCAAACACCCCGCCCCGCTCATCCTTACGGACGAGCGGGGCGTTTGGTTCCCTGCGGCGGCTGCCGGGAAGCGGTGGGTTCAGCTCTCGCGCCGGTCGACGACGACCGACTCGATGACGACGTCCTGGGCCGGACGGTCGTTGCGCCCGCTGGTGGGCACGCCCGCGATGGCGTCGACGACCTTCTGGCTGGCCGGGTCGGTGACCTCGCCGAAGATGGTGTGCTTGCGGGTCAGCCAGGCCGTCGGGGCGACCGTGATGAAGAACTGCGAGCCGTTGGTGCCGGGGCCGGCGTTGGCCATGGCCAGCAGGTACGGCTTGTTGAAAGACAGGTCGGGGTGGAACTCGTCCTCGAACTTGTAGCCGGGACCGCCGATGCCGGTGCCCAGCGGGTCACCGCCCTGGATCATGAAGCCGCTGATGACACGGTGGAAGATCGTCCCGTCGTAGAGCCGGTCCGTGCTCTTCTTGCCCGTACCCGGGTGCGTCCACTCACGCTCGCCCTGCGCCAGCTCGACGAAGTTCCTGACCGTGACAGGCGCGTGGTTCGGGAACAGCCGGACCTCGATGTCGCCGTGGTTGGTCTTCAAAGTGGCGTAAAGCTGCTCAGCCACGATCTGCCTTCCGTTGTCCTCGTGTGACTCCCCGATCCTCGCACGGCCGGGGCCGTACGTCGCCCGACGGCCTGGAGTTCTGCCGGGAAAGCAGCGCCCGGCCGAGTTTCGTGGCAGGGTCGACGAGAAGCTCCTGTTGCCCGCAATCGAGCCGAACAGAGCGATCAGCACCCATATGCCCGCCCTCGCATGCCGGGCGGACCGTTCACAGGCATGATCCGTAAAAGGGTGGAAAGTCGAATTACCGTACGCCACCGAGGAGGAGGAACCCGTGACCCGCATCGACAGCGTGCGCGCCGCGACCGGCTCGGCGAAGGACAGCGTGCTGCACGCCGCGGAAGTGGTGGCGCCCTACGCCGACACGGCCAAGGAGCGTGCCGCGCATTACGCGCAGGAGGCACGCGTACGGCTGGCGCCCGTGGTGTCGCAGGCCGCCGAACAGGCCCGCGATCAGTACGACGCCCGGCTCGCCCCACGACTGGAGCAAGCCCGTGCCCATGTGCCGCCGAAGGTTGACCTGGCAGCACAGGAAGCCGCCCTTCGTACCCGCAAGGCCGCCCGGCAGGCCGCCGTCTACTCGCGTCCGAAGATCGAGCACGCCGTGGCCGTCGCAGCACCGGTGGCCGACGAGGCCGCCGCGCGCGGCGCCGCCGCTCTGGCCGCCCTGCGCGGTCAGGTCTCGGCGAAGGACATCCACAAGCTGGCCAGAAGGAACGAGCGGCGGTCCAGGGCCGGCCGGGCGGTGAAGGTACTGGCGCTGGCGGGCGTGCTCGTCGGCGGCGCCTTCGCGGCCTGGAAGTGGTGGGACAAGCAGGCCAACCCCGACTGGCTGGTCGAGCCGCCCGCGGCGACGGAGGTGCCCGAGACCGGGCGCATCGGCTCCGTGGACGGCAGTGGCACCTCGGTCCTGGACCCGGAGGTGCAGGCGAAGCAGGCGGAGGACGAGTCCTCGGACCGCGACGACCAGGCCTGAGACGGCGGGGTTCACGCCCCTGGTCGAGACGGTCGGTTTCGCGCCCTGATGGTGACGGTCGGGTTCGTGCCCTGCTTTTGAACGGGCCGTGGGACCGGCGAGTGACAACTCGCCGGTCCCACGGCCCGTTCCACGTGAAACGGGCGCCGCGGCAGCCGACGAGAAATGCCCTCCGAAACCTGCTTTTCGCAGGTCGGAGGGCATTTTCGGGGTGGAGCCTAGGGGAGTCGAACCCCTGACATCCGCCATGCAAAGACGGCGCTCTACCAACTGAGCTAAGGCCCCGGGAAGCAGTGACCGGCCGGAAGCGCGTTCCGGTGGGTGCCGCAGACCAGACTACCGGGTCTCCCCCCGTATCCCGCAAAAAGATTGGGGGTCCCCCCGGATGACCACTCTCCGTAAGATGCTCGGCGGGGTTCGCTACAGCGAACCGCGGTTTTTCAGGGGTAGCGATGGGGAGACGCAATGGACGCCGCACAGCAGGAAGCCACCGCCAGAGCGCGGGAGCTGCAGCGGAACTGGTACGGGGAGCCGTTGGGGGCGCTCTTCCGTAAGCTCATCGACGATCTGGGGCTCAACCAGGCGCGTCTCGCGGGGGTCCTCGGCCTGTCGGCGCCGATGCTCTCGCAGCTGATGAGCGGCCAGCGCGCCAAGATCGGCAATCCCGCGGTGGTCCAGCGGGTACAACTGCTGCAGGAGCTGGCGGCGCAGGTGGCGGACGGCAGCGTCAGCGCCGCCGAGGCGACCGACCGCATGGACGAGATCAAGAAGTCGCAGGGGGGCTCCGTGCTCAACAACACCACCCAGACCACGAGCGGTTCGGGGGCGCCCACGGTCAAGCGGGTGGTCCGCGAGATCCAGTCGTTGCTGCGCTCGGTGGCCGCCGCGGGTGACATCATCGAGGCCGCGGACGCCCTCACCCCGTCCCACCCCGAGCTGGCCGAGTTCCTCCGGGTCTACGGCGCCGGCCGTACGTCCGACGCCGTCGCGCACTACCAGTCCCACCAGAACTGACCGCGGCCCGCCACCCGTGGGCCGGTGGCGGGGAAGCGGTGCCGGAGGGGAACGCGGGGGTAGAGGGGGAGCGAGGGGCCAGGGGGAGGAGCGGGGGACTGCCATGGGTGAGGTCTTCGCCGGCCGGTACGAGCTGGCCGACCCGATCGGACGCGGTGGCGTGGGCGCCGTGTGGCGTGCCTGGGATCACCGCCGACGGCGCTATGTGGCCGCCAAGGTGCTCCAGCAGCGCGACGCCCACTCGCTGCTGCGCTTCGTGCGGGAGCAGGCGCTGCGCATCGACCACCCCCACGTCCTCGCTCCGGCCAGCTGGGCGGCCGACGACGACCAGGTCCTGTTCACCATGGACCTGGTCACCGGCGGCTCCCTCGTCCACCTCGTGGGCGACTACGGCCCCCTCCCCCCGGCCTTCGTGTGCACGCTGCTGGACCAGTTGCTGTCCGGGCTCGCCGCCGTCCACGCGGAAGGCGTCGTCCACCGGGACATCAAACCCGCCAACCTGCTCCTGGAGGCCACCGGTACCAGCCGGCCGCGGCTGCGGCTGTCGGACTTCGGCATCGCCATGCGGCTCGGCGAACCACGGCTGACCGAGACCAACCTCGTGGTGGGAACGCCCGGTTATCTGGCTCCCGAGCAGATGCTCGGCGCCGAACCCGACTTCCCGGCCGACCTGTTCGCCGTCGGACTGGTCGCCCTGTATCTCCTGGAAGGCGCGAAGCCCGACGCGAAGGCGCTGGTGCAGTACTTCGCCGAGCACGGCACCCCGGGGGCGCCCAAGAGCGTTCCCGAACCGCTGTGGCAGGTGGTCGCCGCGCTGCTCCAGCCGGACCCGGCGGCCCGCTTCCGCACCGCCACGGGGGCACGCAAGGCACTGGCCTCCGCCGCGGAACTCCTGCCGGAACCCGGACCCGACGACGAGCTGATCGAGATCTTCGACCAAGTCGGCCCGCTGCCACCGGGGTTCAGCTCCGACGGGCCGCTCAGGAGGGCCTCGGGTGTGCAGACGGACTTCTCCGGTGAGTCCTCCGACCCGAGCACCGGTGCCGTCGGCCACCCGGGGGCCGGCTCCGGCGCGGACAGCGCCTCCCGCCCGGACGTGGGCCTCGACGCGAGCGCCCAGGCCCACCCGCACACCGGCTCCATGTCGGACACCGGAAGCTTTCGACTCCCGCCGCCCCAGGACCACTCGGAGCCTGGTCCGCCCCCCTGGCGGACGCCCCCGCACGCCGGGGAGCAGCGCGAGAACAGCCCGGAGCCCACACCCCGGGCACCGGAGCACGCACCCTGGACAGCGGAGCACGCACCTCGGGCACCGGAGCGGACACCACCGTTCCCGGGGCGGACACCCGTCTTCCCGGAACGCAGCTGCCCGTTCCCGGAGTTGCCCTCGCACGATCCGACGACGCGGGCCCTGGCCGCCGCCCCCTCACAGCCGTACACGCCAGGGACCGCCGTCCCGCCACCCGCGGTGCCGGGGCACCGCGGCGATGCCGCCACCGCCTCGTACACCGCTCAGGACGCGCAGGTATCCCCTGCCGCCCCACCGGTCTCGCCGAGGCCCCCGGTGCGGGGCCGTCGGCGCCGCACGAACCGTCGCCGTCCCGGGCCCCCGGCCCGGGTCGCGATCCCGGTCCTGCTGCTGGCGCTGGTCTGTTACGCGGTGGGTTTCTGGGCGCTGACCCGCGTCTGAGCCCGCCGGGCCGCCAGCGTCCAGCCGCCGAGCACCAGCAGCAGGGCCGTGCCCAGGCCGATGCCGCCGGCGGCGACCAGCCTCATCGGCGTGCGGTCCGCGCCCGCCGTACTCCCGGGCAGCGCCCGCACGCGGTCCTGGGCCGTGACGGTGAAGACGTCCGCGGGCGCGGGCCGCCCGGCGTAGTCGGGCCCGGCGTGCGCCCGTCCGTCCACCCGTATCCGCAGCGTCACGCCGAACGGTCCGCGCCCGAAGGGGCCGGTCAGCTGCTCGCTGAGGTGCAGGACCAGGTAGTAGTCGCCGGCGAACCGGACGGCGGAGACCCCTGCGGGGACGGCATGGCGGTTGGCGTACTCGACCGGCGGGAGCGGGGCGAGGGCCACGGATCTCCGGGCGCCGGTGTAGCCGAGGGTGACGTCGTCGACCAAGCCGCGGACGGGGTTGTGGAGGGCGAGGTTCAGGGCCCCTCCGGCATAGCCGTGACCGTCGGCAGCGTCCAGTTCGGCGGAGGCGTGCAGTTGGCGGCCCCAGTCGAGCGGCACCTTGTAGAACCGGGTCTCGCCGGGCACGAGGGCCGTCCGCCAGACCCCCTGGTCCACCGGTACGGCCGAGACGAAGCCGGCGCCGCCGGACCGGTCGCGGGGCTTGCCGGTGAGCGGTTCGGGAGTGGCGGAGTTCCAGGACTCCGGCGCGGTGCTGGGCCCGGGCCGGACGGGCCCGGGTTCCGTGGCGGGCGCGATCTCCAGGTCCCAGGGCTGCGTCGAGCCCGCCGTACCGGATCCCTCGGCGTCGAGGCGTTCGACCAGCAGGTAGTACGTGCCCGCGCCCCGGCACAGCGCCCTGCCGGCCTCGCGCTGTCCCAGGGCCGTGACCGGGCGCGGGCTGAGCCCGGCGCCGAAGCGGGCGGCGGCGTACTGGCAGGACGAGCCGTCGGCGTCCTCGATGGACACGCGGATGCCGTCGGTGGCGGTCACGGTGGTGTGGGCGGGCGGTACGGCGGTGACGGGGACGTACGCCGTGTCGGCGGCTGCGAGGCGCAGGCGGTAGTAGAGCCTGCCGTTCTTCGGCAGGGAGCTTCGGTAGGTACGGCCGGGGTCCAGCCGCTCGGCGTCGGCCGTGTCCGCCGCGCCCTGGACGGAGCGGGCGCCGGGCGTGAAGTCGTACATCCCCGGACGCGCGCCGTCGTAGGCCCCGGAACGCGCACCGGCGGCGGCCGCGGGGCCGCACAGCAGGGGGACCAGGGCGCACAGCCCCAGCAGCACGACGCCGGCCCGCAGGCCGGGCGGCTTGGTCGTCGCGCGCGAGCGCGCGCACCGGTCGTCCCGCCACCACGCCGTACGCCCTCGCCGCCGCACTGCCACCCCCTGTCGCTCCGCAACCGCGGGCCCCGGCCGCTCCCCGCGGCCTGCCGGACCGTGGCCCATCCTGCCCCGAGCACCCCTGCGCCATCCGGGCAACGTGTACGGCCGTCCGAAACGCCCGGCAACGCCCGGCCCCACCCGGTGGATCGCGGACGGCCTCCCGGAACGCCTATCTCACCCGCGGCCGCCCCGCAACCCGGGGCCGCCGAGCCGGGCCGCACCCGGTGACCCGCGGCCCACCGGGTCCACGACCCACGACCCGCGATACGCAAGCCCACCGCCCCGCAGCTCGGGGAGGCGGAAGACCGCCGCGGCCGCAGGAATGGCGGCCTGGAAACGCGGCCAGGAAACGCAAAACCCCGACCGCGTGGCGGCCGGGGTCTGTTCGGTTCAGGTGTCGGGACTCAGGAACCCGTAGGCACGGAGTCAGTCGCCTCCGTCCACAGATCCTGCTCGGCGCGATCCGCCTGGATCTGGCGGTACACGAGGAGCCCGCCGATGGCGGCCAGTGCGACCAGGAGCAGCTTCTTCACCGCGCGACCTCGTCTTTCCTTGACGTAGGGGACCTCTGGCGCCCGACTATACACACCGACCGATATCGATCGGTGACCTGCGTGGGGGCTCAACTCCCGCCTCCGGCAGCGCACTAGCCGAGTCCGGCGCCGTTCGGATCGGAGGGTGATCACACCTCCACGGAACGTTACATTTGCTCCGTCTTCGTGCCTCTTGGTCGGGTTTTCGGGTCTTTTCCGACCCCTTGGGCCCATTCGGGTGGTGTTCATCAGAACATCGACGCGCCACGGGCGTCGGTCCACCACTTCGCGCCCCGCATACACATGATGAGCAAAGTACGCAAATCGCCCAACCCGAAAGTGAGGGGCCATGACCCAGAACAAGGTCATGAAGCTGTGGACCGCCATCGTCACCGCCTTCCTCGCGCTGTGCACGGCGCTCGGACTCGTCACCGCGGCCACCGCGACGGCCGCCGCCCAGCCCGAGAGCCCCCGCACCGACGCCACGCACCACGCGGCCCCGGCGATCCCGGCGACACCCCGCTGGGTCTGGCCCCATGCCAGGGCCCTGCCCCCCACGATGAAGCAGCGGATCGGGGCCGAGGCCCACGGAAAGTCCCCGAGCTGCCGGCACCGGCCCCTCACCGACCCCCAGACGGAGAACGCGGAGACCGGGACACCCGACCAGGACCCGGCGGCGCTCGACTGCTGAGCCCCCGCTCGATCAGCCGCTCCGCCGGCCACCCGCGGCAGGAACGGCACCCAGCATCGCGGACGTCTCGACACCAGGCGACTTGCGTACGCACCAGTCGACACGGAAAGACCCCCGGCCGGGCTCGGCCGGGGGTCTCGCGCTTTGTGGGGACACGTCCTCCCCGTGCGGCGACGACCTACGAGGTCCGCCCGCGGCAGGAGCGTGACCGCCTATTCCATCAGCCGTATCGCCTGTGAGGGGCACCTTTCCGCCGCCTCCCGGACCTGCGGATCGCCGGCGGACTCCGCACGTCCGGGCCGTACGACGCCGTACCCGTCCTCGAACGCGAACACCTCCGGTGCCCGGTGCGCGCACTCGGCGGAGCCGTAGCACAGGCTGCGGTCGACGGAGACCTTCATGCGTCCTCCAGCCGTCGGTGACCCCGCCGGTGACGTCCGGCCGGGGTCGGTTCGGTGACTTCCAGGACGTCACTGCCCGGCGAGGCACCCGCTGAACCCGCCCGGCACCGCCGACTCCCGGCCCCGCTGAACCCGCCGCCCGACCCGCCGGCCGCACGACCGCCGACCCACCGGCCCCACGACGGCCGCCCCGCCGCGCCCGCGCGGGCACCCCGCCGGCCCGCCACCGGTCACCCCGCCGTCACGTCCGACGCGTTACCGCCGGCCACCCGCGGTCGCCAGCCAGTGGGCCACGCGACGGACCGTGGGCTCGTCGAGGCGGTCGGCCAGCGTCCGGACCGCCTCGCCGTCCTCGGGACCGAGGTCGTACAGGCCCGCCTTGCCCAGACCGGCCATGAGCACCTGGTGCCGCCGCGCCGTCATGCGTTCGGCGAGCTTGGCCGGCTCGCCGGGCCCGTCCGCGCGCCGCCCGACGGGGGGCGCGGGTGCCGGGGTGGGTGTTTTCGGTGCCTTGGCCGCCGGGGAGTCGTAGAGGTGCCAGGCGCCGTCCTTCGGGCCCCACACCGCGACCGTCGCCTCCGCCCCGCGCGCCCGTACGGTCTGGGTCATGTCCCCGACGGCGTACAGCACAGGAGCCCGATACGGCGACTCGGCGGCCACCGTCCAGGACTCCCGGCCGGGCTGGTGGAACATCGCGACCCAGCGTGGAGCACCGGGCGGTCGCGGGCACCGGGGACGCTTCTCCATGGCACTCACCCCTTCGTGGACGACCCTCGAGTGAACGACGCTCGGGGCGACCGTAGCTGACGGACCGTCAGTTATCCAGGCGCATGCCGGCTCACCGGGCGAGGCGAAGTAGGGCAGGACAGGACAGGAAGGAGTAGGGCAGGGCAGGATAGACGAAATAGGACAGGGCGAGACAGGGCGGAGTAGAGCAGGACGGAGTGGGGCGGCGGAGCGTCGGTCCGCCGGATTCCCGAGGAAGCGGGACATCACGTCCCCATGTATGAGCCCCTGCCCGTCCGGCACCGGTCCCTCCCCTCGTGGGGACCGGTACCGAACGGTGCAGGGGGATGTCGGCCCGTGCCATGTCGGCGGTTCGGCACGGGCCGAGGTCGAGAGCCGTCTCCGCGGGTGCTCCGCGGGTCCAGCCGGGGTGTCCTAGCCGCTGCCTGCCTTCGGCGGGACCCGCTCGTCTGTCTGCTGCAGAAGTTGACCGAGAACGTTCGCTGCCATGGGCTGTCTCTCCGAGCACTGAGCCGGTGGCCTGTCCAGACGGTGTGTGATCACTCCGCTACCCGGTTCGGATCCTGCCATCTGTCGCCTCCGCAGAGGAGGTTCCGATCTCCGGCCCATGCCTTATCCGCAGGTCAGCCGTATAGGGTGAGTTTTCCGGTCCGGACGTCCAGATGCGGGGGGAAGTAAGGGGTGGGGCCTTGAGTTCCGACTCAGGGGCACGCACAGCTTTCGCCGAGCGCCTCGCGCTGCTGTACAAGGAGGCCGGCAACCCTCCCCTGAAGAGTGTCGCCGAATCGGTCGTACGGTTGCAGCGGGTCGACGAACGCGGCCGTCCGGTACGGGTCTCCGCGCAGCGGATCAGCGACTGGCGCCGCGCCCGGAACGTGCCGGCCCAGTTCACCGCGCTCGCGGCGGTCCTGCACATCCTGATCCCGGAGGCACGGCGCCTGCGGCCCGCCCCGGTCTCCACCGGCCTGTACGACCTGGCCCACTGGCAGCGTCTGTGGGAGCGCGCGCTGGCCGACCCGGTGGGTGACCGGCCCGCGCCGTCCGCCCAGGAGGACCGGCCCCCCGCGGCCCAGGACGCGTCCGTCTCGGGCGGTGTGTGTCCCTACCGCGGGCTGGCCCCGTACCGGCAGGAGGACGCGCGCTGGTTCTTCGGCCGGGAACGGAGCACGAACGCGCTCGTCGCCCAGCTGCGCGCCGCGGAGCGGACGGGTGGTCTGGTCATGCTGGTGGGTGCCTCGGGGGCGGGAAAGTCGTCCCTGCTCAACGCCGGCCTGGTCCCCGCCCTCCGCGACGGCGTCCTCGCCTCCCCGACGGCCGTCCGGACGGCAGCCACCCGGACCTCCACGACCGACCCGACGCCCACGGCCACCCCGACGGCCACCGCCGCGGACGCGTCCCCGGCGCACGCCTCCCCAGCCCACACCCCCTCCGACCACACCACCCCCGGCCACACCCCCTCCGACCACACCCCCTCCGACCGCTCCTCCCCGACCCCCCGGACCGCCGAGGACGGCGCCGCGCCCCGCGGCCCGGTCCTGCAACTCGTCCCCGGCCCCGATCCCCTGGGCGAACTGATCCGCCGGATCCCGGAGCTCGCGCCCGTCGCGGCCGACGCGCGCAGGGCCGAGCAGGAGGCCACGGAGAATGCCGCGGCGCCCGGCTCCGACGCCCCGCGGCTGGCTCGCGCCGCGCGTGAGGCCGTCTCGGCCTGGGCGCGCCGCGAGATGCCCCCGGGCGCCCGGCCGGTCGTCATCGTGGACCAGTTCGAGGAGGCGTTCACCCTCTGCGCCGACGAGGCGGACCGGCGGACCTTCATACAGCTCCTGGCCGCCGCCTGCACCCCGCCCGTCGGCCCGGGCGGTGCCGGTTCCGGCGCCGTACCGCCGGCTGCCGCCCCCGCGCTGGTCGTCCTCGGCATCCGCGCCGACTTCTACGAGCAGTGCCTCGGCTACCGGGAACTGGCCGACGCGCTGCAGCACCGGCACATGGTGCTCGGCCCGCTGACCAGCGGCGAGCTGCGCGACGCCGTGACCGGTCCGGCCAAGGCGGTGGGTCTCGAGCTGGAGCCGGGCCTCGCCGAGCTGATCGTGCGCGAGGTGAGCGCCGACGGCCCGCGCGGCGCCCACGACGCGGGCGTGCTGCCGCTGCTGTCCCACGCCCTGCTGGCCACCTGGCAGCGCCGGAAGGCCGGGCGGCTGACGCTGGCCGGGTACCGGGCGGCGGGCGGCATCCAGGGAGCGGTGGCGGCGACCGCCGAGCGCGCCTGGTCAGGCCTCGACCCGGCCGCCCGTACCGCCGCCCGGCTGCTCCTGCTGCGGCTGGTCCGGCTGGGCGAGGACACCCAGGCCACCCGGCGCCGCGGCACCCGGCGGCAGCTGGCGGACGAGTCGTCGGACCCCGGCAAGACCGAGGAGTCCCTGGAGGCGCTGGTGCAGGCCCGCCTCGTGACGCTGGACGCGGACACCGTGGAGATCACCCACGAGGCGCTGCTGCACGCCTGGCCGCGCCTGCGGCACTGGATCGACGACAACCGCAACGACCACCTGCTGCGCCAGCGGCTGGAGGAGGACGGCCGGGCCTGGGAGGACTCGGGCCGGGACAGCTCCCTCCTCTACCGCGGTTCCCGGCTGGAGCAGGCCCGCGGCTGGGCGAGGTCGGCCGGTGACACCTACCTGACCCGCAGCGCCGTGGAGTTCCTGGCCGCCGCGGTGCGGCTGCGCAAGCGCACGGTGTGGATCAGCAGGGCGGCGGTGGCGGCCCTGGTGGTGCTGGCCCTGCTCGCCGGCGGTTCCGCGGTGATCGCCTGGCAGCAGCGGGACGACGCCGTGTTCGCGCAGGTCCTCGCCGAGGCGGACCGGGTCCAGCGCACCGACCCGTCCCTGGCCGCGCAGCTCGACCTGGTCGCCCACGACCTGCGCCCGCACGACGAGGGCACGTACAGCCGCCTGATCTCGATCGTGAACGCCCCGCTGGCCACCCCGCTGTCCGGCCACACGGGCGCCGTCTACCTCACCTCCTTCAGCCCCGACGGCAGGACCCTGGCCACGGCCAGCTACGACCGCACGGTCCGGCTGTGGAACGTGGCCGACCCGAGCCGCCCGAAACCCCTGGGCCGACCGCTGACCGGGCACGGCAGCTGGGTGAGCAGCGCGGTGTTCGCTCCGGACGGGCGCACCCTGGCCAGCGCCGGCGACGACGGCACGATCCGCCTGTGGGACGTGGCCGACCCCGCCCACCCGGTCCCGATCGGCCGGCCCCTGACCGGCCACACGGGCACGATCTACCTGGTCGCCTTCAGCCCCGACGGGCGCACCCTGGCCTCGGCCGGCGAGGACCACACCGTGCGCCTGTGGAACGTGGCGGACCCGCACCGGGCGAAGACGCTGGGGGTGTTGCGCGGCCACACCGCCGCGGTGCGCTCGGTGGCGTTCAGCCCGGACGGGCGCACCCTCGCGGCGGGCGGCGACGACGCCAGCGTCCTGCTGTGGCGCACGGCCGACCCGCGCCGGCCCGAGCCGATCCACACGGTGCTCAGGGGCCACACCGACATCGTGCACTCGCTGGCCTTCAGCCCGGACGGCCACACCCTGGCCAGCGGCAGCGCGGACGACACGATCCGGCTGTGGAACGTGACCGACCCCGACCGCCCCGCCGCGCTCGGCTCACCGCTGACCGGCCACACCGGCCCGGTGTGGTCCGTGGCGTTCAGTCCCGACGGCGGCAGGCTGGCCGCCGCGAGCGCGGACAGCACGGCGAGCCTGTGGAACGTGAGCGATCCGGCGTCCCCGTCACAGGTCGGCGAGCCGCTCGCGGGCAGCAGTGGGGAGATGTACGCCCTGGGGTTCAGCCCGGACGGGCGGACCCTGGCCACCGGCAGCGGCGACAGCAAGGTACGCCTGTGGTCGATCCCGGCCTCGGACATGATCGGCCGGAGCGGAGCCTTCCGGCCGGACGGACGGGTGCTGGCCACGGCGGCGCGGGACGGCAGACTGCGGCTGTGGAACGTGGCGCGCCCCGACCGGCCCGTGCCGCTGGGGAAGCCGTTCATGCGCGCGGACGGCGACCAGCGTTCGCTGCTGTTCTCCCCCGACGGCCGCACCCTCGCCGTCCTGACGGGGGCCAAGGCCGTGTACCTGTGGGACGTCTCCGACCCCGCCCGTCCGGTCTCGACCGGACCCCCGCTCCGCCTGCGGACCCGCTTCATGGGCCCGGACGCGCTGGCCTACAGCCCGGACGGCCGCACCCTGGCCACGGCGTACGACGACCGCACCATCCAGCTCTGGAACGTCTCCGCGCCCGCGCACCCCGCACGGCTCGGCAAGCCGCTCACCGGCCACCGGGGCTACGTCAACACCCTCGTCTTCAGCCCGGACGGCCGCACCCTGGCCAGCGGCAGCGCGGACAGCACGATCCGGCTGTGGAACGTGGCCGACCCCGGCCGCCCCGCCGCGCTCGGCACACCGCGGGGCGAGCACTCCGGTCCGGTCAACGCGCTCGCCTACAGCCCGGACGGCCGCACCCTGGCCAGCGGCAGCGACGACGACACGGTGCGCCTGTGGGACGTCTCCGACCCCGCCGGGGCGAGGGCGCTGGGCGCACCGCTCACCGGCCACAGCGAGGCGGTGACGTCGGTGACGTTCAGCGAGGGCGGCCGCACCCTGGCCAGCGGGGGAAACGACAACACGGTGCGCCTGTGGAACGTCGCCGACCCGGCCGGGGCGACCGCGATCGGCCAGTCGATGAGCCCCAACGCCAAGACGGGCAACTTCCTGACGTTCAGCCCCAACAGCCACGTCCTCGGCGTCTCCAGCGGCGCCGACACGGTCCGCCTGTGGCGGCTGGACGCCGACGCGGCGATCCGGCACATCTGCTCGGTCACCCGGGGCGTGCTGACCCCCCAGAGGTGGCACGAATACCTTCCCCGCCTCTCCTACGACCCCCCGTGCGGACGATGATCGGCCAACCTGACTGATTACCCGGTGACTTGGCCCCACGGGCGGCTCAACCTTGTTACCCTTGGCCATAGCCCGATCGCTGGTGCATCCCCCGTCGCCAGCGGTCGGGTCTTTTTTCATGCCCTGAGAGACGTCACCTCGGAGACCTCACCTGCGCGCCCTCCCGAGCGATCTCACCGGAGGGACGGCACCCGAGAGACGGCACCGGAGATACGGCACCCGAGGGCACCCGGCCCACCCGCGCACAGCCAAGGCCCCCCGTCCATCCGGACCTGGGGTCTTCGAATCTGTGGGGTTCACAGGATGCGAACCTGTGGCCTCACCCTTATCAGGTCGACCACCACGGCTCATTGATGCAGGCGCTGCCCGATGGTGAGCGTTTCAGCGACGGTCAGGGTCCGTGGCGATCCGTGATCGTCCGGGCCTGTTGGTGTCGGGCGTCGGTGTCAGACACCAGCGGGGGCTCGACCGCGCCGGGTACCTCGGCACGGACCAGACCGGTGGGGCACCGGAAGGTCCGGACGGCCCTAGACGGTCCACTGGGCGCGGAGCGACGTTGGAGGAAAGAGGCCCGCGTCTGCCGGGTCGCGGACACCGACGGATCAACTCGCAGAGGTGATGACCGTGTCCAGGACAAGCCGACGGACCGTCCGCGTGCTGGTGGCACTAGTGGTGGGCGGCACGGTGGTCGCCGGATGCACGGTAGACAGCACCATGTCCAGCCGTGCCGCGCTTCGCCCGGCCGCCGCGCCAAGCCCGTCCGGCGGCGATTGCTGGAGGTCGGGGACATCGGGCGACGACTGGGACAACTGGGACTCATGGGGGCCCGGCATGGGGCCGGGCATGATGGGCGACAACAACTGCTCGTGGGGCCATGGCATGAGGGGCGGCCACTACTGGCAGCGCGGTGACGGCACCCCGGTCAAGACCCTGGACCAAGCCCGACACCGCGCCGACGCCTTCGCTCACCGGCTCGGCCTACGCGTCGGCGAGGTCATGCAGTTCTCGAAGAACTTCTACGCCGAGCTGAAGACCCCCTCCGGGAAGCTGGCCACTGAGGTCCTGGTCAACCCGGCCGACGGTGACACCGGGATCGAGTACGGCCCGGCCATGATGTGGAACACCGACTACGGCATGCACCCTCGCGGCCGGACACAGACCCGGTTCTCCCCCGACCAGGCCCAGCACCGTGCCCAGCGGTGGCTGCGTGACCGAGGCAGCGACCTGACCGCCGACAAAGCCGAGGCGTTCCCGGGCTACTACACCCTCCACACCATGCGCTCCGGGAAAATCAACGGCATGCTCTCGGTCAACGCCTCCACAGGCGCCGTGTGGTACCACACCTGGCACGGCACCTACGTCGGCACCAGCGAGCACTGATACGGGGCGGAAGCCTCGGCACGTCCAGCCTGGTGGGCGACGGCGCCCCCTCCCTCCCGGTGCCGGCCGGTCCCCGCCGGAGGCACTGTTCCGACTGTGGCCGCGCTAGCCGGTGATCCACTCATGGCCACCGGCCCATCCACACGGTCAGCATGACCATGGGCGCCTCCACGCACATGGTCGGCGTGAGCGGGAAGCGGTCGGCCTGCTCGCTGGGCTTCTGGAAGATCCACGCGTCGGCTGATGTCAGTCGTAGATGTCAAAAACCCCCAGTCGATATCGACTGGGGGTCTTCTCGCTGGTGGGGCTAACAGGATTTGAACCTGTGGCCTCATCCTTATCAGGGATGCGCTCTAACCAACTGAGCTATAGCCCCGCCGCGCTTTGCGGTGTACGTCCCGCGCGCTGACTCCTGAAGATTAGCGCACGACCACGTCAGTCCCAAAATCGGTTGTCGGGGGACCATCAGGTCAGGGGCGCGCGGGCCGTTTCTCGTCCTCCGCTCAAGCCGCGCGGGACGTCACTCGTCCTCCGCCAGCGTCAGCTCGATGCCGCCCACGAAGCCCGCGGAGAGGTTGTAGACGAACGCGCCGAGCGTCGCGAGCGCCGTGGCCAGGACCACGTCGATGACCGCGATGATCGTCGTGAACATCAGGACGTGGGGGAGCGAGAGGAACGCCTGCAGGTCGAAGCCGTTGGCCTCGTTGGAGCCGGTCGCCTCCGAGATCGTGCCGCCCACCGTCGAGAAGACACCCATCGCGTCCATGACCATCCACAGCACCGCCGAGGCGACGATCGTGCAGATGCCGAGCGCGATGGAGAGCAGGAAGCTGACCTTCATCACCGACCACGGGTCGGCCTTGGCCACCCGCAGCCGGGCCTTGCGGGTCCGCGGCGCCGTGCGGGCGCCGGTACGCGGCCGGCGCACCGCACCGGCGGGAGCCTGCGCCGGATAGGCCTGCGGCGGGTGGTACGGCCCGGCGGGCTGCTGCGGGCGCCGCTCCCCGGGGAGCGGTGACGCCGGCTGGGCCTCACCGGCCGCGGCCGTGCCTCGGGTGTCCGTCACAGTTCCCCCCTGGGGTTCCCGGGTGCCGGCGGAGTCCGCCGCGGACGCCTTCACCGGTTTCAGATTGGTCGTGTGCGGGTCGTTCGCACTCTCCGCACGCGCGGCGGAGCCACGGGCGCCGCCGTCCGTCTCCGTACCCGTGGAGGTACCGGCCGATCCGGCGCCCGTGGCTCCGCTCACGATGACTCACTCCTCGTGCCTACTCGGCCGAGGGTGCCTCACCCTCGTCCGTGCCGGTGGTCTCGGCACCCTCGGCGGTCTCGTCCACGGCCACGTCGCCGTCGACTTCCTCCGCCTCGCGCCCGGCCTCGGCGTTACGTGCGATACCGACCACGGCATCGCGCTTGCCCAGGTTGATCAGTTGGACGCCCATGGTGTCACGGCCCGTCTCCCTGATCTCGTTGACTCGCGTACGAATCACACCGCCGGACAGGGTGATGGCGAGGATCTCGTCGTTCTCCTCGACAATCAGCGCGCCGACGAGCGAGCCACGGTCCTCCACGATCTTGGCGGCCTTGATGCCGAGGCCGCCGCGACCCTGGACGCGGTACTCGTCGACGGCGGTGCGCTTCGCGTACCCACCGTCCGTCGCAGTGAACACGAACGTACCGGGTCGGACGACATTCATCGAGAGAAGCTCGTCGCCCTCGCGGAAACTCATCCCCTTGACGCCGGAGGTGGCGCGGCCCATCGGGCGAAGGGTGTCGTCCGATGCGGTGAACCGGATCGACTGCGCCTTCTTGCTGACCAGCAGCAGGTCGTCGTCGGCCGAGACGAGTTCGGCGCCGATCAGCTCGTCGTCGCCGCCGTCCTCCCGCTCGCGCAGATTGATCGCGATGACGCCGCCGGAGCGGGGCGAGTCGTAGTCCTTCAGAGGCGTCTTCTTGACCAGACCCGACTTGGTGGCGAGCACCAGGTACGGCGCCGCCTCGTAGTCGCGGATCGCGAGGATCTCGGCGATCGCCTCGTCCGGCTGGAAGGCCAGCAGGTTCGCCACGTGCTGGCCGCGCGCCTCGCGGCCGGCCTCGGGCAGCTCGTACGCCTTGGCCCGGTACACCCGGCCCTTGTTGGTGAAGAACAGCAGCCAGTGGTGCGTGGTGGAGACGAAGAAGTGGTCGACGATGTCGTCCTCCTTCAGCTTCGTGCCCCGCACCCCCTTGCCGCCGCGCTTCTGCGCCCGGTAGTCGTCCGTCTTCGTCCGCTTGACGTAACCGCCGCGCGAGACGGTGACGACGATGTCCTCCTCGGCGATCAGGTCCTCGATGGACATGTCGCCCTCGTACGGGATCAGCTTGGTCTTGCGGTCGTCGCCGTACTTCTCGACGATCGCGGCCAGTTCCTCGCTGACGATCCCGCGCTGGCGGACCGGGGAGGCCAGGATCTGGTTGTACTCGTTGATCTTCGCCTGCAGCTCGTCGTGCTCCTGGACGATCTTCTGGCGCTCCAGGGCGGCCAGCCGGCGCAGCTGCATCTCGAGGATGGCGTTGGCCTGGATCTCGTCGATCTCCAGCAGGCCCATCAGGCCGCCGCGCGCGATCTCGACGGTGTCGCTGCGCCGGATCAGCGCGATGACCTCGTCGATGGCGTCCAGGGCCTTCAGCAGACCGCGCAGGATGTGGGCGCGCTCCTCGGCCTTGCGCAGCCGGAACTTCGTCCGGCGGACGATGACCTCGATCTGGTGCGTCACCCAGTGGCGGATGAACGCGTCCAGGGAGAGGGTGCGCGGCACGCCGTCGACGAGCGCCAGCATGTTGGCGCCGAAGTTCGTCTGCAGGTCGGTGTGCTTGTACAGGTTGTTCAGGACGACCTTGGCGACCGCGTCCCGCTTGAGGACGATCACCAGGCGCTGACCGGTACGCGAGGACGTCTCGTCGCGGACGTCCGCGATGCCGCCGATCTTGCCGTCCTTCACCAGGTCGGCGATCTTCTGCGCCAGGTTGTCCGGGTTCACCTGGTACGGCAGCTCGGTGACCACCAGGCACTGACGGCCCTGGATCTCCTCGACCTCGACCACCGCGCGCATGGTGATGGAGCCGCGACCGGTGCGGTACGCCTCCTCGATGCCCTTGCGGCCGACGACGAGCGCGCCGGTCGGGAAGTCGGGGCCCTTGATGCGCTCCATGAGCGCGTCCAGGAGCTCCTCGTGGGAGGCCTCGGGGTTCTCCAGGCACCACTGGGCGCCGGCCGCGACCTCGCGCAGGTTGTGCGGCGGGATGTTGGTCGCCATGCCGACCGCGATGCCTGCCGAGCCGTTGATCAGCAGGTTCGGGAAACGGGCCGGCAGGACGGTCGGCTCCTGGGAGCGGCCGTCGTAGTTGTCCGTGAAGTCGACGGTCTCCTCGTCGATGTCGCGGACCATCTCCATCGACAGCGGCGCGAGCTTGCACTCGGTGTACCGCATGGCCGCCGCCGGGTCGTTGCCCGGGGAGCCGAAGTTGCCGTTGGAGTCCACCAGCGGCATGCGCATCGACCACGGCTGGGCGAGGCGCACCAGGGCGTCGTAGATCGAGGAGTCGCCGTGCGGGTGGTAGTTGCCCATGACGTCGCCGACGACGCGGGCGCACTTGTAGAAGCCGCGCTCGGGGCGGTAGCCGCCGTCGTACATGGCGTACAGGACGCGGCGGTGGACGGGCTTGAGGCCGTCACGGACGTCGGGCAGCGCACGGGACACGATGACGGACATCGCGTAGTCCAGGTACGAGCGCTGCATCTCCGTCTCGAGCCCGACGGGCTCGACGCGCATCGTGACTTCGCCGCCCTCTTCCGGGGTGGTGGCGGGAGTGTTCTCGTCGGCCATTGCTGGTGAAGATCCTTCCTGGTGCGGTCAGCTGAGACCGACTCAGATGTCGAGGAAGCGGACGTCCTTGGCGTTGCGCTGGATGAACGCGCGGCGGGCTTCGACGTCCTCGCCCATCAGGACCGAGAACAGGTCGTCGGCCTGGGCGGCGTCGTCGAGGGTGACCTGGCCGAGGACCCGGTGCTCCTGGTCCATGGTGGTCACGCGCAGCTCCTCGGCGTTCATCTCGCCGAGGCCCTTGAAGCGCTGGATCGAGTCCTCGCGGACCCGCTTGCCGCGCTGCCGCCCCAGTTCGATCAGCGCGTCGCGCTCGCGGTCCGAGTACGCGTACTCGCTGTCGTCCCGGCCCCACTTGATCTTGTACAGCGGCGGCCGGGAGAGGTACACGTGCCCGGCCTCGACCAGCGGCCGCATGAAGCGGAACAGGAAGGTCAGCAGCAGGGTGCTGATGTGCTGGCCGTCGACGTCGGCGTCCGCCATCAGGATGATCTTGTGATAGCGGAGCTTCTCGATGTCGAAGTCCTCGTGCACACCCGTGCCGAAGGCGGAGATCAGCGCCTGGATCTCCTGGTTCTGCAGGATCTTGTCGATCCTGGCCTTCTCGACGTTGAGGATCTTGCCGCGGATCGGGAGGATCGCCTGGTACTGCGGGTTACGGCCGGACTTGGCCGAGCCGCCGGCGGAGTCACCCTCGACGATGAAGATCTCGCACTTGGTGGGGTCGTTCGACTGGCAGTCGGACAGCTTGCCCGGCAGCGACGCCGACTCCAGCAGACCCTTGCGGCGGGTCAGGTCGCGGGCCTTGCGGGCCGCCACGCGCGCGGTGGCCGCCTGGATGCCCTTGCGGATGATGTCGGCGGCCTCGACCGGGTTGCGGTCCAGCCAGTCGTTCAGGTGCTCGTAGACCGCGCGCTGCACGAAGGTCTTGGCCTCCGTGTTGCCCAGCTTGGTCTTCGTCTGGCCCTCGAACTGCGGCTCGCTCAGCTTGACCGAGATGATCGCGGTCAGGCCCTCGCGGATGTCGTCGCCGGTGAGGTTGTCGTCCTTCTCGCGCAGCAGCTTCTTGTCGCGCGCGTACTTGTTGATCAGCGACGTCAGCGCGGCGCGGAAGCCCTCTTCGTGGGTACCGCCCTCGTGGGTGTGGATGATGTTCGCGAAGGAGTACACACCCTCGCTGTAGCCGCTGTTCCACTGCATCGCGACCTCGAGGGACAGGCTCTTGTCCCTGTCCTCCGCCTCCAGGTCGATGACGGTGGGGTGAACCGCCTCCCCCTTGCGGGAGTTGAGGTACTTCACGAAGTCGACGATGCCGCCCTCGTAGTGGTACGTGACGGTCTTGACCTCGTCCTTCTCGTCCGCACCCGCCTCGTCCGCCCCGGCGGTGGCCTTCGCCGACTCGCGCTCGTCGGTGAGCCTGATCGTGAGGCCCTTGTTGAGGAACGCCATCTCCTGGAAACGCCGCGAAAGCGTCTCGAAGGAGTACTCGGTGGTCTCGAAGATCTCCGGGTCGGCCCAGAAGGTGACCGACGTGCCGGTCTCGTCCGTGGCCTCGTGCTTGGCGAGCGGGGCCGTCGGGACGCCCATCTTGTATTCCTGCGTCCAGCGGTACCCGTCGGTCTTGACCTCGACGGAGACCTTGGACGACAGGGCGTTCACGACGGAGACGCCGACACCGTGCAGACCGCCGGAGACGGCGTAGCCGCCGCCGCCGAACTTGCCGCCCGCGTGCAGCACGGTGAGCACGACCTCGATGGCCGGCTTGCCCTCGGAGGGCACGATGCCCACCGGGATGCCGCGGCCGTTGTCGACGACGCGCACTCCGCCGTCGGGCAGGATCGTGACGTCGATGGTGTCCGCGTAACCGGCCAGCGCCTCGTCGACCGAGTTGTCGACGACCTCGTACACCAGGTGGTGCAGACCGCGCTCACCGGTGGAGCCGATGTACATGCCGGGCCGCTTGCGGACCGCGTCCAGCCCTTCGAGCACGGTGATGGCGCTGGCGTCGTAGGAGGCGGAGACTGCGACAGGGTCTGCGGCCTGGCCGTTGACGCCGGCGTCGGTGGACGGGATGTTCTCGTTGGGGTTGCCGGAATCGGCCACGAAGCGCCCTTTCTGGCACAGCACGAGCCGGGCTCGTCGGCAGGTTGCCGGAGCGGCTGCGGCATGTTGCGTTGGTAAGCCTTGATCAGCGTTGCTCAGCTTTTCCCGGGCGGTCCCCACGTTGGGGCGGGATTGTCTTCCAGTCTACCGGTAGCGCTGACATCGATGGGGGTTTGCGGGCACCTGAGTCCCCATGTGCCGCCCTCAACCGGTCTCGGCCGGGTCCCGATATACGGATGGGGGCTTCAAGGGGCTCACGGCGGCACTCAGCCCTTCGAGCCGTCAACCCTTGGCTACCGGGGGGTCAGATGGCGGTCCCATGGCGATCCGGTGGACGTGCGCCCCCATGTGTGCGGGTACGACGAGGCCCCGGAGGACCCTCACGACGTGAGGTACATCACCCGTACGTATCGCCCGGTCCGGTGCTCCCGGGGGCCCGCAGAGGGCCGTAGCGGCGGGCCGGGCCGCCCGGGTTGAGCACCTTGATCATCCGTACGCTGCCGTGGCCGAGGTCCTCGTTCAGCCGGGCCACCAGCGTCGGCGCGAGCACGCGCAGCTGGGTCGCCCAGGCGGTGGAGTCGCACTGCACCGTCAGCACGCGCTCGTCCTCGTCGTACCGCTGCGGCACGCAGTGCTTGGCCAGGTCCTCGCCGACGATCTCCGGCCAGCGGCCCATCACCCCGCCCACCGCCGCGGGGGTCTCCCAGCCGCGCTCGTTGATCAGCCGGTTGATCGCCGAGCCCAGTGCCATGGGGTCGCGGCCGTCGGCGCGCGCGCCGGAGCGCAGACCGCCGCCGCGCCGTGCCTGCTTCTTCTGCCGGGCCGCGTCCCCCCGCGCGCGTGCCTGTTCCTTCGCGGCGCGCAGTGCCACACGCGCGAGGTCGACACCGGAGGGTTCCGGGCCGGCGGGCCGCTTCCCGCCGGAGCGTTCCTTGTCGTCCCCTGCGGGTTGCCCGGTGCTCATACCCGCTCCACCGTCCCGCCGGCCACGGCGTACCGGGCCCCGGCCAGCACCTGCGGGACGTCGTCCTCCACGGCGGCGGTCACCAGCACCTGCTCACCGGGTACGACCAGCTCGGCCAGCCGCTCGCGGCGGCGGGCGTCCAGCTCGGCGAAGACGTCGTCGAGGATCAGCACCGGCTCGTTCCCCTCGGCGCGCAGCAGGTCGTACGAGGCCAGGCGCAGCGCGAGGGCGTAGGACCAGGACTCGCCGTGCGAGGCGTATCCCTTGGCGGGCAGCTGGCCGAGTTTGAGCAGCACGTCGTCCCGGTGCGGCCCCACGAGGGTGACGCCCCGCTCGATCTCCTGCTTGCGCGCCTCCGCCAGCGCCGCCGTCAGCTGCGCGTAGAGGTCCTCTCGCGTGTGGGCCTCGCCCGGCGCCGACGGCCTGTACTCCAGCGCGACGGGCCCGCCGCCGGGGGCGAGCTGCTCGTACGCCTTGTCGGCCAGCGGCTGCAGCGCGGCGATCAGGTCCAGACGCTGGGCGAGCAGCTCGGCAGCCGTCCGCGCGAGGTGCTGGTCCCACACGTCGAGGGTGGACAGGTCCATGGACCGGCCGCCGTGCCGGCGCGCGAGGGCCGCGGTCTTCAGGAGGGTGTTGCGCTGTTTGAGCACCCGCTCGTAGTCCGACCGCACACCCGCCATCCGCGGCGAACGCGCGGTGACCAGCTCGTCCAGGAACCGCCGCCGCTCCCCGGGATCGCCCTTGACCAGCGCGAGGTCCTCGGGGGCGAACAGCACGGTCCGTACGATGCCCAGCACGTCCCTCGGCCTGACCTGCGAGGACCGGTTGATGCGGGCGCGGTTGGCGCGGCCCGGGTTCAGCTCCAGCTCGATCAGCTGCTGCCGCTCGCCCTGGCGGACCTGCGCCCGCACCACCGCCCGCTCGGCGCCCATGCGGACCAGCGGGGCGTCGGAGGCGACGCGGTGGCTGCCGAGCGTCGCCAGGTAGCCCACAGCCTCGACCAGGTTGGTCTTGCCCTGGCCGTTGGGGCCGACGAAGGCGGTGACGCCCGGGTCGAGCGGGACCTCGGCCCGGGCGTACGAGCGGAAGTCGGCCAGCGAAAGATGCGTGACGTGCATGGTCGTTTCGCCGACCTCCCCCAGAGTGGTGACGGGCTGTGGATCGCGGGGGCGACCCTGTGGACTACTTCTTCTCTACGGCGTGGCCGCCGAACTGGTTGCGCAGCGCGGCGATCATCTTCATCTGCGGCGAGTCCTCCTGACGGGAGGCGAACCGCGCGAACAGCGACGCGGTGATCGCCGGCAGCGGCACCGCGTTGTCGATCGCGGCTTCCACAGTCCAGCGTCCCTCACCGGAGTCCTGTGCATAACCGCGCAGGCCGTCCAGGTGCTGGTCCTCGTCGAGGGCGTTCACCGCGAGGTCCAGCAGCCAGGAGCGGATGACGGTGCCCTCCTGCCAGGAGCGGAAGACCTCGCGGACGTTCTCCACGGAGTCGACCTTCTCCAGCAGCTCCCAGCCCTCGGCGTAGGCCTGCATCATCGCGTACTCGATGCCGTTGTGGACCATCTTCGCGAAGTGGCCCGCGCCGACCTTGCCGGCGTGCACCGCGCCGAAGTCGCCCTCGGGCTTGAGCGCGTCGAAGACCGGCTGCACCTTGGCGACGTCCTCGGCGGCCCCGCCGTACATCAGCGCGTACCCGTTCTCCAGGCCCCAGACGCCGCCGGAGACGCCGCAGTCGACGAAGCCTATGCCCTTGGCGGCCAGCTCCCCGGCGTGCCTCTCGTCGTCGGTCCAGCGGGAGTTGCCGCCGTCCACGACCACGTCACCGGGCTCCAGCAGCTCACCGAGCGCGTCGACGGTCGCCTGGGTGGGCTCGCCGGCCGGGACCATCACCCAGACCACGCGCGGGGCGCTGAGCTTGCTCACAAGCTCTTCCAGGCTGTGGACATCGGCGAGGTCCGCGTTGCGGTCGTATCCGATGACGGTGTGGCCCGCGCGGCGGATCCGCTCGCGCATGTTGCCGCCCATCTTGCCGAGGCCGACGAGACCGAGCTCCATCAGTTGTGTCCTTAGGTCGCTGTGTGGCGTGGAAGGCACCTTCGTGCCGAACCGAGCCTAGACCCGGACGCTCATGCACAGCTGTGGGCATACGCGCTCAAACGAACCCACCTGACCTGGGGAGTTCCGGTCCGCGCCGGCCGGCGGCACGGCCTTGGCACCTCCACAGCGCCGGGCACCCACAGGGGACCTCCGGCGCTGTGGACAACGCTCAGCCGCTGAGGCGCACCGGCATGATCAGGTACTTGTACGCGTCGTCGGCCTCCGCGTCGAGCGCGGGCTTCCCGCTGAGCAGCGCGGGCTTGGTGGACGTCGTGAACGACAGCTGGGCCACCGGGGAGTCGATCGCGCTCAGGCCGTCGAGCAGGAAGGTCGGGTTGAAGGCGATCGAGATGTCGTCGCCCTCCAGCTGGGCGTCGACCCTTTCCACAGCCTGTGCGTCGTCGCTGGAGCCGGCCTCCAGGATCAGCACGCCCTGCTCGAAGCTGAGCCGCACCGGGGTGTTCCGCTCGGCGACCAGGGCCACACGCTTGACGGCCTCCACGAAGGGGGCGGTCTCGATCACGGCGACGGAGTTGAACTCGGTCGGGAACAGCGTGCGGTACTTCGGCAGGTCGCCCTCGAGGAGCCGCGTCGTGGTGCGCCGGCCCGCTCCCTCGAAACCGATCAGGCCCTCGCCGGCGCCGGAGCCCGACAGCGCCAGCGTGACGCTGTCGCCCGCGCCGAGCGACTTGGCGGTGTCCAGCAGCGTCTTCGCCGGGACCAGGGCGACCGCGGAGGCGTCCGGGTTCTCCGGCTTCCACAGGAACTCGCGGACCGCGAAGCGGTAGCGGTCGGTGGAGGCCAGGGTGACCGTGTCGCCCTCGATCTCGATGCGCACACCGGTGAGGACGGGGAGCGTGTCGTCACGCCCGGCGGCGATGGCCACCTGGGACGCGGCGGCCGCGAAGACCTCACCCGGCACAGTGCCGGTCGCGCTCGGCATCTGCGGCAGTGCCGGGTACTCCTCCACAGGCAGCGTGTGGAGGGTGAACCGCGAGGAGCCGCAGACCACCGTCGCCCGTACACCGTCTGTGGAAATCTCCACCGGCCGGTTGGGCAGGGCACGGCAGATGTCGGCGAGCAGGCGGCCGGAGACGAGGACCGTGCCCTCCTCCTCGACCTCCGTCTCGACGCTCACCCGGGCCGAGACCTCGTAGTCGAAGCTCGAAAGGCTCAGCTGGCCTTCCTCAGCCTTCAGCAGCAGGCCGGCGAGGACAGGCGCCGGCGGACGGGCCGGGAGGCTGCGTGCTGCCCACGCCACTGCCTCCGCGAGTACGTCGCGTTCCACCCGGATCTTCACCGTAAGCCGCCTCCTGCTGTTGCTACTGAGTCCTCCGACTCGGTGTCACCGCCCACTGCGAAGGGCAGGACACCGGGGACCAGTCTGACGCACCGCACTGACAGTAGGTGCCGGTCGGGGTCAAGTCGCTCGGAGGGGCAGCCGGGGTCGAGACGGCGAGTTGTGCACAGGCCCCGCTTCGAAGCTATTCCCGCTCTCTCTCTAGTCGGGAGTAGTAGTAGGGCCTGTGGATACCGTGGATAACCACGTTTTCCCAGCTCAGGGCCGAAATTTTGTCCACCGGGCCTGTGGGTGGAGGCGGTGGACAACCGGGGGTCTCTGTGGAGAAGGAAAAGTTCTGCACACTCCGCCCACAGCCCGAAGGCAGTTCTCCCCAGCTGTGTCCCCAGGTTTACCCACGTTTCCCACACCCCAACCCGGCACCTTCGTGTGACGGCTTTCACTCGACACGGTGACGGGGGGCGTCGGGTTGCCGAACAGTGGACAGCCATGTGGAGAAGCAGGTGATCGCTGGGGACAACCGGCCCCAGCCTGTGGGCCGACGGTGGACAACTTCGTGCACAGCCTGTGGATCTTCGCTTCGTCCACAGTCTGTGGAGATCGTTCGTCCACGATTCCACAGGCAGCTGAGCTGGGCGGACGTCGTACGAACAGGCTGCCTGTGGACGTGGTTCGGGACAACTTCGCGGTCCCCAGGATGTGGACGGCAGAAAGTCACCGAATCTGTGGAGGGTGGCCGTGACCAGACGCGTAATCGAACACCCGATGGCGAACGGGAGACGGCCGACAGCCCGCGAGGGCCCCTCCACAGACCTGTGGACCCGTCCCGGGAGCCGTTCGCGGCACCCCCGAACCCGTTCCGCACGACAGCGGGATCGCTACCGGTCTCTCAGCCGGCAGTGGGCCCCACCGCCCGTCTCCCAGCCGGGTGCGTGGCACCGCCGAGAGCGTCAGCCGGGTGTGTGGCACCGCCGAGAGCGGCTCGGGGCGTCCCGGAACGCCGGAGGGCGCCCCCGGGGTGACTCCCGGGGGCGCCCTCCGGCGCGGTCGTACGGCCGGCGTCAGCCGTTCTTGATGCGGTTCGTCAGCTCGGTCACCTGGTTGTAGATCGAGCGGCGCTCCGCCATGAGCGCGCGGATCTTGCGGTCGGCGTGCATGACGGTCGTGTGGTCGCGGCCGCCGAACTGCGCGCCGATCTTCGGCAGGGACAGGTCGGTCAGCTCACGGCACAGGTACATGGCGATCTGCCGGGCGGTCACCAGCGCGCGTCCGCGCGAGGTGCCGCACAGGTCCTCCACCGTCAGCCCGAAGTAGTCCGCGGTGGCCGCCATGATCGCCGGTGCGGTGATCTCGGGTGCGCTGTCCTCCCCGCCCGGGATGAGGTCCTTCAGGACGATCTCGGTCAGGCCCAGGTCCACCGGCTGCCGGTTGAGCGAGGCGAACGCCGTCACCCGGATCAGCGCGCCCTCCAGCTCACGGATGTTCCGCGAGATCCGGGACGCGATGAACTCCAGCACCTCCGGCGGCGCGTTCAGCTGCTCCTGCACCGCCTTCTTGCGCAGGATCGCGATGCGCGTCTCCAGCTCGGGCGGCTGGACGTCGGTGATCAGGCCCCACTCGAAGCGGTTGCGCAGCCGGTCCTCCAGCGTCACCAGCTGCTTGGGCGGCCGGTCGCTGGAGAGCACGATCTGCTTGTTGGCGTTGTGCAGGGTGTTGAAGGTGTGGAAGAACTCCTCCTGCGTCGACTCCTTGTCCGCCAGGAACTGGATGTCGTCGACGAGCAGGATGTCCATCTCGCGGTAGCGCTTGCGGAAGCTGTCGCCCTTGCCGTCGCGGATGGAGTTGATGAACTCGTTGGTGAACTCCTCCGAGCTGACGTAGCGCACCCGTGTACCCGGGTAGAGGCTGCGCGCGTAGTGCCCGATGGCGTGCAGGAGATGGGTCTTGCCGAGCCCCGACTCCCCATAGATGAACAGGGGGTTGTACGCCTTCGCGGGCGCCTCGGCGACGGCCACCGCGGCCGCGTGCGCGAACCGGTTGGAGGCGCCGATGACGAACGTGTCGAAGAGGTATTTCGGGTTCAGGCGCGCCGTCGGCTCGCCGGGACCGCTCGCCGGCGCGGGCTGCGCCGCCAGCGGACCGGGGGCACCGGCCGGGGATCCGTCGGGGCGGCCCGGTGCGCCACGGTGCCCGTGGCCGCCGCCCGCCGGCTGCTCGGGCAGCTCCCGGCGGACGCTGTCGCGCTGGTCGTACTCGGTCCGGGACTGCTCGTAGTCGGAGCGCCCCGGGTCGTAGTCGGGGCGGGAGGACTCGTAGTCCCCGCGCGGGCCGTCGTACTCGCCCCGCTGCTGCTCGTAGGACGGGCGGTCCATCCCCTGGCGGTCCCTGCCCTGGTGGCGCTCCCTGCCGTGCGCGCGGTCCCTGCCCTGGGAGCGGTAGTCCTGGGACGGCGAGCCGTAGGGGTCGGTGCCGGAGCCGTAGGAGTCCTGGGACGACGGCGAGGCGTACGGGTCGCGCTCCGGGAAGCCGAGCCGCGGCTGCTGCCAGCCGTAGTCGTCCTGGTTGGCGCGCGGCCAGGCGCCGGGCTCGGGCCGCTGGTACTCGGACGGGTAGGCGGGGCGCGCGGTGGGGAGCTGGTCGGCGCGCGGCTGCGGCTCGGTGCCCGGCAGCTGGTCGGCGCGGTGCCGGCCGTAGCCCTCGTACGGGCCGGACGGCAGCTCCGGCTCCTCGTAGCGCGACTGGGACGCCTGGTGCGCGGAGGGTGCCGCGGGGGGCGGCGGTTCGCCCGCGGAGTCGTCGACGGTGATCGCGATGCGGATCGGCCGGCCGCACTCCCGGCTGAGCGTCTCGCTGACGATCGGGGCGAGGCGGCCCTCCAGCACGTTCTTCGCGAATTCGTTCGGCACGGCGAGCAGCGCGGTGTCCGCGACCAGCGCCAGCGGCTGGCAGCGGCGGATCCAGTGCTCGTCCTTCACCTCGACGCCCTGTCCGCGGCCCTCCCCGAGGAGCTGCTCGAGTACTCGTGGCCACACTGCGGCAAGATCGGCAGGTACGTCAGCCACAGGGCACGCTCTCTCGCAGGTCCCACGATCGTGTGGTTGTGGGACGGATGGGGATGGAATCCGGATGCCGGGCGGGGCGAACCCGCTCGGCCGGGGATAAAGGAACGAATCGGAGTTCAGCCACGGTAGTCAGCGCGACGGGTACGGTTCAAGTTGTTGTCCCCAGCCTGTGGATAGTGTCTCTCCACGACCCGCGGTTTGACCGAATGGCGCAGCCCCGCGTACCGTAACCAGGTCGAGTTGTCGATGGCTGCTGCCGCCTGCCTCCGATGGGCACAGATCACGTCAGGTGATCGGGAAGCGGTGCACTCGGGCGTGAAGCGAGCTACTCGTGGGCGCACGGTGACAGCCAGGACGGCACCCCGCCACTACCGAATCTTTCTGGAGCCCCCGAGTGAGCAAGCGCACCTTCCAGCCGAACAACCGTCGTCGCGCCAAGACCCACGGCTTCCGGCTGCGTATGCGTACCCGTGCCGGCCGCGCGATTCTCGCGACCCGCCGTAGCAAGGGTCGCGCCCGTCTGTCCGCCTGATTCCGATCAGGTCATGACGTCGTGCTGCCCACCGAGAACCGGCTGAGGCGGCGCGAGGACTTCGCGACCGCGGTGCGACGAGGTCGTCGGGCAGGCCGTCCGACCCTCGTCGTCCACCTTCGTAGCGGTGCCACGGACCCGCACGCGCCTGGGGAGAGCGCTCCCCCGACGCGTGCGGGTTTCGTCGTGAGCAAGGCTGTGGGTGGAGCGGTCGTGCGCAACAAAGTCAAGCGCAGACTGCGTCATCTGATGCGGGACCGGGTCACCCTCTTTACCCCCGGTAGCCTGGTAGTCGTACGAGCGCTGCCCGGAGCGGGTGACGCAGACCAGGCACAGCTGGCCCGAGACCTGGACGCCGCTGTTCAGCGGCTGCTGGGAGGGGGCGCACGATGAAGTACCCACTACTGGCCCTGATCAAGCTGTACCAGTGGACGATCAGTCCACTGCTGGGGCCGGTGTGCAAGTACTACCCGTCGTGCTCCCACTACGGCTACACGGCCATCGACCGGCACGGTGCGGTCAAGGGAACGGCACTCACCGCCTGGCGCATCCTCCGGTGCAATCCGTGGTCGCTCGGCGGTGTGGACCATGTTCCGCCGCGCAAGCGCCCGCGGTGGCACGAAATGCTGCGCAACGCTTGGCGCGCACGCACGGGCGGGTCCTCCGCCGCCGAACCGGCCACCGAAGAGAAGCTCTCTTCCGAGCTTCCTCCGAGCCCGGCCGCAGAGACTTCGTCCCATGCCCAAGGAGCATGATTAGTGGACACGATTGCCAGCTTCTTCAGCTTCATCACGACACCCGTTTCATGGGTCATCGTCCAGTTCCACTCGGTGTACGGCGCCATCTTCGGCCCCAACTCCGGGTGGGCCTGGGGCCTGGCCATCGTGTCCCTGGTGATCCTGATCCGCATCTGCCTGATCCCGCTCTTCGTGAAGCAGATCAAGGCGACCCGGGCCATGCAGACGCTCCAGCCCGAGATGAAGAAGATCCAGGAGCGCTACAAGAACGACAAGCAGCGTCAGTCCGAAGAGATGATGAAGCTGTACAAGGAGTCGGGTACCAACCCGCTCTCCTCGTGCCTTCCCATCCTGGCGCAGTCGCCGTTCTTCTTCGCCCTGTATCACGTGCTCAACGGCATCGCCTCGGGCAAGAAGATCGGCGTCATCAACGACTCGCTGCTGGCGAGTGCCCGTCAGGCGCACATCTTCGGGGCCCCGCTCGCCGCGAAGTTCCGGGACGGCAGCAGCACGATCCAGGCGCTGGGCGCCTCGGTCACCGACGTCCGCGTCGTGACCGTGATCATGATCGTCCTGATGTCGGCCTCGCAGTTCTACACGCAGCGCCAGCTGATGACGAAGAACGTCGACACCACGGTGAAGACGCCGTTCATGCAGCAGCAGAAGATGCTGATGTACGTCTTCCCTCTGATGTTCGCCTTCTTCGGCATCAACTTCCCGGTCGGTGTCCTCGTCTACTGGCTGACCACCAACGTGTGGACCATGGGCCAGCAGATGTACGTCATCCGCAACAACCCGACCCCCGGTTCCAAGGCCCAGGCCGCCTACCTGGAGCGCCTGGCCAAGCACGTCACGCAGCACGGCAAGGTCCGTCGCCGGAGCGAGAAGACGATCATCAAGGCGATCGTCGCCAAGGGCCGCGACCGCAACGAGTTCGAGCGCAAGTTCATCAACGCCCTGAACAAGGCCGGCCTCGCCGCCCAGACCGACGGCAGCGTGCTGAAGAGCACGTCCCAGGCCGCGGTGCAGGGCGAGGACGGCACGACGACCGGCACGACGGCCACCGCGACCGCCACCGCCCGGCGCCAGCAGCCCAAGCGTCAGTCCAAGTCCCAGCGTCAGTCCGGCACGGTCAAGCAGGCCGACGAGGCGCTGTCGCTGGAGAAGTCCGACGAGCCGCAGGACGCCAAGCCCGCCGCTGCCAAGCAGCCCCAGAAGCCCGGCTCCGCCGCCCGCAGCAAGGCCCAGTCCGGCCAGCGCAAGGGCGGCCCGCAGCGGCCCAAGTCCCCGTCCAAGAAGTAAGAAGGAGTCCATCCCGTGACGGAAGGCACCACCTCCGCCGCTGCCGAGGGTGCAGACACCCTCACTCGCCTGGAGCAGGAAGGTGAGATCGCGGCGGACTATCTGGAGGGTCTGCTGGACATCGCCGACCTCGACGGCGACATCGACATGGACGTCGAGGCCGACCGCGCGTCCGTGTCGATCATCAGCGACACCGGCGGCCGCGACCTGCAGAAGCTGGTCGGCCGGGACGGCGAGGTGCTCGAGGCACTGCAGGAACTGACGCGCCTGGCCGTGCACCGGGAGACCGGTGACCGCAGCCGGCTCATGCTGGACATCTCGGGTTTCCGGGCCAAGAAGCGGGGCGAGCTGACCGAGCTGGGCGCCGAGGCCGCCGCCGAGGTGAAGAGCTCCGGCGAACCGGTGAAGCTCAAGCCGATGACCCCGTTCGAGCGCAAGGTCGTGCACGACGCGGTCAAGGCCGCGGGACTGCGCAGCGAGTCCGAGGGCGAGGAGCCGCAGCGCTTCGTCGTCGTGCTTCCCGCCTGATCGGCACTCCACGTTCCACCGGCCCCGTCTGTTGAGCAGACGGGGCCGTACTTTGTCAGCCTGGTAGTTCTGGTGGCCGGCGCGCGAAGCGCCGGCGCTGTACGGAAGGACGGTCCCCGTGACGGAGTCAGCGGAGCTTCCCCCCGCGCCCGAACAGGCGCGGGAAGTGTTTGGTGAGCGCTTCGCCGATGCGGTCCGCTACGCGGAGCTGCTCGCCGAGGCGGGCGTGCAGCGTGGCCTGATCGGCCCACGGGAGGTGCCCCGCCTGTGGGAGCGGCACCTGCTCAACTGCGCGGTGCTCTCCGAGGCGGTTCCCGAGGGCGTGACGGTCTGTGACGTGGGCTCCGGTGCGGGTCTGCCGGGTATTCCGCTGGCCCTGGTCCGCGAGGATCTGAACATCACCCTGCTGGAGCCCCTGCTGCGGCGCACCAACTTCCTCACCGAGGTCGTCGAGCTTCTGGGCCTGGACCATGTCACCGTGGTGCGGGGGCGGGCCGAGGAGGTCCTGGGCACCCTGCAGCCCGTCCACGTGGTGACCGCACGGGCCGTGGCCCCGCTGGACCGGCTGGCCGCCTGGGGCATCCCGCTGCTGCGTCCGTACGGCGAAATGCTCGCGCTCAAGGGCGACACCGCCGAGGAGGAGCTGAAGGCCTCGGCCGCCGCGCTCAGCAAGCTCGGTGCGGTGGAGACGTCCATCCTGCATGTGGGCGAGGGCATCGTGGACCCGCTGTCCACCGTCGTCCGGGTCGAGGTCGGGGAGAGCCCGGGCGGCGTGCGTTTCGCGGCCAAGAGGGCGAAGGCGGCCCGGACGGGCCGTACACGCAGGCGCCGCTGAACACGTCGGAGTCGGTACGGTGTGGCGTGCGGATGACGGCGTCGCAGTGGTACGGCGGCGTGTGGATGACGCATGCGGAGCGGTACGACGGCCTGCGGATGACGTCGGCGGAGCGGTACGGCGGCCTGCGGATGACGCTGGGCCGGTCCGGTGACGGGCCGGTCGTACTGATCATCCGTACGGATCCGTCCTGACGACGAGACGTACTCCACACAAGCTGCCAAACCTACGCAGGACGGAGTGTCGCCAGGTTTCGGCCCCGGCCGCTGTGCATCGTGTTTCACGTGAAACGTCGCTCACTGCTGCACGGCATCATCAGTCGTGGCCGCGCTGCGGCCGAACCTCGCGACCGGAAACCTCTCGGATCACTCGGAGAGGACGCCGCTTCCCGGGGCACTCCGCCACCTTCTCAGGGCACGGAGTTGTCCACAGAGGTGGATTTCTCCACAGAAGACCAGGCCTCACTGGTTCACGACCCCGAAGGCATGGGAGGCTCTGTTCATTGCGAGCCTGAAGTCGAGGAGAGTGAATCCGTGCGGTCCGACGCCAACATCGCGGGACCGATGACCGATCCGGTCCCCGGTCCCCGTACCGAGTCGATGGGGGTGGATGTTTCACGTGAAACACCGCCTCCGATGGACGACACTCCCATCGGTCGTGCGGCCCAACTGGCGGTGGAGGCTCTTGGCCGCGCCGGCGAAGGCCTGCCGCGACCGGAACAGACCCGAGTGATCGTGGTCGCCAACCAGAAGGGCGGAGTCGGCAAGACGACGACGACCGTCAACCTTGCCGCTTCGCTGGCTCTGCATGGTGGCCGCGTCCTGGTGATCGACCTCGACCCGCAGGGCAACGCATCCACGGCCCTGGGTATCGACCATCACGCCGAAGTTCCGTCCATCTATGACGTGTTGGTGGAGAGTAGACCTCTCGCCGAAGTCGTCCAGCCCGTCCCTGACGTCGAGGGCCTCTTCTGTGCCCCCGCCACCATCGATCTCGCCGGTGCGGAGATCGAGTTGGTGTCGCTCGTGGCCCGGGAGAGCCGGCTGGAGCGTGCGATCCAGGCATACGAGCAGCCGTTGGACTACATCCTCATCGACTGCCCGCCCTCGCTGGGCCTGTTGACGGTCAACGCCCTCGTCGCGGGTCAGGAGGTCCTCATCCCGATCCAGTGCGAGTACTACGCGCTGGAGGGCCTGGGCCAGCTGCTGCGCAACGTCGACCTGGTGCGCGGGCACCTCAACCCCACGCTGCATGTGTCGACGATCCTGCTCACCATGTACGACGGCCGGACGCGTCTGGCGTCGCAGGTCGCGGAAGAGGTGCGCACCCATTTCGGTGACGAGGTGCTGCGGACGAGCATCCCCCGCTCCGTGCGCATTTCCGAGGCACCGAGCTACGGGCAGACGGTGTTGACCTACGATCCTGGATCGAGTGGTGCCCTCTCCTATCTTGAGGCTGCCCGAGAAATCGCGCTGAGGGGCACTGGCGTCAGTTATGACGCGAGCCAGGCCCACATCGGCGCCCAGAACGACCCGAGCATGGTGGAGGGGATCCAATGAGTGACCGACGGAGGGGGCTGGGCCGCGGACTCGGCGCCCTGATCCCCGCTGCTCCGACCGAGAAAACACCCGCCTCGGCCGCTATGGGAGGCGGAGCCTCCGCCTCCCCGACGGCCGTTCCGGTGCTGACGACCGACCGTGGTGTGGCCGCGGCGAAGGTGACCACCCTGCCCCCTGTTTCACATGAAACAGAGGAACCGTCGGCGAGCCCGGTACCGGAGACGTCCGTGTCTCCGGTGGGTGCCCACTTCGCGGAGATCCCTCTCGACGCCATCACGCCGAACCCGCGTCAGCCCCGCGAAGTCTTCGACGAGGATGCCCTCAGCGAGCTCGTGACCTCCATCCAGGAGGTCGGCCTTCTGCAGCCTGTCGTCGTACGGCAGCTGGGGCCGGACCGCTACGAGCTGATCATGGGCGAGCGGCGCTGGAGGGCGTGCCGCAAGGCCGGCCTGGAGGCCATCCCTGCCATCGTCCGGGCCACGGACGACGAGAAGCTCCTCCTGGACGCGCTGCTGGAGAACCTGCACCGCGCGCAGCTGAACCCGATCGAAGAGGCCGCCGCCTACGATCAGCTGCTGAAGGACTTCAACTGCACCCATGACCAGTTGGCCGACCGGATCGGGCGTTCGCGCCCGCAGGTGTCCAACACCCTGCGTCTGCTGAAGCTCTCGCCGACGGTTCAGAAGCGTGTGGCCGCCGGAGTGCTCTCGGCCGGCCACGCCCGGGCCCTGCTGTCCGTCGAGGACTCGGAGGAGCAGGACCGGCTGGCTCACCGCATCGTGGCCGAGGGACTGTCGGTCCGATCCGTGGAAGAGATCGTGACGCTGATGGGCTCCCGGCCTCAGAAGGCCTCGCGCTCGAGGGGGCCGCGGGCCGGTTCGGTGCCCTCCCCGGCGTTGAGCGAGCTTGCCACCCGGCTCTCGGACCGCTTCGAGACACGGGTGAAGGTCGAGCTGGGCCAGAAGAAGGGCAAGATCACCGTCGAGTTCGCCTCCCCGGACGACCTTGAGCGGATCCTCAGCACTTTCGCACCCGGTGAGAAGCTGGCCCTCCAGAAGGCGCGGGAGGACGAGTCCGAGGAGATGGACGACTGATCCTCGGGTGAATGCCGCCCCGGCTGGGCAGGGAGCGGGTCGTGTCCGGTGTGCACCGGAACACGGCCCGCTCTTTGCTTTGAGGCGGTATCGAGTGAATCGCATCGTGGATACGATGCGGGCAGGTATGGCGCGTCCACCGGGCAGCATCTGCATCTCTGAGTGGGGAGACGGAGACCATGCGATCGATGAGCCGCACCGGACTGGTGAGCGCGGGTCTGAGCCTGGGAGTGGTCGGCGGATTCGTCGGCAGCTTGTTTCGGGAACGGAGCGCTCTGACAGCCGCTCGCGATGCGGCGGCGAAGGAAGTGAGGATCAGCCTTCATGGGGCGTCGGCTCGTGCCGCTCACGCTGGACAACCTTCAGGATCTTCCCAATCGATGCCGCTCGTGCGTCTTCTGGGAGCTGGACCCCGTCAGCGGCGAAGCGGCGGTGAAAGCAGACAGGTCAGCGCAGGAGAAGGAAGCCTGGATCTCCGCCGTCCTGCTGGACTGGGGGTCCTGCGGCCGCGTGGCGTACGTGGATGACGTGCCGGTGGGTTTCGTGCTGTACGCCCCGCCCGCCTATGTTCCGCGCTCGACGGCCTTTCCCACGAGTCCCATCTCGCCTGACGCCGTACAGCTGATGACGGCCTTCGTCATGCCCGGCTATCAGCGGCAGGGACTGGGCCGCGTGCTCGTACAGACGGTGGCCAAGGATCTGCTGCGCCGGGGCTTCAAGGCGATCGAGGCGTTCGGAGACGCCCGCTGGACGGAGCCCGCCTGTCTGCTGCCCGCCGACCATCTGCTGGCCGTGGGATTCAAGACCGTCCGGCAGCATCCGGCGCATCCCCGGCTGCGGCTGGAGTTGCGGTCGACGCTCTCCTGGAAGGAAGACGTGGAGATGGCGCTCGACCGGCTGCTCGGAGCGGTTCAGAAGGAGCCGGCGCTGAGACCGCTGTAGGAGCGACGGCGGCCAAGAGCCCAAGCGAATGGGCCAACCCCGAGGGGTTGGCCCATTCGTGTTTCACGTGAAACATGTACCGCCGACTGCCGGCGGCACCGGCGTTCGCCTTACTTGGTGATGAACTCGTCCAGGTCGCGAAGGATCGCGGCCTTGGGCTTGGCGCCAACGATGGTCTTGGCGACTTCACCACCCTGGTAGACGTTCAGCGTGGGGATGGACATCACGCCGTACTTGGCGGCCGTGCCGGGGTTCTCGTCGATGTTGAGCTTGACGATCTCGATCTGGTCGCCGTGCTCGGCCGCGATCGCCTCCAGCGAGGGGGCGATCTGGCGGCACGGACCGCACCAGGCGGCCCAGAAGTCCACCAGAACGGGCTTGTCGCTCTTGAGGACTTCCTGTTCGAAGGAGTCGTCAGTCACATTCTTCAGGGTGCCGGCCACGGCGGGCTCCTTGTCCTAGTCGTGCGATGGGGCGGGGGAGGGGAAGGGGAAAGCTCAGACGGCGGCGGTCTTCTCGGGCTCCGCCTTGTCCTCGTCGGCGAGCGCGGCGAGGAACCGCTCGGCGTCCAGTGCCGCGGAACAGCCGGTGCCGGCCGCGGTGATCGCCTGGCGGTAGGTGTGGTCGACCACGTCACCGGCGCCGAAGACGCCTGTGACGTTGGTGCGAGTGGACGGGGAGGCGACCTTCAGGTAGCCCTCCTCGTCCAGATCCAGCTGACCCTTGAACAGCTCGGTGCGCGGGTCATGTCCGATCGCGATGAACAGGCCGGTCACGGGAAGCTCGGACAGCTCACCGGTCTTGACGTTGCGCAGCTTCAGACCCGAGAGCTTCTGATCGCCCTGGACCTCGGCGATCTCGCTGTCCCACACGAACCTGATCTTCGGGTCGCCGAAGGCGCGCTCCTGCATCGCCTTGGAGGCCCGCAGCGTGTCCCGGCGGTGGACGACGGTCACGGACTTCGCGAAGCGCGAGAGGAAGGTGGCCTCCTCCATCGCGGTGTCACCGCCGCCGATCACGGCGATGTCCTGGTCCTTGAAGAAGAAGCCGTCACAGGTGGCACACCAGGAGACACCGCGTCCGGAGAGCGTGTCCTCGTTCGGCAGGCCCAGCTTGCGGTGCTGGGAGCCGGTGGCGACGATGACGGCCTTCGCCTGGTGGACCGTTCCCGCGGTGTCGGTGACGGTCTTGATCTCTCCGGTCAGGTCGACCGAGACGACGTCGTCCGGAATCAGCTCCGCGCCGAAGCGCTCGGCCTGTGCACGCATGTTGTCCATGAGCTCGGGACCCATGATGCCGTCGCTGAAGCCCGGGTAGTTCTCCACCTCGGTGGTGTTCATCAGCGCGCCACCAGCGGTGACGGCGCCCTCGAAGACCAGCGGCTTCAGCGACGCGCGCGCGGTGTACAGCGCGGCCGTGTAGCCTGCCGGCCCGGAGCCGATGATGATCACGTTACGGACGTCGCTCACGGCTTGGTTCCTCGTCTCTGGTCTGCGTCGGTCCACCTGTGGGAGCGCCTTTCAGAGCTCTCACCCCACCCAACGGATCCTACGGGGCCCGCATTCCCGCGGTGTCCGGGCACACGCAGGTGCGTATCCGAGTGACGAAGCGCTCCGGCCTCAGGCGCGGGTGAAGGACTGCTTCAGCAGCACCTTCCCGGCGGAGACGGGCTGCCGGCCGACGCACGCCGCGTCCACCACATAGGCGGTGACACGCGCGCCGTCCTCGGCGTCGGGCACCACGACCAGATAGGCGGCCTTCCCGTCGTACGTGCCCGTCTTGGCGCCCAGGACGACGTCGCTTCGGTGCAGCGCTTGCCGGACGCAGTCCGGAACCGGGGCGTTGGTCTGCAGCAGCGTGTTGGCACTCTCGGTCGTGCCCGGGGTGCTCTGCCCGCTCCCGGCATCCGTTCCGGGCTCCCGCCCCGTGATCTCCCGCCGATCCTCCTTCTTGCTGCTGAGGAGGCCCTTCACCTGGCTCTGGACGCTGTCGCCGGAGAAGGGAGCGACGGACGGGGTCGGCTGCCCATGAGCGGTGGTGTCGGAGGAGTGGTCGCCGAGCGACTGCAGGAGCAGGGATCCGGTACCCAGGAAGGCCGCGGTGAGCACTGCCCCCAGGACCACCTGCTTCCGGCGCCGGCCGCGCTTGCCCCCCTTGCGTCCTGGGCCGGACGCTGCCTGAGGACGCCCGGCCGGCCGCATGGACGGGGTCGATGTTTCACGTGAAACACGACTGTCGTCGTCGGTCGGCTCCGGCGAACCCGGGATCTGGGCGTCCGAGAGGTCCGGTGCGGAGGCGCTGAGCAGCGCTTCGGCAGCGAGGGCGGCATCGATACGCCCGGCCACGTCAGCCGGCATGCGCTCCGCCCCCGGCACGGATCCCAGAAGTCCGCGGATCTCCTCCAGCGAGGCATGGACGTCCGTACACAGTTCGCAGGCGTCCAGATGGCGCCGGACATCAGCGCTGCGGCCCGGTGGCAGCAGGCCTTCGGTGAGGTCGGAGATCTCCGCGACGTCCGGGTGCCCGGCCGTGTCTGTCGTGGAAGTCACGCTCGCCCACCTCCGCCCTTCACTGCGGTTGAATCACTTGGTCCCGTGCCTTCGGGGCTGTCACCCGGAGACTCCGTTGCCGGTGGGACGGATGTCCCCGACGCCCGGTTCCGTCCGGGGCCGGGTTCTTCCCCGCTTCGGGCGCCCTCGGGCCGGAGGTGGGTCAGCAGGGGCAGCAGCCTGGCTCTGCCCCGGGCACAGCGGCTCTTCACCGTCCCGGTCGGCACGTCGAGGATCCGAGCGGCCTCGGCCACGGGGTAGCCCTGCATGTCCACGAGCACCAGAGCGGCCCGCTGGTCGGGCGGAAGGGTGCCCAGCGCTTCCAGGAGCTGACGGTGGAGGTCGTTTCGCTCGGCCGGCGCCTCGGCCGACTCGTGCGGCTCCAGAAGCTGCTCCAGCCGGTCCGTGTCGTCGACCGGAGAGGTCTTCCGGGAGGCCGCCTTACGGACCCGGTCCAGACAGGCATTGACTGTGATGCGGTGCAGCCAGGTGGTGACGGCCGACTGCCCCCGAAAGGTGTGTGCGGCTCGGAAGGCGGAGACCAGGGCGTCCTGGACCGCGTCAGCGGCCTCCTCGCGGTCCCCCAGCGTCCGCAGTGCGACCGCCCAGAGCCGATCCCGATGCCTCCGCACGATCTCGCCGAAGGCGTCCGGGTCGCCCTCCACATGGAGGGCGAGCAGTTCCCGGTCGCTCACACCGTCGTATCCGGCGCCGTCCGCCATCTGCCCCCTCCGGTCCGGTGAGACGTCAGCCCGCGAACTTCACTTCGCTGATCGCCTGCTTGTAGCCGGCGCCGGAGTACAGGGTGGAGTCGTACCCCGACTGCGGCACGGCCGTGAGCCAGACGAGGACGTACTGCGTCTTGACCGACTTGCCGGGCTTCACCGTAGCGGTGGTGCCCGTCGTCGTGACGCTGCCGATGCGAGTCATCGAGTCCAGCGAAGCGGGTGACAGCGAGTCGGCGGCGTACAGCTCGACCGTCGTGTGGTCGCCGGCGTAGCGGAGCCCGATGTCGGCCGTACTGATGTGCTTCGCCGAGCCCAGGTCGTAGACGATGCCGACCCCCGGCTTGAGGGGCGCGATCGTGGGGCCTTCGTTGAAGCTCTTGGTCCGCCAGTAGGTGGTCGCGTCCCCGTCGTACGTCTTGGCCACGTCGCCGGGGTGCTGAGCGTCTCCCTGGGCGACGAACTCCTGGCTGTTCCGGATCTTTATCTGCGCCGGGTTCGGCTTTGCGACGTTCTTGTCGCCGTCGTCCGTCGGCTGGGTCTTGTGGGTGTCGTCGGACGCGCCGCCCCGGTCCATCAGCGCGTCGGCCAACTGCCAGCTGCCGAGGCCCAGGGCGGCGATGAGAAGCGCCGACACCGCCCACTTCAAGGCCTTGCCGGTACGGCTCTGCAGCGGGGGCGGCGGAGGCGCGATCGGCTGGCCGGCACCGGGGTGCGGCGCCGGACGGCCGTACGTGCCCTGCTGGTAGGTCGTGCGCTGGTACTCGGGCGGAGCCGTGAACGACGGCTCCGGCGGGCGGATGCGCGGCATCTCGCCGATCGCCTTCACCAGCTCCTCGGGCGTGGTGCACGCGGCCTCATGGCGGGACGCGGTGGCCCCGTCGTTGACCAGGGCGCGCATGGCCAGTTCCGAGAGCCCGCGGTGGACGCCCGCCCGCACCTGGTCGGGTGCGATGAGCCCGATGTCCTTGGGAAGGCCCGACAGACCGTAGGCGTCGTCCTCGTACGGCCAGCGCTGGGTCAGCACCGCGTAGAGCAAGGCGCCGATCGCCTCGGTGTCGGCGCGCTGGGGGGTGTCGGAGGTGATGCCCCGAAGGGCGGCGTTCACGGCGAGCCCGCGGATGCGCCACTGGCCCGAGGACGTGCGCAGGACGGCGTTCGGGTTCAGCCGCAGATGGGCGAGGCCTTCGCGATGCGCGGCGGCCATGGCGGACGCGATCTGAGTGGTCATCTGGTAGGCGTCGTGCGGCTCCATCGGGCCGGCCGCGAGCAGCGCGGTCAGCTCGGTGGCGTCGGGCAGCCACTCGTGGACGACGTAGACGAGGTCGTTCTCCTCGACGGCATCGAGGACCTGGACGAAGCGCGGATCACCCAGCAGCGCGGAGGACCGGGCGGCGGCGAGGACGGAACGGGCCCGGGTGTGGTCCGCGGACAGGATGTGGACGCCGACGGCACGACGGAGTTTCTCGTCGACAGCACGCCAACTGCTGAATCCGTCCAGACGGGTGACGCACTCCTCCAGTCGGTAGCGTCTGGCGAGCTTGTGACCGCTGTGCAGTTCGGGCGAGGTCGCCTTCTGTCCGGGACTTTCGACTCCGCCGCTCCCCTGCGCCTCTTCGATGTCCGTGCCCCGCTCCGGGTTGTTGGCCACCCCGTCGGCCGTGGACTGGTCCGCCTTCGCGGTCAGCGGCTGCTCACCGCTGTTGTCTGCCACGTCGACGGCAGCCGTGCTCCGTTCCGCCACCGTCGTCCCTGCCTCCCCATCCGTTGCACGCTGTCCGACGCCGAAACCAATTGTGCCCACAGTCTGCCGCTATGCACGACACGCAGCGGCGAGCGATGGTTGTGCGCCTACCCCCGCCTCAGCGCCCCAGACGCCCGCGGACCATGCCCACGAGCGAGTTGAGTTCGTCGATGCGCATACGGCGGGCGGCCACGAAGAAGACGCCGAACAACACCGCGCCGCCCACGAACAGTGCGGCGAAGGAGCCGACCACGCCCTGGCCGACGGTGTGCCCGATGCCGTAGCAGGCCGCGCCGCTGAGCAGGGCCGCCGGAACCGAGGCGATGCCGAGCCGCGCATAGGTCCGCAGCACCCGTGCGCCGTCCAGGTCGCCCCCGAGCCGCTTGCGCAGCCGCCGCCAGGCGACGCCCACACCGATCGCGTAGGCCAGGCCGTACGAGGCGGCCATACCGGCGACCGCCCAGCGGGCCGGCAGCAGGAAGTAGCAGAGCCCGGCCGCGCCCGCGTTGAACGCCGCCACGATCACGGTGTTGTAGAAGGGGGTGCGGGTGTCCTCGTACGCATAGAAGGCGCGCAGGACGACGTACTGCACGGAGTACGGGATCAGGCCGAGGCCGAAGGCCATCAGCATGTAGCCCATGTTGACGGCATCGCTGATCCTCGCGGAACCGAAGATCAGCGTGCACATCGGGATGCCGAGCGCGAGGAAGCCGAAGGCGATGGGCACGATGGCGACCGCGGTGGTGCGCAGCCCCTGGGAGATGTCGTCCCGGACGGCTCCGCTGTCGTTCTCGGCGGCCGAGCGCGAGAGCCGGGGCAGCAGGGCGGCCATGAGGGAGACCGTGATGATCGCCTGGGGCAGACCCCAGATCAGCTGGGCGTTGGCATAGGCGGCGAAGCCGGTGCCCCCGACGCCGGAGTCCTTTCCGGCGGAGGTGGACAGCTGGGTGACCACCATGGCGCCCGCCTGGTTGGCGAGGACGAACAGGACCGTCCACTTGGCGAGCATCGCGGCCTTGCCCAGGCCGTGGCCCTTCCAGTCGAACCGCAGGCGGATCCGGAAGCCGGTCTCGCGCAGGTAGGGGATCATCGCCAGCGCCTGGACGACCAGACCGAGCAGCACACCGGCACCGAGCAGCCGCTGCCCCTCCGGCGGGATGCTGGTGACGCCCATGTGCGAGTTGGCGGCGGTGCCGTAGACCCAGATGAACAGGCCGAGCGAGATGATGATGACGATGTTGTTCAGGACCGGGGTCCACATCATCGCGCCGAACTTCCCCCGGGCGTTGAGGATCTGACCCATCACCACGTGGATGCCCATGAAGAAGATCGAGGGCAGGAAGTAACGGGTGAAGGTGACCGCGACGTCGTTGGCCGCCGGGTTGTCGGCGATGGTCGGGGAGAGCAGCCGCACCAGCAGCGGCGCGGCGAACATGGCGAGGCCGGTGAGCGCGGCCAGTGCCACCATGACCAGGGTCAGCAGGCGGTTGGCGAAGGCCTCGCCGCCGTCCTCGTCCTCCTTCATGGAGCGCACGAGCTGCGGTACGAAGACGGAGTTGAGGCCGCCGCCGACGGTGAGGATGTAGATCATCGTCGGCAGCTGGTAGGCCACCTGGAAGGAGTCGGCGAGGAAGCCGAGGCCCAGGGCGGCGGCGATCAGCGCGGAGCGGATGAAGCCGGTGAGGCGGGAGACCATCGTCCCCGCCGCCATCACGGCACTGGACTTGAGCAGTCCGCCGGCCTTGCCGCCCTTCTTCGCCGGGGCAGCGGGCGCCTCGGGTCCGGTGAAGCCGGCCGGACCGGAGGGGTCCGGAGCCGCTGCCGGAGCGGGTACCGGGGATTGCGGCGAGCCCGTGGAGGGAGCGGCCGCGTAGGCCGCCCCGGCGTACGGGTGCCCCTGCTGGGGACCCTGGCCGTACTGCGGCGGGTACTGCCCCGCGCCCGGCTGCCCGTAGCCGGGCGCCGTGGCGGGCCCGGGGACGCCCGTGGGCTCCATGGGCCCGCGGCCGCCGCCCTGCTGCTGGTCCTTGAAGAGGTGCGCGAAGGCGTCCGGCTCGTGGTACTCCTCGCCGGAGTGCGTCACGAGGTCGTCCACGCCCACGTACTGGGTCGTGCGCGGGTCGTCACCGTGGGGCAGGTACGGAGTCGTGGCGTCCGGCTCCGGGGCGGGGGTCTGGGCCCACACCCGTGGATCCGGGGCGTACGGCGACTGTGCGGGCGGGGCGTACAGCGGCTGCTGCTGGTCGTAGGTGCCCGGCGGCGGTGGCGGGTGCGCGGCGCGGTCGTAGAGCGCCTCGGCGACCGGATCCTGGGCGGTCAGGTCGTGCGCCCGGTAGGGGTCCTGCTCGTAGGCGTCCTGGAGATACATGTCCGCAGCGGGCTGCGGCGGTACCTGGCCGGGCTCCGGCGGCGTCTCGGGGTAGCCCGAGCCGGCCGCGCCCTGGCCGCGTTCACCGTCGTACGGCGCGTTCATGCTTACCCCACCTCATCGTCCCGGGCCCACCGGCCACGACATCGCTCAACGGTCCACTCTCTCACCCGTGCCGGACGGGTCGGCGCTTTCCGGTGCGGTGTCCGGTGCAGGGTCACTCGCCTGCTCCGGGTCGGCTGTCCCCGGGGCCGGGTCGGACTCCTCCGGGAGACGGTCTCCGGGTGCCTCGGGGTTCCCGGGCTCGTCGATGTCCTCCCCCGGCGTGCCGGGGCCGTCCTCGTCGGCCCTGCGGGCGGCCGCGCGCTTGCGGTGGGTGTACATCCGGAAGCCGGCCAGCACGAGGAGGAGGACGCCGCCGCCGATGACCAGCATCACCGTGGGCGTGACCTCGGTGACCTTCACGTCGAAGCTGACGGGCGCGCCGTACTCCTGGCCGTCCTCGGTGTACAGCTGGGCGATCACCGTGACCCGGCCGTTGGCGTTGGCCGAGGTGGCGAACTTCACGGACTGGCTGTGCCCGCCGGAGACCTCCACGGGCTGCTCGTCGTAGGCGTTGCCACCGATCTTCAGCCGGGTCGGCATGGTGGAGGTGAGCCGCAGCACCAGATGGCCGACGGGCTGGACCAGGTTGTTCTGGACGGTCACCGGGATGGTGGCGCTGCGGCCGGAGAGCTTGGTCTCCGACTTCTCGATCAGCTTCACCTGCCGGGCCAGTTCGTCGAGCCATGCCTCCACGCCGCCCCGGAAGCTGTCCGCCTCCGAGTTCCGGCCGCGCCAGGACGTGGACATCTCACGGTTTATGGCCCGCCCGAACGGGGTCACCACGCGGGACTGCCGGGAGAGGATCACCTGGAAGTTGTCGAGCTTGTCCCGGGTGCGTGCGATCTGCTCGAAGGCCGACCTCGGCAGTTCCTGCCGGCGCAGCGAGGAGGGGTAGGCGGACGTCGACGGGACGCGCCTGGTGGCGTTCGGGTCGGGCTTGGCCTTGGCCGCCGCCGTGAGGTCCTGGGGCTGGCTCCAGGTGCCCGTCTGCAGCGTCTTCAGGGCCGTCGCCATCGCCTGTGCCTGGCTCCCCGTGGGCATGCGCTGGGGGGCGACGACGATGCTGCGCTGCTCGTCGGTCTGGGCGTTCACCTCGAGGCTCTGTGCCAGGAACTGCTGCACGGCGAGCGTCGTCGAGCCCGCCTTGGTCAGATCGCCCTCGAAGGCGGTGGACAGCCGGGCGTCGGCGACCACCGCGGTGGTGCCGCCGCCGATGGGGCGGGCGGCGGAGGGCGTGTACGACAGCCCGGCGGTCTCCTGCAGGCTGTCGCTGCGGGCGATCACCTGGTCGGCTCCGGCGGACGTCGCGACCTTCATGATCGACGGGTCCACCGCGCCGTTCACGGGCCAGGCGAAGTCGGTGTTGGGCGTGACATGCAGCACAGTCTTGACGGTGGTGGCCGCGACGTCGGTGGCGTCCTTGAGATGGCTGAGCGACCCGGTGACGCTGGTGCCGTGGTGCGCCAGGGAGGCCAGGTCCGGGTCGGCGAAGGGCAGGGCGACGACCTCCTTGCCCGTCACCGCCTTCTGCAGGTTCGCCAGCCACTGCTTGGCGATCACCTGGTTGTCCCGGGACCCTGGCGTGGTGGTGCCCCCCGCGCCGGGGAGCCGGTAGTTGCCCGTCGCCATCGCATCCACCGAGGCCAGCAGGTCCGGATCGATCACCCACGTGATGTCCAGCTGGCTGCCCAGGTCCACCATCCGCGCCAGCCGGCCGCCAGGCGCGAGTTCCTTGGCCAGGTCGTCGTTGAGGAACACCGGCGTCTGAAGGTCGCCCGCGCCCGTCTTGGCCGTCATACGGACCGTGGAGAGCAGGGGCCACAGGAACGTCGTGCGGGTCTTGGTGTCGGCGTCGGAGGACTGCCACGGCAGGAACGTCCGCTGAACGCCGAGCACCTGGTCCCAGGGCTGGGCGGAGGTCTGGCCGGACAGGGAGACGCCGAACTCGTAGACGCCGTCCGTGCCGAGATCGAGCTTGTCCACCGGGACCGAGATGTCGAAGTGCTGGGCGACGCCCGGGGAGAGCTTGGCGAACTTCTCCACGTACTTGTCGCCGACCTCGGAGCCGATGCCGCCGTGCAGGTCGTCGGCGTGCCTGGCGACGGCGTCGATGGCCGAGCGGGTGTTCAGCTGAGGGCCCACCCGGAGGTCCACGTGGGCGCCGGTGACGGTCTGCTTGCCGTTGTTGGTCACCGTGCCGGAGACGGTCAGGGTGTCTCCGTCGCTCGGGGCGTTGGGGGTGAGCGAGTCCAGGGAGACGGACACCGTGTCCGAGGACGCTGCCTGGGCGGGGCCTGCGGCGGGCAGCTGGAGCAGTCCGGCCAGCAGGGGCGCACCCGCGAGCAGTGTGCCGGTGCGCCGCAGCCACCGGCGGGCAGGTGAGGCACTGGTCCCCTGGAAGTCAGCCGCCTCGGCCACGCGCTCGCCCGTCCCTCGTCGTCGTCAGTGGTCGTCGGAATGTGCGTCCACGCATGGTAACGATGCGCGTCGAGGGGAAGTGCCGCGGTCTCCTCCACAAGATCGAGAGACAACGGTGACCCGTCCTCTATATGCAGTATCGGGGGAAGAGCGTCCTTACGGCGTAAGCACAGGGCTTGTGCTGGTATGCCCGGTACGTGTGGGCGGCCTTAATCGGGGCGCCCGCCGGCGCGCGGGGCACGTACCCTTTTCTGTTGTGCCGAACCCCAACGAAGACACTCCCTCTGCCCTGAGTCAGGCGCAGCAGCGCGCGGTCGCCGAACTGCTGCGGGTGGCCCCGGTTGCCGACGATCTCGCCCTCCGATTCCAGGAGGCCGGGTTCTCTCTCGCCCTGGTCGGCGGATCGGTCCGTGACGCGTTGCTCGGCCGGCTCGGCAACGACCTGGACTTCACCACGGACGCCCGCCCCGAGGACGTACTGAAGATCATCCGGCCGTGGGCGGACTCGGTCTGGGAGGTGGGGATCGCCTTCGGCACCGTGGGCGCGCACAAGGGCGGCTACCAGATCGAGATCACCACCTACCGGTCGGAGGCCTACGACCGCACCTCCCGCAAGCCCGAGGTGGCGTACGGAAACTCCATCGAGGAGGACCTGGTCCGGCGTGACTTCACCGTCAACGCGATGGCCGTGGCGCTGCCGGAGAAGGAGTTCATCGACCCCCACGGGGGCCTGGAGGACCTCGCGGCCCGTGTGCTGCGTACGCCGGGCACACCCGAGGAGTCCTTCTCGGACGACCCTCTGCGGATGATGCGGGCTGCCCGGTTCGCCGGCCAGCTGGACTTCGAGGTCGCTTCCGAGGTCGTCACGGCCATGACGGATATGGCCGGCCGCATCGAGATCGTCTCCGCCGAGCGGGTCCGGGACGAGCTGAACAAGCTGATTCTCTCCGCGCACCCGCGGAAGGGGCTGATGCTGCTCGTCGGCACCGGGCTCGCTGATCATGTGCTGCCCGAGCTGCCGGCGCTGCGGCTGGAGAGTGACGAACACCACCGGCACAAGGACGTCTACGAGCACTCGCTGATCGTCCTGGAGCAGGCCATCGCCCTGGAGGAGGAGGGGCCGGACCTCGTGCTCCGGCTCGCCGCCCTGCTGCACGACATCGGCAAACCGCGCACACGCCGTTTCGAGAGCGACGGCCGGGTCTCGTTCCACCACCACGAGGTGGTCGGCGCCAAGATGACCAAGAAGCGCATGACCGCGTTGAAGTACTCCAACGAGCTGGTGAAGGACGTCGCACGGCTCGTCGAACTTCACCTGCGCTTCCACGGCTACGGCACCGGGGAATGGACCGACTCCGCGGTCCGGCGCTATGTCCGTGATGCCGGTCCGCTGCTGGTGCGCCTGCACAAGCTGACCCGCTCCGACTGCACCACGCGCAACAAGCGGAAGGCGGCCGCGCTGTCCCGGGCCTACGACGGCCTGGAAGAGCGCATCGCCGAGCTCCAGGAGAAAGAGGAGCTGGACGCGATCCGCCCGGATCTCGACGGTAACGAGATCATGCAGATCCTCGACGTCGGACCGGGTCCGGTCGTCGGCCAGGCGTACAAGCACATGCTGGAGCTGCGTCTGGAGAACGGGCCCATGGAGCATGACGCTGCGGTAGCCGCCCTCAAGGAATGGTGGGCCGAGCAGAACTGAGCCGGTCTGGACGCGGGCGATGTTTCACGTGAAACACGCGCCCGGACCGGACAGCAGGGGCGATGTTTCACGTGAAACATCGCCCCTGCTGTCTTCGTCAGTCTCTTCTTTCTCGGTCCGCCTCTGCTCCTGCGCCCGTCACGTCGTCGCTTGCCTCACCCGTCGCTCGACGCGGGCCAGGGTTGTGGCGACCCCGCCGTAGATCACGGCGACGAGAACCACCAGAACGACCGAGCGGCCGTCCGGCGGGAGGATCAGGGCCGCCACTCCCGCCGCGGCGACGAATGACACGTTGAAGAGGACGTCGTACACGGAGAAGATCCGGCCGCGGAAGCCGTCATCGACACAGGACTGCACGAGCGTGTCGGTGGCGATCTTGGCCCCCTGGGTGATCAGGCCCAGAAAGAAGGCGGCGGCGAAAAGAGGCCCGGCGGCGAATGGAAGACCCAGGGCGGGTTCCAGCACCGCGGCCGCACCGGAGCACACCACGATCCAGCGGCCGGGGCCCAGACGGCCCGCAGCCCAGGGCGTCACCACGGCCGCGGCGAAGAATCCGGCACCGGACAGTGCGAGCGCCGGGCCCAGCAACCGCAGTCCCTCCTCGGCGCCGTCCGCCAGGGCGTAGCGGCACAGCATGAGCAGGAGGACGAGGAGCGCGCCGTAGCAGAAGCGCATCGCCGTCATGGCGGCCAGCGCCCAGGCCGCTTCTCCACGCTCGGGTGCGGCCAGGTGCCGGACGGCCGCGACCAGATCACGGGTGGTGTCGGCGAGCGCGGTCCCCAGGCGCGGCCGTGTCGGCTGCCGGTCGGGGCCGAGGAGTGTGGGAGCCAGACTCAGGGAGGCGAGGCCCGCACACAGATAGAAGAACGCCCCCAGCAACACCACCGTGGTATCGGATTCCGACCCCATCATGCGTACGAGGAAGGCAAGACCGCCGCCGACGGTCGCGGCGAGGGTGCCGGCCGTCGGTGACAGGGAGTTGGCCAGCACCAGGCGTTCGTCGTCGACCACGCGGGGCAGGGCGGCGGACAGACCGGCGAGGACGAAGCGGTTGACGGCCGTGACGCACAGTGCGGAGACGTAGAAGAGCCAGTCCGGGACGGGGGCGGCCATCAGGGCGGCGGTGGCCACGGCCAGCAGGGCACGCAGCAGATTGCCGTGGACGAAGACCTGCCGGCGGCTCCAGCGGTCCAGCAGGACACCCGCGAACGGTCCGACCACGGAGTAGGGGAGCAGCAGGACCGCCATCGCCGAGGCGATCGCGGTGGGCGAGGTCTGCTTCTCCGGGGAGAAGACGACGTAGGCGGCGAGAGCGACCTGGTAGACGCCGTCGGCACCCTGGGACAGCAGGCGGACGTGGAGCAGGCGTCGGAAGTTCCGTATGCGCAGCAGGACGCGCAGGTCACCGACGATGGGCATGGATCACACCCTCACTCATGCGGAGGGTCCCCGGGTCGGGAGACCCGGGGACCCTCACAGCCCTGGCAGGAGCGCTCTCGTGCGAGCGGCGGAGGTCCGCGCTTTAGCGCTCGACCTCACCGCGGATGAACTTCTCGACGTTCTCGCGGGCCACGTCGTCGAAGTACTGGACCGGCGGGGACTTCATGAAGTACGACGACGCCGACAGGATCGGGCCACCGATGCCGCGGTCCTTGGCGATCTTCGCCGCGCGCAGGGCGTCGATGATGACACCCGCGGAGTTCGGGGAGTCCCAGACCTCGAGCTTGTACTCCAGGTTCAGCGGAACGTCACCGAAGGCGCGGCCCTCGAGGCGGACGTAGGCCCACTTGCGGTCGTCCAGCCAGGCCACGTAGTCGGACGGGCCGATGTGGACGTTCTTCTCGCCGAGGTCCCGGTCGGGAATCTGGGAGGTGACGGCCTGCGTCTTGGAGATCTTCTTGGACTCCAGGCGCTCGCGCTCGAGCATGTTCTTGAAGTCCATGTTGCCGCCGACGTTCAGCTGCATCGTGCGGTCGAGGATGACACCCCGGTCCTCGAAGAGCTTCGCCATGACGCGGTGCGTGATGGTGGCACCGACCTGGGACTTGATGTCGTCACCGACGATCGGCACACCGGCCTCGGTGAACTTGTCCGCCCACTCCTTGGTACCGGCGATGAAGACCGGGAGGGCGTTGACGAAGGCGACCTTGGCGTCGATGGCGCACTGGGCGTAGTACTTCGCCGCGTCCTCGGAGCCCACCGGGAGGTAGCAGACCAGGACGTCGACCTGCTTGTCCTTCAGGATCTGGACGATGTCGACCGGCTCGGCGTCGGACTCCTCGATGGTCTGGCGGTAGTACTTGCCGAGGCCGTCGAGGGTGTGGCCGCGCTGCACGGTGACACCGGTGCTGGGCACGTCGCAGATCTTGATGGTGTTGTTCTCGGAGGCGCCGATGGCGTCCGCGAGGTCGAGGCCGACCTTCTTGGCGTCGACGTCGAACGCGGCGACGAACTCGACGTCACGCACGTGGTAGTCACCGAACTGCACGTGCATCAGGCCGGGGACCTTGGCCGCCGGGTCGGCGTCCTTGTAGTACTCGACTCCCTGCACCAGCGACGCCGCGCAGTTGCCCACGCCGACGATGGCTACGCGAACCGAACCCATTCCGGTTGCTCCCTGTGTGTACGAGTGAGGCCCTGACTGGGCCTCACGTGGCGGTGTCGTCGGGCGTATCCGCCCGGGGGGTGTCCCCGGGACGGGGCAGGCCGCCCGTCGATCCAGTGGTCGTGTCCTGCTGAGCGGACTCCCCGGACGCCGAACCTCTCAGGTCCCGCCCGGCCCGCTCGCTCTCGATGAGCTCGTTCAGCCAGCGCACTTCGCGCTCCACGGACTCCATACCGTGGCGCTGAAGCTCGAGGGTGTAGTCGTCGAGGCGCTCACGCGTGCGTGCCAGAGAGGCGCGCATCTTCTCCAGGCGCTCCTCCAGGCGGCTGCGCCGGCCCTCCAGGACGCGCATGCGTACATCGCGCGACGTCTGCCCGAAGAAGGCGAAGCGTGCGGCGAAGTGCTCGTCCTCGTAGGCGTCGGGGCCGGTCTGCGAGAGCAGTTCCTCGAAGTGCTCCTTGCCCTCCGCCGTCAACCGGTAGACGATCTTGGCGCGGCGGCCGGCGAGTGGCGCGGCGAGGGCGTCCTCGTGGGTGTTTCCGGGTTCCTCGATCAACCAGCCGTTGGTGACCAGCGTCTTGAGGCAGGGGTACAGCGTCCCGTAGCTGAACGCACGGAACACACCCAGTGAAGTGTTGAGTCGTTTGCGCAGCTCGTAGCCGTGCATCGGGGACTCGCGGAGCAGGCCGAGCACGGCGAACTCGAGGATGCCGGAGCGCCGGCTCATCATCGCCTCCCCTCGTCCCGCAGGCGAACCCCGCAGGTCTCGCAGTTCGCTCAGCGTCTTTATCTCGCGCTGATGTATCGACTCGATACATCAAGACGATAGAACGGCCCTCCGCGTGCGACAAGAGGGGAGGCGGTGAACGGAATCACATCACCGATTCATACGAGGCAAGTTGCCTGTTTTGGGGTGAACTTCAAGGATCGGGGGGTTTTGGCGGTGCGTAGTCTGTGCGGCATGCACACCACCGGGAACCAAGTGGCGCCCGGAGAGCGTCATCGTCCCCGGTGCAGTACGGGTGAATGCAGGACCGACCACATCCGTACTTCGGGGGGACCGGAAACCAGCCGCCGTTCCAGGCGCGCACGGGTGCGCCTGCCCGAGGAGTAATCGTTCGATGAGCGAGCACCGTCGCAAACCGCAGCAGCCGCAGGGAGGCGGACGTGCCGCGGCCCGACGCGGTCAGTCCGGCTCGTCCTCCGGTCGCCGTGCGGCACCGCGAGGCGCCACCGGATCCTTTGCCGAACCCACTGGGCCGGGCTCCGGGCCGAGCGCTCAGGGGTCGGCACCCGGCGGCCGTGCCGAGGCCCGGCGAGCCGCGCAGAGAAGCGGCGGCGGCCGCCGCAGAGGGCCTGGGGGGCCGACCGGCCCCGGTCGGGGAGGGAGTCGCACGGCCGCACCGGCCAAGAAGCGCTTCATCGACTACCCCCGCAGCGGCAAGTACGGATGGCGCCGCTGGATGCCGTCGTGGAAGCTCGTCACCGGCACGTTCATCGCCTTCCTCGGCAGCCTGGTGGCCGTGGCGGGCATCGGGTACGCGATGGTGAGCGTGCCGGTCGTCGCCAAGACCGCCACAGCGCAGAACAACGTCTTCGAGTGGTCCGACGGATCGGTGATGGTCGCCACGGGCGGTGAGGTCAACCGCCAGATCATCAACTACTCGGAGATCCCCAGGGCGATGCGGTACGCCGTGATCTCCCAGGAGAACAAGACCTTCGAGACCGACAGCGGTATCGACCCGAAGGGCATCGCCCGCGCCGTCTTCAACATGGCCCGGGGCGGACAGACGCAGGGTGGCTCCACCATCACCCAGCAGTACGTCAAGAACGCGATGCTGGACGACCAGTCGCAGACCCTCTCCCGGAAGTTCCAGGAGATCTTCGTCTCCATCAAGGTCGGTGCCACGGTCCACAAGGACGAGATCATGGCCGGCTACCTGAACTCGGCGTACTTCGGCCGAGGTGCCTACGGCATCCAGGCGGCCGCGCGGGCGTACTTCAACGAGGAGGCCAAGGACCTGAACCCGGGTCAGTGCGCCTTCCTCGCGGCGATGGTCAAGGGCGCCACGTACTACGACCCCGCGGGCGCCACGTCGCTCGACCCCGCCGCCACCGCGGAGGCGAACACCCGGCGGGCGACGAGGCAGATGCAGGACACGCTGGACAAGATGGTCCGGTACGGCCACCTGAGTGCCCAGGAGCGGGCCAAGTACACGACGCTCCCCAAGGTCCAGAGCCCGCGTTCGAACAGCCGGCTGAGCGGTCAGGTCGGCTATCTGGTCGACCTCGCCAAGGCCTACCTGGTCAACAACAGCGACAAGACCCACGTCACCGCGGAGAAGCTGCAGCTTGGCGGCTACACGATCAGGACGACCTTCGACAAGAAGAAGGTCAGCCAGCTGGAGAAGGCCGTCCAGAAGGTCCGGAAGGCGAACATCAAGCCCGGCCAGCGTCCGGAGACCGACAAGTACGTCCAGTTCGGCGGCGCGTCCGTGGATCCCAAGACGGGCGCCATCCGGGCCATCTACGGCGGTGAGGACGCGACCAAGCACTTCACCGACAACGCCGACGCGACGGGCGCCCAGGTGGGCTCGACCTTCAAGCCGTTCGTGCTGGCTGCGGCGATGAAGTGGGGCGTGCGCAATCCCGCGCTCGGCCCCTCGCAGGCGCAGGACGAGCGCACCGTCGCCTCGCCCCGGAGCCTCTATTCCGGCAAGAACAAGCTCCGGATCAAGCTGTACGACGGGTCGGTCTGGACCGACAAGGAGGGCAAGGAGTGGCTGCAGACCAACGACGGCAACGAGTCCGTCGGCAGCCCGCCCGGCTACAAGATCGACCTGCGTGAGGCGATGCGGCTCTCGGTCAACACCGCCTACGTCCAGCTGGGCATGGACGTCGGTCTGGACAAGGTCAAGGAGAGCGCCATGGACGCGGGCATCCTCAAGGGGAGCCTGGCCAGCGCCGACTATCCGTCCTTCTCGATCGGCACCTCCGACCCGAGCGCGATCCGCATGGCCGGCGCGTACGGCACGTTCGCGGCCAGCGGCCGGCAGAACGACCCGTTCTCCGTGAGCGAGGTCAAGGGCAGGGACGGCACGATCTACACCCACAAGTCGGATGCCAAGGAGGTCTTCACGCCGGAGGTGGCCGACAACGTCACCGACGTCCTGAAGACCGTGGTGGACAAGGGCACGGGCACCGCCGCCCAGCTGCCGGGACGTGAGGTGGCCGGCAAGACCGGTACGACCGACGGCAACAAGTCGGCCTGGTTCGTCGGGTACACCCCGCAGCTGTCCACCGCGATCAGCATGTTCCGGATGGACGACAACGCGAGCAACAAGAACCGCAAGTTCCTGGAGATGTACGGGACGGGTGGTCAGGAGAAGATCCACGGCGCCTCGTTCCCGGCCGAGATCTGGCACGACTACATGGCGCAGGCGCTGCAGGGCACGCCCGCGGTGCCGTTCCCGCCCGCGGTGCCCATCGGCAAGGTCCTGAACGCCGAGCCGAGCCCGTCGCCCACCCCGTCGGTCACGCCGAGCGAGACCACGAGTCCCTCGCCGAGTCCTTCGCCGAGCGTGTCCGACATCACCCCGTCGCCTTCGGCCAGCAACACCTGTGGCTTCTTCGGGTGCGACAACGGCGGCAACGGGAACGGCGGCAACGGGAACGGCGGCAACGGGAACGGCGGCAACGGGAACGGCGGCACGGACGGAGGTCCTTCCCCGTCCCCGTCCCTCTCGGACCCGACCGGGCCCGGTTCCACGCGCGGAAACGGCAACGGCGGCGGCTTCTTCGGCGGCCAGACCGGATAGCGCCCTGACCGCGGCAGTACGGGTACGGCACCAAGGACGGGCCCCGGATCGATCCGGGGCCCGTCCTTCTTCCGTGCGCTGCGGACACGGCTGCCGACGCCGGCGAACGGCTGAGGACGGCCCAGGGCGGCCGAGGACCGCGCAGGGACGGCTGCCGACTGCCCGGGGACGGCCGAGGACCGCCCAGGAAGGGCTGCCGACTGCCCGGGAACGGCCGCCGGGCCCCCAGAGCGCTGCCGACTGCCCGGGAACGACCGCGGCCACCGAGGGACGGCTGCCGCGCAGCACCGGGCCCCCCGCGCAGCACCGGGACCCGTCGCGGGCACCGGGGGCCGTCGCGGGCCTTTCGCGTCCGGCGATATCCGGCATCGAGGAGTGCGGGCGGCGGTGCTCGGGCGCGTACGGCAGGATGTGCGCCATGTCCAGTGCAGAGACGACGCCCGCGCGCGTAGACGAGCCGGACCCGGTGCAGCCGACCAGGGAGGACGAGATCGCCGCGGCCGGCAGTGAGCTGATCGGCGGTCCCCTCGGCCGGCGCGCCCTGCCCACGGCCTCCTGGTGGACCCCCGTGCGGGTCGTCGCACTCGTGGCGATCGGCATGTTCGCGCTCGGGCTGGTCCAGAAGGCGCCCTGCTACGACGGCGCCTGGTTCTTCGGCGCGAGCAGCCAGTACACGCACGCCTGCTATTCGGACATCCCGCACCTCTACCAGGGCCGCGGGTTCGCCGACCATCTCGTGCCGTACTTCGACAAGCTCCCCAACGACCTCTCCGGCGGCATGGGCTACCTGGAATACCCGGTCCTGACCGGCGTGTTCATGGAGGTCGCCTCCTGGCTGACCCCGCACAGCGGCAGCATCCAGCACCAGGAGCAGTGGTACTGGTTCGTCAACGCCGGAATGCTGATGGTGTGCGCTGCCGTCATCGCCGTCTGCGTGGCCCGCACCCACCGCCGGCGGCCCTGGGACGGCCTGCTGGTCGCCCTCGCGCCCGCCTTCGCGCTGACGGCCACCATCAACTGGGACCTCTTCGCGGTCGCTCTCACGGCCGCAGCGATGCTGATGTGGTCACGGGGCCGGGCGCTCGCCTTCGGCATCCTGCTGGGGCTGGCCACGGCCGCCAAGCTCTACCCGGCCCTGCTGCTCGGTCCGCTGCTCCTGCTGTGCTGGCGGGCGGGCAAGTGGCGCGCGTTCTTCCAGGCCGCGGCCGGCGCGGTGGTCGCCTGGCTCGTGGTGAACCTGCCGGTGATGATCGCGCATGACGCGACGGGCTTCCACATCCGCGAGGGCTGGGCGAAGTTCTACACCTTCAGCAAGGAGCGCGGCGTCGACTTCGGCTCCTTCTGGCTGATCTGGGCGCAGAACTCCGGCAATCCGCCCTCCATCGACTTCGTGAACACCGCGGCCTCGGTGCTGGTGGTGCTGTGCTTCCTCGGCATCGGCGCGCTGACGTTCACCGCCCCACGCCGGCCGCGCTTCGCCCAGCTGGCCTTCCTGATGGTGGCGGCCTTCGTCCTCACGAACAAGGTCTACTCCCCGCAGTACGTCCTGTGGCTGGTGCCGCTGGCGGTCCTCGCCCGGCCCAAGTGGCGGGACTTCCTGATCTGGCAGGCCTGCGAGGTGGGCTACTTCCTGGGCATCTGGCTGTACCTCGCCTACACGACCAGCGGAGACGCCCACAAGGGCCTGCCGACGCACGGCTACCAGTGGGCGATCGTGCTGCACCTGGCGGGCACGCTGTACCTGTGCGCCGTCGTCGTACGGGACATCCTCATGCCGGAGCGCGACGTGGTGCGCCGGTCGGGCGACGACGACCCCTCGGGCGGGGTGCTCGACGGCGCGGAGGACGCCTTCGTGCTCGGCGCCGCGGCCCATCCGCCACGGCACGCCGCCCAGTTCGACGGGCCTCAGGTGGACTGGGGCAAGCCCGCTCAGCTGCCCCTCGAGGGCCGTTCGCTCTGAGCGAACAGTCCCGGGACGGACCGGCGGGCAAGGAAGAAGGCCGTACACGAGCGATGCGTGTACGGCCTTTTCATCGTCCCGGCGGTGTGCTCCGGGCCGGTCTAGCGGTCCATGATCCGGTCGAACTGCGTGGTGGTGTGCCGCAGATGGGCGACCAGCTCGTCACCGACCTTCGGCTCCGGGGCGTCCGACGGCACGAACAGGATCGACACCTGCATGTGCGGCGGCTCGGCGAACCAGCGCTGCTTGCCGCCCCAGACGAACGGAGAAAGGTTCCGGTTGACCGTGGCGAGGCCGGCCCGTGCGACGCCCTTGGCGCGCGGCATGACGCCGTGCAGGGCCTTCGGAGCCTCCAGGCCCACCCCGTGCGACGTGCCGCCCGCCACGACCACCAGGTAGCCGTCCGAGGCGGCCTTCTGCTGGCGGTAGCCGAAGCGGTCGCCCTTGGTCACGCGTGTCACGTCCAGGACGGCGCCGCGGTACTCGGTCGCGTCGTGGTCCCCCAGCCACAGCCGCGTGCCGATGCGGGCGCGGAACCGGGTCTGCGGGAACTGCTGCTGGAGCCGGACGAGTTCGTCGGCCTTCAGGTGGCTGACGAACATGGTGTGCAGCGGCAGCCGGGCCGCGCGCAGGCGGTCCATCCAGCCGATGACCTCCTCGACGGCGTCCGAGCCGTCGGTGCGGTCCAGCGGCAGATGGATCGCGAAGCCCTCCAGGCGGACGTTCTCGATGGCCTGGTGCAGCTGTGGCAGGTCCTGCTCGCTGATGCCGTGCCGCTTCATCGAGGACATCACCTCGATGACGACGCGGGCGCCGACGAGGCCGTACACGCCGTCGATCGACGACACGGAGCGGACCACCCGGTCGGGCAGCGGCACGGGCTCCTCCCCACGCCGGTACGGCGTCAGCACCAGCAGGTCACCGCCGAAGAAGTCCTTGATGCGCGCGGCCTCGTACGTGGTGCCGACGGCGAGCAGCTCCGCACCGAGCCGGGTGGCCTCCTCGGCCAGCCGCTCGTGTCCGAAGCCGTAGCCGTTGCCCTTGCAGACCGGGACGAGGCCCGGGAACTGCTCCTGCACGTGCTTGTGGTGCGCACGCCAGCGCGCGGTGTCGACGTAGAGCGTGAGCGCCATGGCCGGACCTGGGACCTTTCTCGTGGCTGCGGTGTATCGGAGCTGTGGAAGCTGTGAACGCTATGGAATCAAACGCCCGCGGCTCAGCGGCGCGACATGTAGATGTCGAGCGCCTTGTGGAGCAGCTTGTTCAGCGGGAAGTCCCACTCACCGAGGTACTCGGCGGCCTGCCCGCCGGTGCCGACCTTGAACTGGATCAGGCCGAACAGGTGGTCCGTCTCGTCCAGCGAGTCGGAGATGCCGCGCAGGTCGTAGACGGTCGCGCCGAGCGCGTAGGCGTCGCACAGCATCCGCCACTGCATCGCGTTCGAGGGGCGGACCTCACGGCCGATGTTGTCGGAGGCGCCGTAGGAGTACCAGACGTGCCCGCCGACGATCAGCATCGTCGCCGCGGAGAGGTTCACCCCGTTGTGGCGGGCGAAGTACAGCCGCATGCGGTTGGGGTCCTCGCTGTTGAGGGCCGTCCACATGCGCTGGAAGTACGACAGCGGGCGCGGCCGGAAGTGGTCGCGCACGGCCGTGATCTCGTACAGCCGCTGCCACTCGGCGAGGTCCTGGTAGCCGCCCTGGACGACCTCGACGCCGGCCTTCTCGGCCTTCTTGATGTTGCGGCGCCACAGCTGGTTGAAGTTCTTGTGGACCTCTTCCAGGGAGCGGTTGGCGAGCGGCACCTGGTAGACGTAGCGGGGCTGGACGTCACCGAAGCCGGCGCCGCCGTCCTCCCCCTGCTGCCAGCCCATACGGCGCAGCTTGTCGGCCACCTCGAAGGCACGCGGCTCGATGAAGTCGGCCTCCAGGTCGCGCAGGCGCTTGACGTCCGGGTCCTGGATGCCCTTCTTGATGGTCTCGGCGTTCCAGCGCCGGATGATCACCGGCGGGCCCATCTTCACGGAGAAGGCGCCCTGCTGCTTGAGGTGGGCCAGCATCGGCTGGATCCAGTCGTCCAGGTTCGGCGCGTACCAGTTGATGACCGGGCCCTCGGGCAGATAGGCGAGGTACCGCTTGATCTTGGGCAGCTGCCGGTAGAGGACCATGCCCGCGCCGACCATCTGGCCGGTGCGGTCGTCGAACCAGCCGAGGTTCTCCGAGCGCCACTCCGCCTTCACATCGGCCCATGCCGGGACCTGCATGTGGCTGGCCGAGGGCAGGCTCTGGATGTAGGCCAGATGTTGCTCGCGGCTGATGGTCCTCAGGGTCAGGCTCATGTCGGGGCGCTCCTCGGGCTGGTGTGTCCCCATGGGTACAGGGGCTCCGGCTCTCGCGCCGAAGCCTACTGCGCCCTGCGGGCGCCCCGACTGGGCGTACGGCTCTTAGCTGCCGATGAGACCGCCGAAGAGCCCGCCGTGTGCCATGCCGATCAGGAAACCCACCCCCGCGGCACCGAGTCCCAGGATGAGACCGAAGCGCTCTCGCGTGGTCACCGAGATCCACTGTCCGTAGATGCCGACGACGAGGGCCACGAGACCGGCCCAGGACGTCAGCAGGTGAAGGCCGTGGAAGAACGAGGTGATGAAGGCCAGCAGGCCCAGCACGAGCGTCACGGCCATGAGGCCGTCCTCGAGCGGATGGGGCTTGCCGTCCGTGGCGAAGAGAGATCCGGCGGAATTGGGCTGCAATGCCTGTGCCATAGGGCACCTCCTGCGGAAGGCGGCGCATCGTAGCGCCGTACACACCCGACGTGTACAGACTGACGGCCCTCGGGGCAGGATTTCAACCGGAAGCGGGTGTGCGGGTAGTCTGTACCGTCTGCACCGGTGTCTGCCCAGGCCCCCCAGCTCGCTCGGGGGCCATGCTGCCGGGATCCCCACGGGAACCCCGGTTGTCAGTGGCGGCCGATACCGTTGCGTACGCATCACGACCCTCCTGCCACGGAACGACCGTGGCCGCTGAGTCCAAAGGAGGTGGGTTCCACATGCGTCACTACGAAGTGATGGTCATCCTCGACCCCGATCTCGAGGAGCGCGCTGTCTCCCCGCTGATCGAGAACTTCATGTCTGTCGTCCGCGACGGCGGCGGCAAGGTTGAGAAGGTCGACACCTGGGGCCGTCGTCGTCTCGCCTACGAGATCAAGAAGAAGCCCGAGGGCATCTACTCGGTCATCGACCTGCAGGCCGAGCCTGCGGTCGTCAAGGAGCTCGACCGCCAGATGAACCTGAACGAGTCGGTCCTCCGGACCAAGGTCCTCCGCCCCGAGATGCACTGAGCTCTTCCGCTCAGCTGATCTCGGGATCCGAGTAGCAGCACCAAGCAGCCAGCAGCAAACCCGCCGAGAGGTTCCCCCATGGCAGGCGAGACCGTCATCACGGTCATCGGCAATCTTGTCGACGACCCCGAGCTGCGCTTCACCCCGTCCGGTGCGGCGGTCGCGAAGTTCCGCGTCGCGTCCACTCCCCGCACTTTCGACCGCCAGACGAACGAGTGGAAGGACGGCGAAAGCCTCTTCCTGACCTGCTCGGTCTGGCGACAGGCGGCGGAGAACGTCGCCGAGTCGCTCCAGCGAGGCATGCGCGTCATCGTGCAGGGCCGGCTGAAGCAGCGGTCCTACGAGGACCGTGAGGGCGTCAAGCGCACGGTCTACGAACTGGACGTCGACGAAGTCGGCCCCAGCCTGCGCAACGCCACGGCCAAGGTCACCAAGACCGCCGGTGGCGCTCGCGGTGGCCAGGGCGGTTACGGCGGCGGTGGCGGCCAGGGCGGCAGCCAGGGTGGCGGCGGCTGGGGCGGTGGCTCCGGTGGCGGCCAGCAGGGCGGCGGCGCGCCGGCCGACGACCCCTGGGCGACCGGCGGTGCTCCCGCCGGCGGCAACCAGGGTGGCGGCGGCTGGGGCGGCAGCTCCGGCGGCGGTGGCGGCGGCTACTCGGACGAGCCCCCCTTCTAGGCCTCAGGGCCGAGGGCGGGTCGTACCCACACTTCTTGATCACACAGGAGATACACCATGGCGAAGCCGCCTGTGCGCAAGCCGAAGAAGAAGGTCTGCGCATTCTGCAAGGACAAGGTCACGTACGTGGACTACAAGGACACGAACATGCTGCGGAAGTTCATTTCCGACCGCGGCAAGATCCGTGCCCGCCGCGTGACCGGCAACTGCACGCAGCACCAGCGTGACGTCGCCACGGCCGTGAAGAACAGCCGTGAGATGGCGCTGCTGCCCTACACGTCCACCGCGCGATAAGGGAAGGGTGACCGAAACATGAAGATCATCCTCACCCACGAGGTCTCCGGCCTCGGTGCCGCGGGCGACGTCATCGACGTCAAGGACGGTTACGCTCGCAACTACCTGATCCCGCGGAAGTTCGCTATCCGCTGGACCAAGGGTGGCGAGAAGGACGTCGAGCAGATCCGTCGTGCTCGCAAGATCCACGAGATCCAGACCATCGAGCAGGCCAACGCTGTGAAGGCCCAGCTCGAGGGCGTCAAGGTGCGCCTGGCCGTTCGCTCCGGCGAGGCCGGCCGTCTCTTCGGTTCCGTCACCCCGGCCGACGTCGCTTCGGCGATCAAGGCTTCCGGTGGCCCCGAGGTCGACAAGCGCCGCATCGAGCTGTCCGCTCCGATCAAGACCCTGGGCGCCCACGAGACGTCCGTGCGTCTGCACCCCGAGGTTGCCGCCAAGGTCAACGTCGAGGTCGTCGCAGCCTGATCGCTGCGCTCGCTTGAGCAACTGAAAGGGGCCGCACCCTGTGGGTGCGGCCCCTTTTGGTACCGCCGGACACTGCCGTGGTGATCCTGTTGCGCACTGCCGGGGGCGATCCCGCGGCTGTTTCACGTGAAACGTCAGCGGGCCGCGCCCGTTACGATCCAGCGGCCGGAGCGGGCGCGCAGCCACAGTGTCAGCATGCGCACCGTCATCATCAGCATCATCGCCGCCCAGACCGCGGTGAGGCCCCCGCCGAACGTGGGGATGAGCAGCGCCACCGGGGCGAACACCGCCAGAGTGACGACCATGGCCCAGGCCAGGTACGGTCCGTCGCCCGCGCCCATCAGAACGCCGTCCAGGACGAAGACGATCCCGCAGATGGGCTGCGACAGCGCCACCATCAGCAGTGCGGGCAGTGCCGCGCTCTTGACCACCGAGTCGCTGGTGAACAGAGGCAGGAAGAGCGGCCGGGCGGCGACCACGAGCAGGCCGAGCACCACGCCGGTCGCGATGCCCCACTGGACCATGCGGCGGCAGGCGTCACGGGCGCCCTGCGCATCGTCGGCGCCGAGATAGCGGCCGATGATGGCCTGCCCCGCGATCGCGATGGCGTCGAGAGCGAAGGCCAGGAGGCTCCACAGGGAGAGGATGATCTGGTGGGCGGCGATGTCGGCGTCCCCAAGGCGTGCGGCGACCGCGGTGGCGATCATGAGGACCGCTCGCAGGGACAGCGTGCGGACCAGGAGGGGCACTCCTGCCTGTGCGGAGGCCCGGATACCGGCGGAGTCCGGGCGGAGTGAAGCGCCGTACCGGCGAGCGCCGCGTACGACGACGACCAGGTAGACGGCAGCCATGCCGCACTGTGCGATGACCGTGCCCCAGGCGGAACCCGCGATGCCCAGACCGGCGCCGTAGACGAGGACGCCGTTGAGAACGCCGTTGGCGAAGAATCCCGCGATGGCGACGTAGAGCGGAGTCCGGGTGTCCTGCAGCCCCCGCAGTACCCCTGTCGCGGCCAGGACGATGAGCATGGCCGGGATGCCCAGTGAGGAGATGCGCAGATAGGTCGTGGCGTAGGGGGCCGCGGTGCTGGAGGCACCGAAGAGGTCCACGATGCCCGGAGCCAGCGGAAGGGCGACGGCGATGACGGCGATCCCGAGCAGCAGCGCGAGCCAGATGCCGTCCATACCCTGCCGGATGGCCGCCGGGAGATCACCGGCGCCGACGCGGCGGGCCACGGCGGCTGTGGTGGCGTAGGCGAGGAAGACGAACACACTCACGGCGGTGGTGAGAAGGGCCGAGGCGATGCCGAGGCCGGCCAGTTGAGCGGTTCCCAGATGGCCGACGATGGCACTGTCGGCCATCACGAACAGGGGCTCGGCGATGAGCGCACCGAAGGCAGGGACCGCCAGCGCGACGATTTCTCGGTCGTGCCGTCGGGTGGCGGCCTTCGGTGTCGCGGGAGCCTGTGTCATGAGCACCAATCTAATCGTCCACAGGTAAGCGATGCAAGACAGATGTGACCCTTACCTCCCGTCGAGGGTCGTGTCCTTTCGCGCACCGTTCGAAGCGATCTTGGGCCGACTGGGGAAGTTTTTCTTCTGCACAACCCGTGGACGGTGAAGGTGCAGGTCACAGCCCTCTCTTGATCGAGAGGGAGGGCTTGTTCACAGGGCTGTCCACCGGCTCGTGCACAGGTTTCGGGGAGTTCTCCACAGCATCGGGGCGGTCGTCCACATGGCCTGTGGATAACCAGATTGGCTGACGGTGCCGACGGGCCTACCGTGGTCCGGCGCCCACTCCTTTCCCAGGCCCTGGCAGCCTCTTTCCCGTGACCTCGGAACCGTCACAAATCCGACGCAGGAGAACCGGAGTTGGGCCTCTTACTTGTCAGTGCCGTGCCGTACAAAGAGGACACGGCGAGGTCCGCTGTGCGGACGGGAGGAGGTGGCTCGGTGAGCATTTCCGAGCCCTTGGACGATCCGTGGGCCGACAGCGGGCCCAGCGATCGTCTGCCCGCCTCCCGTCGACGAAGCGACGGTGGCCGGGGCCGTGACGAACAGCACGACCGGGGCCGGGAGAACGGCGGCTGGGACGGCGCGGGTTCGTCCTTCGAGCGGGTTCCGCCGCAGGACCTGGACGCCGAGCAGTCGGTGCTGGGCGGCATGCTGCTGTCCAAGGACGCCATCGCCGATGTCGTCGAGGTCCTCAAGGGACACGACTTCTACAAGCCCGCCCACGAGACGATCTACCAGGCGATCCTCGACGTCTATGCCAAGGGTGAGCCGGCCGACCCCATCACCATCGCGGCGGAACTCACCAAGCGCGGCGAGATCAACAAGGTCGGCGGTGCGTCGTACCTCCACACCCTGGTGCAGACGGTGCCGACGGCGGCGAACGCCGAGTACTACGCGGAGATCGTCCACGAGCGCGCGGTCCTGCGTCGCCTGGTCGAGGCCGGCACCCGGATCACCCAGATGGGATACGCGGCCGACGACGACGTCGACGAGATCGTCAACCGCGCCCAGGCCGAGATCTACGCCGTCACCGAGCAGCGCACCAGCGAGGACTATCTGCCGCTGGGCGACATCATGGAAGGCGCCCTCGACGAGATCGAGGCGATCGGTTCGCGCAGCGGCGAGATGACGGGCGTGCCCACCGGCTTCACCGACTTCGACTCGCTGACGAACGGCCTGCACCCAGGACAGATGATCGTCATCGCGGCCCGGCCCGCCATGGGTAAGTCGACCCTCGCGCTGGACTTCGCGCGGGCCGCCTCGATCAAGAACAACCTTCCGAGCGTCATCTTCTCGCTCGAAATGGGCCGCAACGAGATCGCCATGCGTCTGCTGTCCGCCGAGGCGCGGGTCGCCCTGCACCACATGCGGTCCGGCACGATGACGGACGAGGACTGGACCCGGCTCGCCCGCCGCATGCCCGACGTCTCGGCCGCGCCGCTCTACATCGACGACTCCCCGAACCTGTCGATGATGGAGATCCGCGCCAAGTGCCGGCGGCTGAAGCAGCGCAACGACCTGAAACTGGTCGTCATCGACTACCTCCAGCTGATGCAGTCCGGCGGCTCCAAGCGCGCCGAGAGCCGCCAGCAGGAGGTTTCGGACATGTCCCGTAATCTCAAGCTGCTCGCGAAGGAGCTGGAGCTCCCGGTCATCGCGCTCTCACAGCTGAACCGTGGTCCCGAGCAGCGCACGGACAAGAAGCCGATGGTCTCCGACCTGCGTGAGTCCGGTTCGATCGAGCAGGACGCCGACATGGTCATCCTGCTGCATCGTGAGGACGCCTATGAAAAGGAGTCCCCGCGCGCGGGTGAGGCCGACCTGATCGTGGCCAAGCACCGAAACGGCCCGACGGCCACGATCACGGTCGCCTTCCAGGGCCACTACTCCCGCTTCGTGGACATGGCCCAGATCTGAGCCCCCTGGCTGATCACTTCGCCCGGGCGGGACGGACCGCGTCCGGCTCTCTGTGGGGCTTCTCCCCGTGCCGGCGGGGGTCGGGCGGGTAGGTCGGGGCGCGAAAGGGCGGTGTCACGGGTAATGGATTCGACGCTCGCCGCGGAAGCCGGTGGACTGGGTGCATGACGACATCGCAGGACGTACTGCTCCCCGCCACCCGGCGTGCCTTGCTGCACCGGATCGCCGTCGCGCAGGCCGAAGGGCGGGCGCCCTCGCTGGTCGCCGCCGTCGTGCGGGGCGGGCAGGCCGTGTGGCACGGGGCGCGTACCTCCGTAGAGGGGCACGGGCCGGACGAGGATGTGCAGTACAGGATCGGGTCCATCACCAAGACCTTCACCGCCGTACTGGTGATGCGGCTGCGTGACGAAGGGCTGCTCGATCTCGGGGATCCGCTGGAGAAACATCTGCCGGGCACGGGCGCCGGAGAGGCCACGGTCGCCGAACTGCTCGCCCACACCGCCGGACTCGCGGCTGAGTCACCCGCGCCGTGGTGGGAACGGACCCCCGGCTCCTTGCGACCCGAACTGAGCGATGTGCTTGGTGAGCAGCCCCTCCTCCATCCCGTCGGCCGGCGGCATCACTACTCCAACCCCGGCTACACGCTCCTCGGTGCCCTGGTCGAGGAACTCCGCGGCGCCCCCTGGGAAGAGGTGCTGCGCAGCGAGATTCTCCAACCGCTAGGCCTGCACCGCACCAGCTCACAGCCTCGGTCGCCGCATGCGGGCGGCTGGGCCGTGCATCCCTGGGCCGACGCGCTGCTTCCCGAACCGCTGGAGGATCTCGGCCGGATGGCACCGGCCGGGCAGCTGTGGTCGACCACGGGCGACCTGGCGCGGTTCGCCGCGTTCCTGGCCCGGGGAGACGATCGGGTACTGGGCGCGGAGTCGGTACGGGAGATGCGTACTCCGTCGGCACCCGCCGAGGCCGCGGACGTGCTGGACGGGGCCACCTACGGGCTGGGGATGCAGATCCAGCGGCGCCACGGCAGGCTGCTCGTCGGACACTCCGGTTCGCTGCCCGGCTTCCTGGCCAACCTCACCATGAGCGTGGAGGACGACGCCGCCGCAGTGGTGCTCGCCAACTGCACCAGTGGGCCGCTGTTGGGTGCCGTGGGCGCCGACCTCGTGCGGATCGTCGCCGAGGCGGAACCCCGCATCCCCGAGCCCTGGCGGCCACTGCGCGAGGTCGATCCGGCTGTCCTGGAGCTGGCGGGACAGTGGTACTGGGGAACTCAGGCCTTCGGGCTGAGGGTGACTGCCGACGGGCTCATCGCCCTGGCGCCGCTGACGGGCGGTGGACGGCGCGCCCGCTTCCGCTCGAACGGTGACGGCACCTGGACGGGCCTGGAGGGCTATTACGCCGGGGAGTTGCTTCGGCTCGTGCGGCGCCCGGACGGGGCCGTGAGCCACCTCGACCTCGGTTCGTTCGTTTTCACACGGCAGCCGTACGACTCAGAGGGTGCCGTGCCCGGTGGAGTGGACCCGGAAGGGTGGCGGGGGATCGGCCAGTAGGAGGCCCGGAGGTGGTGTGTTTCACGTGAAACACACCACCTTGTCCTGTCGCCGCTCCTGAGGTGCCGTCACAGCTTCAGCTTGAAGCCCTCATGTGAGGCGGTGAAGCCCAGCCGTTCGTAGAAACGATGAGCGTCGATGCGCGACTTGTCGGAGGTCAGCTGGACCATCTGGCAGTCGAGCCGACGGGAGGTGTCGATCGCCCACTCGATGAGCCGGCTGCCGAGCCCGCTGCCCCGCTCGTCGGCGTGGATGCGCACGGCCTCGATGAGGGCGCGGGTCGCCCCTCGATGGGAGAGGCCGGGGATGATCGTGAGCTGGAGCGTGCCGATCACGCGGCCTTCGCGCACGGCGACGACGAGATGCTGGTTCGCATCGGCGCTGAGGCGTTCCAGCGCGGTCCGGTACGGGGTCAGGTCATGAGGCGACTCGCGGTGGGCACCCAGCGGGTCGTCGGCGAGCATCGCGACGATCTCCGGCAGGTCATCGGCCGTGACGTGCCGTATTTCAAGATCTTCCATGGCCGCACCCTATGCGGGGACGTGCAGTGACTCCACGACCCTGACCAGCGGGGCCAGCTCGGGGCTCCGGGAGGCCTCGTCCAGGGCCTCGCGCAGGGCGGCGTCGTTGGTCGGCCGCGCCTCCTCCAAGAGCCGCAGGCCCGCCTCGGTGACGTTGGTGTAGATGCCGCGGCGGTCGGTGGGGCACAGGTAGCGCGCCAGCAGGCCGCGGTCCTCCAGGCGCGTCACCAGTCGCGTGGTGGCGCTCTGGCTGAGGACGACCGCGTCGGCTACTTGCTTCATCTGCAGATGACCGCCTTCACCGTCGTGCTGCCGGCTCAGCACGTCGAGCAGGGAGTACTCGCGCACGCTCAGATCGTGCCCCGCCTGCAGGGCGCGTTCGATATGCGTCTCGATCCTTCCGTGCAGCGCAGAAAGGGCGCACCAGCCCTGGGCAAGAGCGGTGAGCGCGGGGTCCGTCGCTGTCATGGCGTTCTCCTCCGTCCCGGAGCGGCTGACTCAAGAGTAGAGCACCTCTGCAATAGTCAGCTTTTGCGCATAGCCCGCGTGTGCAACTATTGTTGAAGCAAGCAAAGCGCTCATGCAACCGTTTGGGAAGGTGTACCCCCCATGCCTCTCGCGCTTCTGGCCCTCGCGATCGGGGCCTTCGGCATCGGAACGACCGAGTTCGTGATCATGGGCTTGCTGCCCGAGGTCGCGGGTGATTTCGGGGTGTCCATCCCCACGGCAGGCCTGCTGGTCACCGGCTACGCGCTCGGCGTGGTCATCGGGGCCCCGCTGATGACCGTGCTCGGCACCAAGGTCCCGCGCAAGCGGATGCTGATGCTGCTGATGGCCTTCTTCGTCGCCGGAAACCTGCTCTCCGCGGTGGCTCCCGTCTTCGCGATCATGCTGATCGGACGGGTGATCGCCTCACTCGCCCACGGAGCCTTCTTCGGCATCGGCTCGGTCGTCGCCGCCGAGCTGGTGGCTCCCCACAAGAAGGCCGGGGCCATCGCCATGATGTTCACCGGCCTGACCGTCGCCAATGTCGTCGGCGTCCCGCTGGGCACGCTCATCGGGCAGAACGTCGGCTGGCGCGTCACCTTCGGCGTCGTCGCCGCCCTCGGTCTCGTCGGCCTCGCCGGTATCGCCAAGCTGGTGCCCGACCTGCCCCGGCCGGAAGGCGTGCACCTGCGGCACGAACTGGCCGCCTTCAAGAACGCCCAGGTCCTGCTTGCCATGGCGATGACCGTACTCGGCTTCGGCGGCGTCTTCGCGGCCATCACCTACATCGCGCCGATGATGACCCACATCGCCGGCTTCGCCGACGGCTCGGTCACCTGGCTGCTGGTCCTGTTCGGCCTCGGCATGGTCGGCGGCAACCTCATCGGCGGCAAGTTCGCCGACCGCGCCCTGATGCCGATGCTGTACGTCTCCCTGGGCGCCCTGGCCGTCGTCCTGGCGCTCTTCACGCTGACCGCCCACAACAAGATCGCGGCCGCCGTGACCATCACCCTGATCGGCGCCCTCGGCTTCGCCACCGTCCCGCCGCTGCAGAAGCGGGTCCTCGACCAGGCACACGGCGCCCCGACGCTCGCCTCGGCCGTGAACATCGGCGCCTTCAACCTGGGCAACGCCCTCTCCGCCTGGCTCGGCGGCATCGTGATCGCGGCCGGCTTCGGCTACACCGCCCCCAACTGGGTCGGGGCCGCCCTCGCCGCTGCGGCCCTGGTGCTCGCCGTTCTCTCGGCGGCACTGGAACGCCGCCAGGGCGCGGACAACGCCGTGCTCGCCTCCGGCACGCCCGCCGGGCCGCGCACACCCGTCCACCACTGAGCCCTCCCCCGGCTCGCCGTACCGACAGACGCCCGAGCCGGGGCATGCGAAAGCACTCACCGCAGCAACACCAAGGAGACCGTTCCATGAGCACCACCGTCGTAGCCCCGCTCACCATCGCGGACGCCGAGCTGCTGGTCACCACCGCCCGCCGTGCGGCCGAGGACGCCGGAGTCACCGTCAGCGTCACCGTCCTGGACGCCGGAGGCCACCTCCTTGCGTTCCGCCGGGACGACCGGGCCGTGCTGATCTCCGGTGAGACCAGCACGCGCAAGGCCTACACGGCGCTCCAGCTGAACACCCCGACCGCCGACCTGGTGGACGCCGTGCAGCCCGGCGGCCTCTTCCACACGCTTCCCACGGCCCTCGACCGGCCCCTGCTGTTCATCGCGGGCGGTGTCCCCGTCCACCGGGACGGCCGGCTGATCGGCGCGATCGGCGTCGGCGGCGGCGCGCCCGAGCAGGACCACGGCTTCGCCACCGCAGCCGTGCAGGCGCTCGCCTGATCACCCGGTCCCGGATCGAAGACGCCGGCCCCATCGCGCGAAGCGAGGGGGCCGGCGTCGTCCGTACGGAGACTCAGCCCGCGGCCACCGTCAGCGGAGCGAACCGGCGCGTCCAGTCCCCCGGGAGTTCCGTGATGCCGTAGGTCATCACGGCGTTGAAAGCCACGGAAGCCAGGCCCCGGGCCTTCGCCCATGCCAGCAACTCCTCATGGCGTACGTCGATGTCGGTCCGCAGCCGGCGGTCCGTACCGGCCGCCAGTGCGGCGATGAGGGCCTTGGCGGTCTCCGTGTCCCGGGCGATCAGCGGTCCGACGACATGGGTGTCCACGTTGGGCCATGCGGCCGCGTAACCGATGATCAGGCCGTCCTCCTCGGCCACCCGCAACTGATCGGCGAAGGCGGGCAGCCGGGTGATCAGAGGCGTCCGGTCGGCGCCGAACACCTCCTCGTCGAGTCGCAGGATGGCGGGCAGATCCTCCGCGGTCGCGGCCCGCGTCCGCACCCCGTACGCCGTGCCCTCGGGAAGGAAGGTGCCGGTCAGCATCTCCGCCCGGCCCGTCACCTTGAAGCCCAGCTCCTCGTAGAGCGGGCGGCCGTAGGGGGTGGCGTGCAGTGTCAGCGGGGTGGTCCCCATGAGCGAGACGACGTGCCGCATCAGACGGCGTCCGACGCCCTGCCGGGCATGGCGCCCGGCCACCAGAACCATGCCGATGGCGCCGAGTTCCAGCCGCTCCCATGAGCCGTATTCGGTGACGACGCACGCGGCGACGAGGCCACCCTCGGGGTCGTCGATACCGAAGCCCTTTCCGGCCGTGAGGAGCAGACCCCACTTGTGATCTTCGCGCGGCCACCCCCGGTCTTCGGACAAGTCGGCGCAAGCATGAAGATCACGAAGCGTCAGTCGACGAATGGGCAGAGCGGCGAGGGAAGGAGTCGGCACGCAGGTCAGGCTGTCCGACGGGTGCCCCTCGCGTCCACCCGTTTCAGGGCGGATGTACAAGCTTTTGGCCATGTAGTAGCTCTGTGCTCAGCTCGTGGACAGCCGTGTGTGTTTCACGTGAAACATAGGCGGCCGATTAGCCTCAACGGCCATGGCGAGACTTCATCTCTTCGACCTCGATGGCACGTTGTTGCACCGCACCACCGCACCAGTGGAGATATCCCGTCAACTGGGCCTGGAAAGGGAGACGGTGGCGCTCGACCTGGCGATCGCGCAGGGACGGATCGGGCCACCGGAGTACGCGGCGCGGGTATACGAACTGTGGGCGGCCCTGACCGAGGCGCATGTGGACGCCGCCTTCGCGGCGGCTCCCTGGCTGGCCCGCATCCGCGAAGTCTGGGCGGAGATCAGAAGTGCCGGTGAATACTGCGCGGTCGTGTCCCTCTCGCCCTCCTTCTTCGTGGAACGGCTGCTCGACTGGGGCGCGCACGCCACCCACGGCTCCCGTTTCCCGGCCGTGCCGTTCGCCGAACCCGTCGACCCCTCCGGAGCGCTCAACGCCGCGGCCAAGGTGACCATCGCGGACGGCTCTGCGCCGAGTTCGGCGTCGCGCGAGCGGACTGCGTGGCCTACGGGGACTCGTCTTCTGACAAGGAGCTGTTTGCCGTCGTACCGACTTCCGTGGCGGTGAATGCGGACGCTCATCTCGCCGGACTCGCGACCCATACCTACACGGGGCGGGATCTGTGGGAAGCCTATGAATTGGTCAGCCGCACCGGCTGATCGACGGGCTCCCCGAGTCGCCCCCTGGTCGATCCTCCAGAGACGGTACAGGCGGAACTCGTGTGGAGGGCGACGGCCGGTAGGGTCGATGACGATTCACGTCCGGGACGGGGGCGCGCGCTTCCACGTCCCGGACGAGAGCTGGACGGGGAACGCAGGCACCTTCCGAGGAGAAGGTGCGCAGACCGACCGAATGACGTTCGAGGTGAGGGCACACCATGGACGCACCGACCGCCGCGTCGGGGGAGCACGGCATGCCGGGCGGGGACGGCTGGTTCGCGCCACGCGACACACCGTCGGCTCCGCCGCCGGACGCTCCCGTCCCGCACTCGGATTCCCCGGTGCCGCAGCGCCTGAGCGCACACAGGCCCCTGCCGGTTGCCGGGGAAGGCTCCCCGGACGCCGTCCTCATACGTCGCACGATGGCCGAGATAGGCCCTGTCGCCGACAAGGTGACGTCCTATTTCTACGCGCTCCTGTTCGTCCGTCATCCTGAGCTGCGGTCGCTGTTCCCGGCCGCGATGGACACCCAGCGGGAGCGCCTGCTGAAGGCCCTGCTCACGGCGGCCCAGCACTTCGACGACACCCTCGCGCTCGTCGAGTACCTGCAGCACCTGGGCCGCGGGCACCGTAAGTCCGGCACGCGCGCCGAGCACTATCCGGCCGTGGGGGAATGCCTGATCGGAGCGCTGAGCAGGTACGCCACCGCCTGCTGGAGCCCGGATACCGAGGCGGCCTGGGTACGGGCGTACACGACGATCTCCCAGGTCATGATCGATGCTGCGGCAGCGGACGAACTGCAGGCGCCGGCCTGGTGGCACGCCGAGGTCGTCGCGCACGACCTCAGGACTCCCGACGTCGCGGTTCTCACCGTCCGCCCCGACCAGCCGTACCCCTTCCTCGCCGGTCAGTACACGAGCGTGGAGACGCCGTGGTGGCCTCGGGTGTGGCGGCACTACTCCTTTGCCTCCGCACCGCGCTCGGACGGTCTGCTGACGTTCCACGTGAAGGCCGTGCCGGCCGGCTGGGTCTCCTCCGCGCTGGTGCGTCATGCCCGCCCCGGAGACGTCATACGACTCGGTCCTCCGGCCGGCTCGATGACCGTCGACCACACCACCGCCAGCGGTCTGCTCTGCCTGGGCGGCGGCACCGGGATAGCACCGATCAAGGCCTTGGTCGAGGACGTCGCAGAACACGGCACACGCCGCCCGGTCGAGGTGTTCTACGGCGCGCGTACCGGCCACGACCTGTACGACATCGACACCATGCTCGGGCTCCAGCGGAGCCACCCCTGGCTGTCGGTCCGGGCGGTCGTGGACGAGCAGGCCCGTCTCGGGCTCCCCGACGCCGTTCGCGGATACGGGCCCTGGGACGAGTACGACGCCTATCTCTCGGGGCCGCCCGGAATGATCCGCAGCGGTGTCGATGCCCTCCGGCGCGTCGGCATTCCGTCGAGCCGCATACGGCACGACGCGGTGGAGGACCTGCTCTTCGTCGCGGACTGACCGCGCTATCCGAGGTCGGGAGCGTGCATCGCGCGTACCCCCTCGATATTGCCGTCCAGGTAATGGCGCAGCGACAGCGGGACCAAGTGGACGGAGGCGATGCCGACGCGGGTGAAGGGTATGCGGACGATCTCGTACTCACCGAGTGGTTCGTCCACTTCGGGGCCGTGGCGCAGGGAAGGATCCATGGACTCCAGCCGGCAGACGAAGAAGTGCTGCACCTTCACCCCGCTGGTGCCGCCATCCTGGCCGATGTGTTCCACGGTGTCGACGAAGCACGGCACCACATCGGTGATCTTGGCGCCGAGTTCCTCGTACACCTCTCGGTGCAGGGCATGCACCACGGTCGGGTCCTCGGGCTCGACCCCGCCACCGGGTGTGACCCAGTAGGGATCGACGCCGGGTTTGGTGCGCTTGATCAGGATCAGGTCGTCACCGTCCAGCAGAACGGCGCGGGCGGTGCGCTTGACCACGGGTCGGACGGTCATGGGAGAAATGTGGCCCGGCTGGTTCCACGTGAAACATCGCAAAGCGCCATCACGCGACCACAGCGGGTGTGTTCCTGAAGAAAGCGGTCAGCGCCAGGCCGCCGCCGCCCGCAGGAGCCACTCGTGGGCCCGGGCGATGTGCGGCATACCAAGACTGCCGGTGCGGGCCACCAGGAAGTACGTACGCAGCGGCGGCACCACCGGCTCGTGGAGGCTGACGACCGCGCCCCGGTCCAGGGCCGTGGCGCACAGATAGCGGGGCAGCACCGCCACCCCGGCACCCGCGATCACACAGGCGAGCACAGCCCGCAGATCCGGGACGATGACCGTGCCGGAGGTGGCCGGGCGGGAGTCGAAGACGGAGGCCCAGTAGCGCGAGACGAAGGGCAGCGACTCGTGGACTTCTAGGACCGGCAGGTTCTCCAGGGCGGACGTGCCCTTCAGCCGGAGCGCGTCCGAACCGATCCGCTCCGCCCAGCGCGGGCCGGCGACCAGGACATGTTCCTCGTCGCAGAGCGGAGTGGCCGTGAACAGGGCTCCACGGGGCCGGGCCGTGCCGATGGCCAGATCATGGTGGCCGGCAGCGAGTCCTTCCAGCGCTTCCTCCGCGGTGCCGAAGGAGGCGCGCAGCGCGAAGCCGCGGCCGTCGTCGCCGATCAGCCGGGTGAGTGCGGGCAAGGCGCGTTCGGTGGTGAATTCCGGCGGACCGGCGAGATGCAGGGTGCCCGACGACGACTCGTCGTCCAGGCCGCCCTCGGCTATCTCCACCAGGGCGTCGAGATGCGGCGCGGCCTTGTGCGCCAGTTCGTCCCCGATGGTCGTCGGGGTCACACCGCGGGCCTGCCGAAGGAAGAGTGGTCTGCCCAGCTGGCGTTCCAGCGTCCGTATCTGCGAGGTGACGGCGGGCTGGGAGAGCCCGAGCAGCGCGGCGGCGCGCGTGAAGGAACCGGCCCGGTGCACGGTGACGAAGGTCCGCAGCAAGGCCAGATCCATCAACATGCCCTCCCGTTGTTCCTGCCGTCCTCCGGCCCCCGGGCAGACACCAACTATAAATAAGTCGATAGGCCTCTGTCGCTAGCGTGATTGGACTCTGACACAGAGTCAACTAGCCTTGGTCACGCGGTTCTTCACGTGCGGAACCGAGGGCGGTCCGAGCCACGAGGGGGGAGGCTCGGACCGCCCTGAGACCGGGGCCGGCGGACTCGTCCCGGTTCACCCGGCCGACTCGTCCAGGGCACGCAGCAGGTCGGCCACCAGGTCCTCGGGGTCCTCGGCGCCGACGGACATCCGGATGAAGCCCTCCGGGACCGCGTCCCCGCCCCAGCGGCGACGGCGTTCGGCCGTGGAACGGACCCCGCCGAAACTCGTCGCGTCCTCCACCAGGCGCAGGGCCTCCAGGAAACGCTCGGCACGCGCGCGCGTGGGCAGTGTGAAGGAGACGACACAGCCGTAGCGGCTCATCTGCTGCGAGGCGATCTTGTGCGAGGGGTCGCCGGGCAGGCCGGGGTAGCGCAGGTCGGACACCTCCGGCCGCTGCCGCAGCGCCTCGGCGACCTGCAGGGCGGTGGCGTCCTGCCGGTCGACGCGCAGCTGGAGCGTGGCGATGGACCGGTGCGCGAGCCAGGCCTCCATGGGCCCCGAGATCGCTCCGGCGATCTTGCGCCAGCGGCGTACGGCGGCCATCGCCTCGGGGTCCCGGCCGGCGACGTATCCCAGCAGCACGTCTCCGTGGCCGGTGAGCTGCTTGGTCCCGCTGGCCACGGAGAAGTCGGCGCCCAGCTCCAGCGGGCGCTGTCCGAGCGGGGTGGCGAGGGTGTTGTCGACGGCCACCAGTGTCCCTCCCGCGTGTGCCGCCGCCGCCAGCCGCCGGATGTCGCACACGTCGAGCCCCGGGTTCGACGGGGACTCGATCCACAGCAGCCGGGCACCGTCGAGGGCCTCCAGCTGGGCGTCACCGCCGGTGGGCGCGGTGCGCACCTCGACGCCGTACGCCTCCAGCTGGGCGCGGACCAGCGGCAGCACCTGGTAACCGTCGGAGGGCAGCACGACCGCGTCCCCGGCGCGCAACTGGGAGAAGAGCACCGCGGAGATCGCCGCCATGCCGGAGGCGAACACCAGCGTCTCGACGTCCTCCCGGGCGGGTGCCTCCAGTTCGCCGATGGCGCGCTCCAGCAGCGTCCACGTCGGGTTGTCGTCACGGCCGTACGTGTACGGTCCCGTCACCTCGCCGGGCAGATGGAAGTGGGCCGCGAACACCGGGCCCGGCAGCGTCGGCTCGTGCTTGACCGGCTCGGGCAGTCCGGCCCGCACCGCGCGCGTGCCGTCGCCGGTGCGCCCCTCGTCCTTGGCGGTGTCGCTCATGCGGCCCGTCCCTCCAGTCGTTCGCGTACGGCGGCGAGCAGACCGCCGCTCGCCGCCTCCACCATCTCAAGGCACTCCTCGAAGCCGTCGCGGCCCCCGTAGTACGGGTCCGGTACCTCGAGGTCGTCACCGGAGCCGGGGTCGTAGGAGCGCAGCAGGTGGATCTTGCGGGCGTCCTCCTCGGTGGGGGCGAGGCGGCGCAGGGCCTTGAGGTGGCCGGTGTCGAGGGCGATCACGAGGTCGAGCCGGGCGAACCAGGACGGCTGGAAGCGCCGCGCCACATGCCCGGCGTCGTAACCGTGCTCCTCGAGGACCGAGACGGTGCGCGGGTCGGCGGCCTCGCCCTCGTGCCAGCCTCCGGTACCGGCGCTGTCTGTTTCGACCAGGTGGTCGAGTCCGGCCTCCGCCACGCGCGCGCGGAACACGGATTCGGCCATCGGCGAGCGGCAGATGTTGCCGGTGCACACGAAGCAGACGCGGTAGGTCATGGTGCGCTCAGTCCTCGTCGGGCAGGACGACGTGCAGTGCCCAGGAGACCACCGAGACGATCAGACCGCCCAGGACGGCCGTCCAGAAGCCCTCCACGTGGAAGCTCAGGTCGAGCTTGCCGCAGACCCACGACGTCAACAGCAGCATCAGCGCGTTCACGATCAGGGTGATCAGGCCCAGGGTCAGGATGAACAGCGGGAAGGTGAGCACCTTCACGATCGGCTTGACCAGCCAGTTCACCAGGCCGAAGATCAGCGCCACGACGATCAGCGTGCCGGCCTTCTTGGCCGTGTTGTCACCGGTCAGGGTGATCTTGTCGAGCAGCCACACGGCGACCGCGAGGGCGCCGGCGTTGGCGATGGTCTTGACTAGGAAATTCTTCATGTGTCTGATCGTGGCAGACCGGATCGGAAGTGGGCAGTGAGGCGAGGGCGGCAGCGGCGATGAAGGCATTCCGGCTGGACGAACTGGAGGTGGAGCGCGCCGCCAACGCGGGCGCGTACCTGCAGTTCCTGCGGGAGCGAAACATGTCGGTCGGGCTGTACGCCCTCGACGCGGGCGAGCAGGACCCCCAGAAGCCGCACAACCAGGACGAGGTCTACTTCGTCGTCAGCGGCCGGGCGTCGATCACGGTCGGCCTGGAGACGACCGAGGTGGCGCGGGGCAGCGTCGTGTTCGTGCCCGCCGGGGTCGCGCACAAGTTCCATCGCATCAGCGAGGATCTGAGGGTGCTCGTCATCTTCTCTCCGCCCGAGGCGTGAGCCCCGGACCCCGGATTCCCTAGGGGACGGGTCAGGGGAGGACAAGGGACACCCGGCCCCACGGGAGCCTCGGACAGCCCTAGCATCGAGTGCAGAACACCGACGATGCACGAGAACGCAAAGGAACGAGGACGAATGCGACAGATCTTCGCGGGGCTGCCGTGGTGGGTGAAGTGGGTCGCGGTGCCGATCATCGCCCTGGTCGTCTTCGGCGGCCTGCTGATGACCGTGGTCGGATTCGTGATCAACCTGCTGTTTAAGGCGCTGGTCTTCGTCGCCCTGGTCGGCGGTCTTATTTACATCGTGCGCAAGTTCATGGCGAACTCCTCGTCGCGCAGCGACTGGTGAGAGGCGGGGACCGGTAACCCGTGACGGGAACCGGTTCCCTCGGGCGAGGGAAGTTTCCCGGCGAGACCGTCAGCACGCGGTGGCCGACGGTTAAAGTCCGGAATCCGCCACGGGATCCGGCCCGTGGTGGCGCGGACCTCCATCCGTGCTCCAGCTCCGCACGGGCTGCCCCCTCGCGCTTCGGAAGTGACCCTTGGCCACGGTTGACACCGCACCGGCAGAACCCCGCACAACCCCCGCCGCAACGCGCCCCCGCCCAGCCCCCCTCCAGCGGCCACCGACCCCGCTCGTCCCCGGGCAACCTCATGCCGTGGACCATCAGGCGTCCCCTCCGCCGGCGGGCCGAGCGGCCTCCACGAGCTCTCCTGGACCGCCGGCCGCCGCGACCCTCATCGGGTCCGTGCAGCGGGCGATGCGGCTGCTGGAGACCGTGGCCGGGCATCCCTGCGGCGCCCCCGCCAAGCAACTCGCCCGTGAGACCGGCCTCGCCCTGCCCACGACGTACCACCTGCTGCGCACCCTGGTGCACGAGGGGTATCTGCGCCGGGACAAGGGCCTGTTCTTCCTCGGTGCCGCGGTGGAGCGGCTGAGCAGCACCGGAGCGCAGCAGAAACGTCGCAGCACGGTGGCGGACGCACTCGCGCACTGGCGGGATTCCATCGGCGTGCCGGTGTACTGCGCGATGTACCGCGAGGGCGAGATCGACGTCCTGTGCGTCTCCGAATCCCCGGAGGCACCCGCGGTCGAGGAATGGGCCGACTTCCGTGAGACCGCCCACGCGCATGCGATCGGGCAGTGCCTGCTCTCTCAGTTGGACGAGGACGCACGGCGCGACCACCTCGCCCGCTACCCCGTGCGGGCCCTCACGCCGTACAGCGTGCGTGACACCGATGCCCTGCTGCGGCGGCTGGCCCGGATGCCGCGGACGGAGGCGGTGGTGGAGCGGCAGGAGTACGCGCTCGGCACCGTCTGTGCGGCGCTCCCGATCACGGTCGGCGCCACCGCGGCCGCCATGGCCATCTCCATGCCGGCACGCCGAGCCGACCACCTGCTGCCCGCGGTACGTCGCCTGCAGTCGGAGATCGGGCGTCACCTGGGCGCCCTCACCCTCTCTATCAGTATCTGAAAACTCACTCCTTGTGATCTGACATATACGTTGAGCAATATTTGACCCACGGCCGGAGGGATTCATACCGGCCGGTCCATGTCATACGACGGGGTAGGCGATGCGCGAGTCCGTACAGGCAGAAGTCATGATGAGCTTTCTCGTGTCGGAGGAGCTCTCCTTCCGCATTCCGGTGGAGTTGCGCTACGAGACCAGGGATCCCTACGCGGTACGACTCACCTTTCACCTGCCCGGTGATGCCCCGGTGACCTGGGCCTTCGGGCGTGAGCTGCTGATCGACGGGGTCGGGCGTCCGTGCGGCGAGGGAGACGTGCGCATCTCGCCCGCCGATGCGGAGGTGCTCGGCGAGGTGCTGATCCGGCTTCAGGTCGGCGGCGATCAGGCTCTGTTCCGCTCGTCGGCTCCGCCGCTCGTGGCCTTTCTCGACCGGACGGACAAGCTCGTGCCGCTCGGTCAGGAGGGTGCGCTGGCCGATTTCGACGCCCATCTCGACGACGCTCTGGACCGCATCCTGGCGGAGGAACAGAGCGCCGGCTGAAGCGTTACGGCATGAGGCTCGCGGGCTTCTGTCATGCCGCACGGGACTGTGCAGGAACGCTTCTGCACGGGGGGAGTCCCAGGTCCTGCGTCGCCGTGGTGGTGGGGCGTGGGTGTGGCGGTGGGCGTGCGGGTGGTGGCGGGCGTGTGCGAGGTGGCCGGCGTGCCGGTGCGGATCGGCCGGCTCACCGTTTGCGGCGGCGGCCCCGGCCGGAGCGGGCCGCCGGAACGGGCTGTCCCCCCGGCGATACCGGGGCGCCCGGTTCGGGGCGGTCGGCTGAGACGACGAGGGCGGCGAGTGCGGTGGTGACGGGGACGGCGGCGACGAGGCCGATCGATCCCACCAGGGTGCGCACGATCTCTTCGGCGACGAGTTCGCTGTTGGCGACGGTGGTGACGCTGCTCTGTGCGATGGAGAACAGGAGCAGCAGGGGGAGTGCGGCGCCGGCGTAGGCGAGGACGAGGGTGTTGACGACGGAGGCGATGTGGTCGCGGCCGATGCGGATGCCCGCTCGGTAGAGGCCGCGCCAGCCCATGGAGGGGTTGGCTTCGTGCAGTTCCCAGACGGCGGAGGTCTGGGTCACCGTGACGTCGTCGAGGACGCCGAGGGAGCCGATGATGACGCCGGCCAGGAGGAGGCCGCTCATGTCGATGGAGGGGTAGAGGCCGTGGATGAGGCCGGTGCTGTCGTCGGTGTTGCCGGTGAGGGCGGCCCAGTCGATGAACTCCGAGCCGAGGACGCCGATCAGGAGGAGGGAGGCGAGGGTGCCGAGTACGGCGACGGAGGTGCGGGCGGACAGGCCGTGGCACATGTAGAGCGCGATGAGCATGATGGCGCTCGATCCGACGACGGCGACCAGGAGGGGATTGGCTCCCTGGAGGATCGCGGGCAGGATGAACAGGGTGAGTACGAGGAAGCTCACGGCGAGCGCGATCAGCGCCATCAGTCCGCGCAGCCGGCCGACCACGACGACCGCGATCGCGAAGATGCCGGCGAGCAGGGCCATGGGGAACTTGCGGTCGGCGTCGGTCACCGAGTACTGCAGGTCCCGCGGTGCGGAGGGTTCGTAGGCGACCACGACCTTCTCGCCCTGGTGCAACTGGCGTGACTGGTCCGGCTGCACGATCTCGGTGAACGTGCGCCCCTTGTCCTTGCCGGTGTCGACCCGGACGGTCGCCTTCTTGCAGGTGCCGCCCGCTCCCTGCGCGGCCGGGCTGCTGCCCCCGAGGCTGGAGGAGTCGCCGGCGGGCGCCCCGCCGGACGCGTTCACCGACTGGCAGCTCACCTCCACGACCCTTGCGACCGTGGCGTCCTGCGTCTGCCGGTCGAAGCCGACGCCGGTGCGCTTGTGCGACGGGGCTCCCCCGGGCCACAGCACGACCAGACCGACCAGGACCGCGGCGGTGAACGGGATCAGGATCGCCGCGATGACCTTGCGCAGGTGCTTGGAGACCGGCGCGGCAGGCCCATGGCTGTGACTGTGGCCGTGCGCATGACCGTGACCGGAGTCGCTGTCCCCGCCGGCGCCTCCCTCCTGCCCGTGCCCGCCGTCCTCGCGGGAGCCGTGCCCGTGCCCGTGCCCCAGCCCCCCGGAGCTCCTCCCATGCCCGTGCCCGGCGGAACTCCCCCTGTGCCCGTGCCCAGGGTTCCCGTCGGATTCCTCCCCCCGGGGGCCCGGCCCGGACCCAGGCGCACGGCCGTCGTGGTCGTGTCCGACGCCCTGGCCGCCGGCCGGCCCTGATGCGTCTCCACGGCGCGGGTCGGGCGGCTGGTACGGGTACTGCTCCATCCTGGTCACCGCCCGATCATCGCAAGAACGGCTGGGGCCCACTGTTCACCGCCCCACAAATGACGCTAGCGTGGAGGCACCTTTGCACACGCGGGAGCTCGGAGCACCGGGCTGAGAGGGCGCTGACCTCCGTATACGCGATGTTTCACGTGGAACGAGCCATGTTCCGCAGAAACGTCGGCAGACGGAAGCCGCTGCGTCGACCGCCGAACCTGTTACCGGGTAATGCCGGCGTAGGGAGTAGGTCTCATGACCAACAAGGACGTACGCACGCCTGCCTCCGTTGAGGACGACACGCTCCAGGAGGCCGGGAAGTCCATCGGCTGGCACAAGGCATACGTCGAGGGTTCGCGCCCCGACCTGCGCGTGCCGGTCCGTCAGGTGCATCTCACCAACGGGCAGTCGGTCACGCTGTACGACACGTCGGGCCCGTACACCGATCCGCTCGTGGACACCGATGTCCGCAGGGGACTCCCACCGCTACGGGAGAACTGGATCATCACTCGCGGCGACACCGAGGAGTACGCGGGCCGTCCTGTCCGCCCCGAGGACGACGGGGTCAGGCACACCGCACCGCGCGGTGGACTGCGGAACCTCGACGCGGTCTTCCCCGGGCGCCCGCGCCAGCCGCGGCGGGGCCGCAGCGGCGAGGCGGTGACGCAACTCGCCTACGCGCGCAGGGGCGACATCACGCCGGAGATGGAGTACGTGGCCATCCGGGAGAACGTGTCCCCGGAAGTCGTGCGCGAGGAGATCGCGGCTGGCCGGGCGGTGCTGCCGGCCAACGTCAACCACCCGGAGATCGAGCCGATGATCATCGGCAAGCGGTTCCTGGTGAAGGTGAACGCCAACATCGGCAACTCGGCCGTGACCTCTTCCATCGAGGAGGAGGTCGACAAGATGACCTGGGCGACCCGCTGGGGTGCCGACACGGTCATGGATCTCTCCACCGGCCGCAACATCCACACCACCCGGGAGTGGGTGCTGCGCAACTCCCCCGTGCCCATCGGCACCGTGCCGCTCTACCAGGCCCTGGAGAAGGTCGACGGCAGGGCCGAAGAACTGACCTGGGAGATCTACAAGGACACCGTCATCGAACAGGCGGAGCAGGGCGTGGACTACATGACCGTCCACGCCGGCGTGCGCCTGGCCCACGTACCCCTGACGGCCAATCGCAAGACCGGCATCGTCTCGCGCGGTGGCTCGATCATGGCCGCGTGGTGCCTGGCGCACCACAAGGAATCGTTCCTGTACGAGAACTTCGCGGAGCTGTGCGAGATCCTCGCCGCCTATGACGTCACGTACTCACTGGGCGACGGCCTCAGGCCGGGCTCGATCGCGGACGCCAACGACGAAGCGCAGTTCGCCGAGTTGCGGACGCTCGGGGAACTCAACCGGATCGCCAGGCGTTTCAACGTACAGACCATGATCGAGGGCCCGGGCCACGTCCCGATGCACAAGATCAAGGAGAACATCGACCTTCAGCAGGAGATCTGCGATGAAGCTCCGTTCTATACGCTCGGCCCGCTGACGACGGACGTCGCGCCTGCGTACGACCACATCACCTCCGGCATCGGTGCGGCGATGATCGCCTGGTGGGGTACGGCGATGCTCTGCTACGTCACGCCCAAGGAGCATCTGGGTCTGCCCAACCGGGACGACGTCAAGACCGGCGTCATCACCTACAAGATCGCCGCACACGCGGCCGATCTCGCCAAGGGCCACCCGGGCGCCCAGGAGTGGGACGACGCGCTGTCCGACGCCCGCTTCGAGTTCCGGTGGGAGGACCAGTTCAACCTCGCCCTGGACCCGGACACGGCACGGGAGTTCCACGACGAGACCCTCCCGGCGGAGCCGGCCAAGACGGCGCACTTCTGCTCCATGTGCGGACCCAAGTTCTGCAGCATGAAGATCTCGCAGGACATCCGCCGCGAGCACGGCACCACGCAGAACGAGATCGAGCAGGGCATGGCCCAGAAGGCGCAGGAGTTCGCCGCGGCGGGCAACCGGGTGTATCTGCCTCTCGCGGACTGACACCTTCGGCCGGCGCGTTCGGTTCGACGAGGGCGAAGCCGGCCGGAAGGACGCCGGGGAGCGCGGCTGACCGGGGTGGGGACGTCACACCGGTTGGCCGCTCGGCCCGCTCGGATCGGATCGCGCCGGGCGAGGCGCCGGTCCGGGTTACTCGGGTCGGTGCTCCGGGCCGCCGAAGTCCGGGCTCGTGTAGTCGGGGCTGGTGAAGCTCGGGCGGCCGGAGGCGCTGCCGTCGTCGGGGCTGCTGAAGCCGGGGCGGCCGTAGCCCAGGCGCGGCATGCGGCCGGCCGGGCCGGCCGGGGGCGTGCGGTGCAGTGCCGGCGAACCGGGCTCGGCGAGGGCCTCCCGGAGAAAGGGCAGGATGCCTCGCTCCAGAAGGGCGTCGCGCCAGGCCTCTCTGGCCCGGGCCACCTCCTCGTGCGCCGCGTCCCGCGCGCGGGCCTCCGCCGAGCCGCCGTTGCGCAGAGCGGTCAGCAGCAGTCCCACGGCGGCGACGAGGATCGCGGCGGCGGTCACGGCGCCGAACACCCAGCCGACGGTGAGCATGGTCCGGGCGAGGGGCTGCCCGGGGTTCAGCGCCTTCCATATGTAGCCCACGAGCAGGAAGATCACCGCCGCGGTTCCGGACAGGACGGGAGCCAGCACGGCGATGACCGCGACGGCACCCGCGCCGGTGGCCTCGGCGGCCTCGCCGAGGGTGGCGGCCAGGCCCGCCGTGGCCGCGGCGGTGTCCGTGGGAACGTCCGTGGCAGCGGTGTCGCCGCTGGAGGGGGCGGAGAGCACCGGGTGGCGCAGCTCCTCGCGGATCTGCACGTAGTGCTGGTACTCGGCCGCCGCCGACGCGGTGATCAGGGCGGCTGCGTTGAGTGCCATGGTGCGCAGTTGTTCGGAATTGAGCCGCTGTCCGACGGCGGCCAGTTCCGGTCGCTGTGGTGCGGAGCGCAGCGCCTCATCGAGGACCCGCTCGAATTCCTGGCGGTCCTCGCTCTGCAGATGCTGCGGAACGCTGTTCATGTGCATCCCCCGATGCTCCGTAGGGCTTGGGGCTCGCACGCCGGCGAGCCGTCGGGCAGAAACGGAGGGGAGCCTGCTACGGATAAGCCGATGGTAGAGCCGTGGTGGTACACGGTGACAGGGGGTTGCCGGAAATTGCCTTCCGGCCCGGGTCCGCTCCGCCAGGGGTCACACGTGCCCGCGGAACGGTCAGCCGCCCAGGGGCAGTTGCTGGACCAGCAGCTTTCCGGCCATGGTCACTCCGCCGTCCATGGCGATGGCGAGTCCGTCGGCGTAGACGTGTGGTCCCTCGACGGCCGGGCCGCCGTCCTCCTCGCCGTCCTCGGAGCCGACCTCGCCCAGGAGGTAGGGAATGGGGCTGTGGCCGTGAACGACCCGGGTGCCCCCGTACGTATCGAGGAGGGAGCGGACGGCGTCGGCGCCGCCCTCGTCGCGGAAGGAGAAGCGTTTGGTGAACTTGCGGAACAGGTCCCAGCACTCGTCCGCGTCGTTACGGGTGAGGGTCTCGCGGACGGTGTCGTTGACCGCCTCGATCGAGTCGCCGTAGTCGAGGTAGGCAGTGGTGTCGGAGTGGACGAGCAGATAGCCGTCGACCTCCTCGACGGCGTCGAGGCGTGCCATCCACTGCAGGTGGTGGTCCTGGAGGCGGTCCATGTCGGTCTTCTGGCCGCCGTTGAGCAGCCAGGCGGCCTGGAAGGTGGCGGTACCCGCGCCGGAGTTGACGGGGGTGTCGCCGAACCGCTTGGCGCCGAGGAGCAGCAACTCGTGGTTGCCCATGAGCGCCTTGCAGTAGCCGCCGGCCGCGGCCGCCTCGGCGGACAGCCGCATCACCAGGTCGATGACGCCGATGCCGTCCGGGCCGCGGTCGGTGAAGTCACCGAGGAACCACAGCCGGGCGGTGCCGGCGCACCACTGGCCCGCGGCGTCGACCAGTCCCTGCTCGTGCAGGGCGGCCATCAGTTCGTCGAGGTAACCGTGGACGTCGCCGACGACGTACAGCGGTCCGGGGCCGGTCCCCGGTTCGGGGGGCGCGGGGGCGGGCGCGGGTTCGGCGGCGACCTGGAGGGTGTCGCCGCGGTTGACGACCGGCAGGTCGCGCTGGGTGGGTGTGTAGCCCTCGGGGTACACCTCTTCGACCGGTGGGACGGTGTCGCCCGGGTGGACGTCACCGACGTACGGAGCGGTCTCATGGACGTACGCGGGTACCCGGAAGTCGCGCAGCGTCGCCGTCCGCTCCACCTCGGGTCCCTGACCGGCCCCCTGAGTCATCAGACCCCTCCACCATCGCGCCGCATCTGCACCGCTTCGGACTGCCTGGTCGCAGCGGTCCGCGGTGTCGTGGGCCCATCATAGGAATGCGCGTCGCGCCGTGTGATGACCCAGGGGTGCTGAATCGGAACAAGACTCCAGTTCACCGCGGCTTTCGCCCCGTTTGGGCAGGTGTTCGGTCGCTGTCGGCCGCCCGCGGGGCGCCCGGCACGTCCGGCGAGGGCCGAGGGCCGTGTACCGGGGGCCGCCGCCCCCACGGAGCGCGCCCCCTGCCGGACACGGCCATGATCCCCGGGCGCTACTTGTCGTCCGGCGTCCGCGGTGGGCTGACGGTCGTGCGCGGGGGCCGCCGCTGAGAGGAGGTGCGCACGATCAGTTCGGTCGGTATCACCTGCTCGACCGGCTGGTCGGAGTCGACGCCCTCGATGGCGTCGATGAGCAGCTGGACGACGGCGGTGCCGATGCGGCGCGGCTTCAGCGAGAGCGTGGTGATCGGCGGCTCGGTGCTGGCATAGACCGTGGACTCGCTGCAGCACACCAGCAGCAGGTCCTCGGGGACGCGGAGGCCGTAGCGGCGGGCGGCGGCGAGCAGGTCGGTGCCGTTGGGGTCGAACAGGCCGTAGACGGCGTCGGGCCGGTCGGGGCGGGCGAGCAGCCGGTCGGCGGCGACGGCGCCCGCGCACGGGTCGTGCGCGGGATAGGCCTCGTAGACGGGGTCCTGGCCGACGCGCTCGCACCAGCGCAGGTAGGCGGTGGTCGACAGGTGTGTGTAGGTGTCCGTCGACGTGCCGGTGAGCAGTCCGATACGGCGGGCGCCGGCGGCGGCGAGGTGGTCGAGGATGCCGAGTACGGCGGCCTCGTGATCGTTGTCGACCCAGGCGGTGACCGGGAGCGAGCCGGCCGGGCGGCCGTCGGAGACGACCGGCAGCCCCTGCCGGACGAGCTCGCTGACGACGGGGTCCTGGTCGGAGGGGTCGATCACGACCGTGCCGTCCAGGGCGACGTTGGACCACACGTCGTGCCGGGAGGTGGCGGGCAGGATGACGAGGGCGTAGCCGCGGGCCAGCGCGGCCGAGGTGGCGGCCCGGGCCATCTCGGCGAAGTACGCGAACTCCGTGAAGGTGAAAGGTTCATCCCCGTACGTCGTCACGGTCAGGCCGATCAGTCCCGACTTGCCGGTACGGAGGGTGCGGGCGGCGGCCGAGGGGCGGTACCCCAGCCGGTCGGCGACCTCACGGACGTGGCGACGGGTGGCATCCGGGAGCCTGCCCTTGCCGTTGAGGGCGTCGGAGACGGTCGTGATGGAGACCCCGGCGGCGGCGGCCACGTCTCTGATGCCCGCCCGGCCCGGACGGCTGCCTCGCCGTGAGGTTTCCGCGCGGCTCACCTGGTGCTTCCCTGCTGCTGTCATGGCGAGCCGATAGTAGGGCTCATGCGGTGGGGTAGTGCGGACGCATATGCACCCGTTGACAGGCACGTTTCTGCATGGTCGGAGAACCCAAACTGCCTTAGAAACCAAGGCAGTTGAGCGCTCTCATGCCAAGACGTGACTTGTCGACGCGTATGGACCTGCCAAGGGCCCCATGTCTCGAAGAGGTCTCAACTCACCTTCACGAGGGATGCGCGCCACGGCGCGAGCTACCGGCGCATAGATATATGTACGGCGCGCCCCCCGAAACGTACGCCTTCGTACGGTCATGCCCCTGATGCCCCCGGATTCCATGAGCTTCTTCGCTCGCTCTCGCGCACCTGTACGCAGCGGCGCCGAATCCTCATAAGGTGAGGAGTATTGGAAGCCGGCGGCGTCGACGGTCCGCCGGAGGTCGCGAGGAGGACTGCGGTGAGCGAGACGAGCCCCAAGCTGCGCGCCGAGCTGGAGGGTATCCCCACCTACAAGCCGGGCAAGCGTGCCGCGGCCGGCGGCCCGGTCGCCTACAAGCTGTCCTCGAACGAGAACCCGTATCCGCCGCTGCCCGGTGTGATGGAGCGCGTGACCGCGGCGGCCTGCGGTTTCAACCGCTACCCGGACATGGCCTGCAGTGGGCTGATGGAGGAGCTGTCGGAGCGCTTCGGCGTTCCGGTCTCCCACCTGGCCACGGGCACCGGATCGGTAGGCGTCGCCCAGCAGCTGATCCAGGCCACCAGCGGCCCCGGTGACGAGGTGATCTACGCCTGGCGCTCCTTCGAGGCGTACCCGATCATCACGCAGATCAGCGGAGCCCGGGCGGTGCAGGTCCCGCTCACCCCGGGTGACGTGCACGACCTGGACGCCATGGCGGAGGCGATCACCGACCGCACACGCCTGATCTTCGTCTGCAACCCCAACAACCCGACCGGCACGGTGGTGCGGCGGACCGAGCTTGAGCGGTTCCTGGACCGGGTGCCCAGCGATGTGCTGGTCGTGCTGGACGAGGCCTACCACGAGTTCATCCGGGACCCCGAGGTGCCCGACGGTGTCGAGCTGTACCGCACCCGCCCCAACGTCTGTGTCCTGCGGACCTTCTCCAAGGCCTACGGGCTCGCGGGACTCCGCATCGGCTTCGCAATCGCACACGAGCCGGTGGCGGCAGCGCTGCGCAAGACCGCGGTGCCGTTCGGAGTGAGCCAGCTCGCACAGGATGCGGCGGTCGCCTCACTGCAGGCGGAGGACGCGCTGCTGGGCCGCGTCGGCACGCTGGTGTGCGAGCGGGTGCGTGTGGTCGACGCGCTGCGCGCCCAGGGCTGGACGGTGCCGGAGACGCAGGCCAACTTCGTGTGGCTGCGCCTGGGGGAGCGGACGCTGCCGTTCGCGCAGGCCTGTGAGATGCACGGCGTGGTGGTCCGGCCGTTCCCGGGCGAGGGTGTGCGGGTGACGGTCGGGGAAACCGAGGCGAACGACATCTTCCTGAAGGTGGCGGAGGCGTTCCGGAAGGACCTCTAGCCCCCGGAGGTGGGTCTAGTCGTCGATCAGTTCGACTCGGACGGGGTCGCCGTCTCGTACGGTCGCCAGGACGCCGGCGTCCCCGTCCAGACTCCCGAGGATGTTGCACGGGCTCGCGAAGCGGCTTCTCCCCCGAACTCCGTTCGGGGCAGACCCCACCCTTGCGAGATCGGCGTGGGGCCGTAGGGCAGGGCGAGCGCGTCGCCATCCGTCCAGAAGGCCACCGTGCCCGGCGCCACGACCTGCCGGGCGTCCGTTTCACGTGAAACAGCGACTCCTGCCTCGAAATACACCTCCTCACCCCACGTGTGAGCGGTAGAGGTGAGAGGCAGTGCCTTGACGAAGGCCTGCGAGGACGGAGTGTCCCTGTCGAGGGTCGCGGTGATGTGTCCCGCGGGCCAGGAAATACCCATCTGCATGGCTGGCAATTCAACAATATGTTGAAGTCGCTGCCGAGGGCTTGACGCGGAGGCGAAGGGGGGACCCCCCTTTCGCGGTCGAAAATCAGTGCGTCATAATGGCTTGTGAATGTGAACGCGTTCACAAGCGCGTCCCGATTGCTCCTGTATGTGCACTGCAAAGGGGGCAAACCGCCGCTGTACCACGGCGTAGTAAGGAGAGTGACGACGTGGACCTGGCTCTGGCGCCGGAGACACTGGCGCGCTGGCAGTTCGGCATCACCACCGTCTACCACTTCCTGTTCGTCCCGCTGACGATCTCCCTGGCCGCTCTCACGGCCGGGCTGCAGACGGCCTGGGTGCGCACGGAGAAGGAGAAGTACCTCAGGGCGACGAAGTTCTGGGGCAAGCTCTTCCTGATCAACATCGCGATGGGCGTGGTGACCGGCATCGTCCAGGAGTTCCAGTTCGGCATGAACTGGTCCGACTACTCGCGCTTCGTCGGGGACATCTTCGGTGCCCCGCTCGCCTTCGAGGCCCTGATCGCCTTCTTCTTCGAGTCCACGTTCATCGGCCTGTGGATCTTCGGCTGGGACAAGCTCCCCAAGAGGATCCACCTGGCCTGCATCTGGATGGTTTCGATCGGCACGATCCTGTCGGCCTACTTCATCCTCGCGGCCAACTCCTGGATGCAGCACCCGGTCGGTTACAAGATCGACAAGGTGAAGGGGCGCGCTGAGCTGACCGACTTCTGGGCGGTGCTGACCCAGAACACGGCGCTGAGCCAGGCCTTCCACACCCTGTCGGCCGCCTTCCTGACCGGCGGTGCCTTCATGGTGGGCATCTCCGCCTACCACCTGGCTCGCAAGAAGCACATACGCGACATGAAGACCTCGCTGCGGCTCGGCCTCATCACCGTGGTCATCGCCGGAATGCTCACCGCCATCAGCGGTGACACCCTCGGCAAGGTCATGTTCAAGCAGCAGCCGATGAAGATGGCGGCCGCCGAAGCGCTGTGGGACGGCCAGAAGCCGGCACCGTTCTCGATCTTCGCCTACGGCGACGTGGAGAAGGGCCACAACACCGTGGCCATCGAGATCCCGGGCCTGCTGTCCTTCCTGGCCGACGACAACTTCAGCTCGTACGTTCCGGGCATCAACGACGTCAACAAGGCCGAACAGCAGAAGTTCGGCCCGGGTGACTACCGGCCCAACATCCCCGTCGCCTTCTGGGGCTTCCGCTGGATGATCGGCTTCGGTATGGCCTCCTTCGCCATCGGCCTGGCCGGACTGTGGCTGACCCGCAAGAAGTTCATGCTGCCGCAGCACCTGAGGGTCGCCGACGACGAGGTGCCGCACCTGGTGCTGTTCAGGAACAAAGCGCTCAGTCCGAACCTCAGCCCCTGGTTCTGGCGCATCGCGACCTGGACCATGGCGTTCCCCTTGATCGCCAACTCCTGGGGCTGGATCTTCACCGAGATGGGCCGCCAGCCGTGGGTCGTCTACGGCGTCCTGCAGACCCGGGACGCGGTCTCCCCCGGTGTCACCCAGGGCGAGGTCCTCACCTCGATGGTCGTCTTCACCACGCTGTACGCCATCCTCGCCGTGGTGGAGGTCAAGCTGCTCGCCAAGTACGTCAAGGCAGGGCCGCCGGAGCTGACGGAAGCCGATCTCAACCCGCCCACGAAGATCGGCGGCGACACCCGTGACGCCGACAAGCCGATGGCTTTCTCGTACTAGGCCGAGGGAACAGTCATGGAACTTCACGACGTCTGGTTCGTCCTGATCGCCGTCCTGTGGACCGGCTACTTCTTCCTGGAGGGCTTCGACTTCGGGGTCGGCATCCTCACCAAGCTGCTCGCGCGCAACCGGCCCGAGCGCCGGGTGCTGATCAACACCATCGGGCCCGTCTGGGACGGCAACGAGGTGTGGCTGCTCACGGCGGGCGGCGCGACCTTCGCCGCCTTCCCGGAGTGGTACGCCACGCTCTTCTCCGGTTTCTATCTGCCTCTGCTCCTCATCCTGGTCTGTCTGATCGTCCGGGGTGTCGCCTTCGAGTACCGGGCCAAGCGTCCGGAGGAGAACTGGCAGCGCAACTGGGAGACGGCGATCTTCTGGACCTCGCTGCTCCCGGCGTTCCTGTGGGGCGTCGCGTTCGGAAACATCGCGTGGGGCGTGAAGATCGACCGGAACTTCGAGTACGTCGGCGGTGTCTGGGAGCTGCTGAACCCCTACGCCCTGCTGGGTGGCCTGGTGACGCTCTCCCTGTTCACCTTCCACGGGGCGGTGTTCACCGCGCTCAAGACCGTCGGTGACATCCGGGTCAGGGCGCGGAGGCTGGCGCTGTGGGTGGGCCTCATCGCGGCCGTCGCGGCGCTCGCCTTCCTGCTGTGGACACAGGCCCACAGCGGTGACGGCAAGAGCCTGGTGGCCCTCGTCGTGGCCGTCGCCGCCCTGGTGGCCGCGCTCGTGGCCAATCAGCTCGGACGCGAAGGCTGGTCGTTCGCGCTGTCGGGGGTCACCATCGTGGCCACCGTGGCGATGCTCTTCCTGTCGCTCTTCCCGAACGTCATGCCGTCCACGCTCAACGGGGACTGGAGCCTGACGGTCACCAACGCCTCGTCGAGTCCTTACACGCTGAGGATCATGACCTGGTGTGCGGCGATCGCCACGCCGATCGTCCTGCTCTACCAGGGCTGGACCTACTGGGTGTTCCGCAAGCGGATCGGCACGCAGCACATCGCTCCTGACGCTGCTGCCGGCACTGCGCACTGAGTCCGCCGAGGGTGTGTTTCACGTGAAACACACCCTTTGGGCCGAAGGGCATGTTTCACGTGAAACCGATCGATCCACGTCTGCTGCGGTACGCCCGGGCCACCCGTCTCTTCCTTGTGGCCGTCGTCGGTCTGGGAGCGGTCGGTGCCGGGCTCGTCATTGTCCAGGCGATGCTCATCGCCGAGGTCGTCGTCGGGGCGTTCCAGCACGAGCGATCCGTTGCCGAACTGGGCACTCCCCTGGCGTTGTTGGCCGGTGTGGCCGTGGGCCGAGCGATGGTCGCGTGGCTCACCGAACTCGCCGCGCACCGGGCGAGCGCGGCGGTGAAGTCGGAGCTGCGGGGGCGGCTCCTCGACCGTGCGGGCGCGCTGGGTCCCGGGTGGCTGAGCGGGCAGCGGACCGGGTCCCTGGTGACCCTGGCCACGCGTGGCGTGGACGCTCTGGACGACTACTTCTCGCGTTATCTCCCGCAACTGGGACTCGCGGTCGTCGTCCCGGTGGCGGTGCTGGCGCGGATCGTCACCGAGGACTGGGTGTCGGCGGCGATCATCGTCGGTACCCTGCCGCTCATCCCCCTCTTCATGATGCTCATCGGCTGGGCCACCCAGTCCCAGATGGATCGTCAGTGGCGGCTGTTGTCCCGGCTGTCGGGGCACTTCCTGGATGTCGTCGCGGGCCTGCCCACCCTGAAGGTGTTCGGCCGTGCCAAGGCACAGGCCGAGTCGATCCGCCGGATCACCGGGGAGTACCGCCAGGCCACCCTGCGGACCCTGCGCATCGCCTTCCTCTCCTCGTTCGCCCTGGAATTGCTGGCCACGCTGTCGGTCGCGCTGGTTGCCGTGACGATCGGCATGCGACTGGTCCGCGGCGACATGGACCTCTACACCGGCCTGGTGATCCTGGTCCTGGCGCCCGAGGCCTATCTGCCGCTGCGGCAGGTGGGGGCGCAGTATCACGCGGCGGCCGAGGGGCTCGCCGCCGCGGAGGAGATCTTCAGCGTGCTGGAAGCGCCGGTCCCGGTGTCCGGCACCGGCGCGGTGTCCGAGGGTGCGGTCGCCTTCGAAGGGGTCACCGTCCGTTATCCCGGCCGTTCGGCGGACGCGGTGACGGAGGTGTCCTTCACCGTGGAACCCGGTGAGACCGTGGCGTTGGTCGGGCCGAGCGGTGTGGGCAAGTCGACGCTGCTGAACGTGTTGCTCGGGTTCGTACGGCCTGTCGCGGGCCGGGTGCGGATCGGAGGGGCCGATCTCACCGGGCTCGACCTCGAGGACTGGCGCTCGCGGATCGCGTGGGTGCCGCAGCGGCCGCACCTGTATGCCGGGACCATCGCGGAGAACGTGCGGCTGGCCCGTCCCGGGGCGGACGACACCGCCGTACGTCGGGCGCTCGGGGACGCGGGGGCGCTGGAGTTCGTGGACGCGCTGCCCGAGGGCGCCGAGACGGTGCTCGGGGAGGACGGGGCCGGTCTGTCGGCGGGGCAGCGGCAGCGTCTCGCGCTCGCCCGCGCCTTTCTCGCGGACCGGCCTGTGCTGTTGCTCGATGAGCCGACGGCTGCGCTGGACGGGGAGACGGAGGGCGAGGTCGTCGCGGCGGTTCGGCGGCTTGCGGTGGGGCGCACGGTGTTGCTGGTGGTGCATCGGCCGGCACTGCTGGAGGTAGCGGACCGAGTGGTACGGCTGGACGGCGCGGAGCCGTCGGGGCACCGGGGGGAGGCGCGTCCTCCCAGGGGGCTCCGCCCCCTGGACCCCCGGCCTCGCCCACCCGCCACCCGACTCACTCGGCTGGAAGGCGAGGCAGAAAACGCCCGGCTCGGCCGACTGGAGGCTGGGGCGGAGGCGGCTCGGCTCGGTGGGCCGGAGGGCGAGGCAGAGAACGCCTGGCTCGGTCAGATGGAAGGCGAGGCGGGACGTGTTCCGCTCGGCCGGCTGGAGGCTGGGGCGGAGGCGGCTCGGCTCGGTGGGCCGGAGGGCGAGGCGGCTCGGCTCGGTCGGCTGGAAGGCGAGGCAGAAAACGCCCGGCTTGGTCAGCTGGAAGGCGGGGCGGAAAGTGTTCCGTTCGGTCAGCTGGAAGGTGGGGCGGAAACCGCTCCGCCTGGTGGCCCCGCTGACGTTCGGGGTGGTCGGGCCGGAGGTGTTCGGCTTGGTCGGGGCGACGGGGTTCGTGGTGGCCGGGACGAAGCCGCACGGGTGTCGGGGTGGATTCGGGGGCTTGTCGGGGCGTTGTGGGGGCGGCTTCTTCTCGCCCTGTTGCTCGGTGGGCTGGCGGTCGGCAGTGCCGTCGGGCTGATGGCCACCTCCGGCTGGCTCATCTCGCGCGCTTCGCAGCAGCCGCCGGTGCTCTATCTGATGGTGGCCGTGACGGCGACGCGGGCCTTCGGGATCGGGCGGGCCGTGTTCCGGTACGCCGAACGGCTGGTGTCGCACGACGCCGTGCTGCGCATGCTGGCCGACACCAGGGTCGCGGTCTACCGCCGCCTGGAACGCCTCGCCCCCGCCGGACTGCGTACCGCCCGCCGCGGGGACCTGCTCACGCGGTTGGTCGCGGACGTGGACGCGCTGCAGGACTACTGGCTGCGCTGGCTGCTGCCCGCCGGTGTCGCCGTGGCCGTCTCCGCCGCGTCCGTCGGCTTCACGGCCTGGCTGCTGCCCGAGGCCGGTGCCGCCCTGGCGGCCGGTCTTCTCGTGGCCGGCGTCGGTGTCCCACTGGTGACGGCGACGGTGGCCCGGCAGGCCGAGCGGCGGCTCGCACCCGCCCGGGGAGAACTCGCGACCCGCGTGACCGACCTGCTGACCGGCACCGCCGAACTGACCGTCGCCGGGGCGCTGCCCGCCCGCACGGACGCGGCCCGGCGGGCCGACGGCGCCCTCACCCGCATCGCCTCGCGCGCCGCAGCCGTCACCGCGCTCGGCGACGGGCTCACGGCGCTGATCTCCGGCCTGACCGTCACGGCCGCTGCGCTGCTCGGCGCCCAGGCGGTGGCGGCCGGCCGGCTCGACGGCGTGGCGGTGGCCGTGGTCGTCCTCACCCCACTGGCCGCCTTCGAGGCCGTACTGGGCCTGCCGCTCGCCGTGCGGTACCGGCAGCGGGTGCGGCGCAGCGCGGAGCGCGTGTACGAGGTACTGGACGCCCCGGAGCCGGTGCACGAGCCCGAGCGGCCGCAGCCGGCACCGGTCTCGCCGTTCCCGTTGGTGCTCAGGCAGCTGACCGCCCGGTACCCGGGGCAGCGGCGGGAGGCGCTGGCCGGCTTCGATCTCACGCTGGAGCAGGGGCGCAGGATCGCCGTGGTCGGGCCGTCCGGTTCCGGCAAGACCACCCTCGCCCAGGTGCTGCTGCGCTTCCTCGACCCGCAGGCGGGCTCGTACACGCTGGCCGGTGTGGACGGGCGTGCGCTGGCCGGTGACGACGTGCGGCGACTCGTCGGGCTGTGTGCGCAGGACGCGCACCTCTTCGACAGCTCGGTGCGCGAGAACCTGCTGCTGGCCAGGAAGGGCGCCACCGAGGACGAACTGCGCGGGGTGCTGGCCCGGGCCCGGTTGCTGGACTGGGTGGAGGGACTGCCCGACGGTCTGGACACGCTGGTGGGCGAGCACGGTGCCCGGTTGTCCGGCGGCCAGCGGCAGCGGCTGGCGCTGGCCCGGGTGCTGCTGGCCGACTTCCCGGTCCTGGTGCTCGACGAACCCGCCGAGCATCTGGACCTGGCGACGGCCGACGCGCTGACCGCCGACCTGCTGGCCGCGACGCGGGGGCGTACGACGCTGCTCATCACCCATCGGCTGGCCGGTCTCGACGCGGTCGACGAGGTGATCGTGCTCGATGCGGGCCGCGTGGCACAGCGCGGACCGTACGCCGAGCTGGTCGCGCTGGACGGGCCGCTGCGGGAGATGGCGCGGCGGGAGGCGGAGGCTCAGTCGCTCGTCGGAGCGCGCTGACGCGGCCCCGGTGGCGGACGTGACGCCTGCGGAAACGACGCCGCAGGGGGGCCAGGGGCGACGCCACAGGGGTGCCAGAGGCCGACGGCCACAGGGGTGCCAGAGACCGACAGCCACAGGGGCCCCGACGGCCACAGGGGTGAGACCGACAGCCACAGGGGTGCCAGAGGCCGACGGCCTCAGAGGTGCCAGAGGCGACGCTTCAAGGGGCGGCCAGAGGCGACGCTTCAAGGGGCGTGCCAGGGCTGACGCCGCAGGGGTGCCCCACAGAGGCGGTGTTCAGGAGCGGTCCTCTAGGGACGGCGTTCCGCGAGCAGTTGCTCGATCACGACCGCCACACCGTCGTCGTTGTTGGCGACCGTGCGGCCCGACGCGGCGGCGACGACGTCCGGGTGGGCGTTGCCCATCGCGTACGAGCGGCCCGCCCAGGTCAGCATCTCCACGTCGTTGGGCATGTCCCCGAACGCCACGACCTCCTCGTGCGAGATACCGCGCTCGGCGCAGCACAGGGCCAGGGTGCTGGCCTTGGAGACGTCGGGGCCGCTGAGCTCCAGCAGGGCGCTGGGGCTGGAGCGGGTGACGTTGGCGTGGTCGCCGATCGCGAGGCGGGCGAGCGTGAGGAAGGCGTCGGGGTCGAGCTCGGGATGGTAGGCGAGGATCTTGAGCACGGGCTGGTCGGCGTCCGGGCCCTCGGGGGCGAGGAGCTTCTCGGCGGGCAGGAGATGGTCGGGGGTCTCCATGTGCAGCTTGGGATAGGCCGGCTCCTGGTGGAAGCCGTAGGTCTGCTCGACCGCGAACACCGTGCCGGGCGCCGCGTCACGCAGCAGCCGTACGGCGTCCAGGGCGTTCTCGCGGGTCAGTTCGCGCACCTTCACGAAGCGGTGGGCGCCGGGGCCGCCGTGCAGGTCGACCACGGCGGCGCCGTTGCCGCAGATCGCCAGGCCGTGGCCGTGGACGTGCTCGCTGACGACGTCCATCCAGCGGGCCGGCCGGCCGGTGACGAAGAAGACCTCGATGCCCGCTTCCTCGGCGGCGGCCAGCGCGGCGACCGTCCGGGGGGAGACCGACTTGTCGTCGCGCAGCAGAGTGCCGTCGAGGTCGGTGGCGATGAGCCGCGCCGGTGTGGCGGCGGCGGGGGTCCCGGGCTGTCTGGTCGCTGAGGTCACCGGGTCATTCTCGCGCATATGCCAGCACGGCCGTGCGGGACTGTGCACAGATGAGACACAGATGACGCTCCGTGCGGGTCGGCCCAGTTGGGCGAGGGCCTCCATGGCGATCTGCTCGAAGACCTTGTGGTCCGCGGCGAAGTCGGAGTCCGGGATGGGCCAGTGGATCACGATCTCGGTGAAGCCGAGCTCCCGGTGCCGGCCCGCGAAGTCGACGAAGGCGTCCACGGACCGCAGCGGCCGGTCACGGTCCGGTGTGAAGCCGGTGAGCAGGATCTTGTCCAGGTCCGTGACGTCGCGCATTCAAAATCAGGCACAAGGCTACTGGCTCCGGGAGCGGCGCGGATACCCTGCTGGCGGTCGCGATGTCCTGGCCATCGCCGCGCTGAGGTGCGGCGGTGATCTGTACATCCGGCTCGTTCGACAAGGTTGTAGCAAGGGGGGCTCGTGCGTTATCCGGCAGCGGCGCAGTTCCTGCGCACGGCGATTCCAAACGTCATCCGCTCCTATGAGACGGCACTGAGAACAGTCCGCAGTCCCTTGGTGATGCGAACGGATGCGTGGCCGAAGTGCCGCGACCAGGCGCAGGCGATCGTCGAGGACTGCGTTGCGACGCTGAACGGGGACCAGCCGCCGGAGCCGGCCGACGTATGGCGGTACTCGCACCTCGTGGGCACCCATCGCGCCCACCAGGGAATCGCGGTGGCCGAGTCGGTCCGCGCGGTGGAGATCCTGTGGAACGCCATGCAGCCGACCATCCGCTCCGCCGTGCAGCACGAGGCACCCGCGCGACGGACACCCGCGCTGCTGATGATCAATGCCGCGTTCCGCTCCAGCTCCGGAAGCCGGCTCTACGCCGGCGCCGTCGGCTACGGCGGGGCCACCGCCCGGGCGTCCGACACCCTGCCGAACGACGACGCCGCAGCGGGCGCCTCGGAGGATGCGCCGGCGCACTCCGCGGCCTGTGCGGCGTTGTCCCCGCGTGAGAAGGAGGTGCTCGAGCGGGTCGCGAAGGCGATGACCAACAGCCAGATAGCCCGCCAGCTCGGCATAACGACGGCGACCGTGAAGCGACATCTCAACAACATCTACGGAAAGCTGGACGCCGTCTCCCGTATCGACGCCGTCAACAAGGCCTTCAGCCGCCACTGACGCGCACCGGCACAAGGGCGGCCGTCACACAGACCCGCGCAACAGCAGCGTGAGCAGCATGGCGATGTTCGCCGCGTACTGGGTGCGCATGAACACGCGGTACGCGCTGCGGCGGGTCCTTCTGTCCCTGTCGGCGGCCCTGGCGGTACGGACGATCTGCGCCACCACGCATACGGCTCCGATCGTCAGGGGAACCGTCCCGGCCAGGGTCAGCGGGGCCCAGGCCAGTGCCGCCAGCACCGCGCCCGTGCAGACGAGGAGCGAACCCGCCGCCGCGACCGCGCGGGCCCGGCTCGCGCCATACCGCACGGCCACGGTGCGGCGCCCGCCGACGGCGTCCCCTTCGACGTCGCCGAGGTCCTTGACGACCGCGCCCACCAGGGCCATCCAGGCGCTCATCACTGCGGCGAAGACCAGTCCGGCCGGGCCCAGTTCGCCTCCCGCGGCGGCGGCACCCGACGCGAACGAGGTCGATCCGAGACCGAACACCACCACCGCGCAGGTGCTGCTCCAGCGCTTCGCGGGAAACGGCGGTGCCGAATAGAGCCAGCCCAGCAGCAGGAACAGCGCCACCCACACGGTGAGTCCGGGGACGAACAGCGACAGCAGAAGGGACCCCGCGGCCGCGACCGCGGTGAGCAACGCGGCCGTCCGCTCCGGCAGATCACCCCGGGCGATCGGACGGGCGGACCCGTTGGCGCGGTCCTCCTTGACGTCCAGTACACCGTTGACGAGGTAGGCGGTCACCACGGCCAGCCACCACGCGAGGACTCCGGCGGTCAGCTGCGGTGCGTCCGCCAGATCCTGTGCGGAGAAGGCGGCGCCCACCGCGAACCGCATGAGGAACACGATCTGGACGACAGGCCGTGCCTCGACCAGGCTCAGACGCACGTAGCGGAGCCCGCGACGAAGCGAGACACGAGGCCGCGATGCACGGGTGAGAACTCTGTCAGAGGTCACTGTCACGGCGTCAGAGTACGAGGATCATGTCGTCCCGGGCCGTGACTGCACCCAAGGGTGCATCCAGGCCCTCGTCCTGATCGCAATCACCTGCCCCGGTGGGCGGCAGGAACCGCGCGGTGAGACACCGCTTCCGCAACAGGAGGACGGCGGTGTCTCACCGGTCGGCACCTCAGTAGGCGCTGTTCATGGCGGCACGCACCTCGGCGAGCGTGGCGTCGGCGACCGCCCGGGCCCGCTTGTTGCCCTCCCGCAGCGTCTGCCGGAGGTAGCCACGGTCCTTTGCGTACTCGGTCCGCAGGGCCCTGATCGGGGCCAGGTACTCGTTGACGGACTCGGTCACCGTCCTCTTCAGCGCGGCGGCCCCGGCGGAGCCGATCTCGGCGGCCACCTCCTCGGGGGTCCGGTTCTGGCAGAGCGCCGCCAGCAGGAGGAGCGACGACACCTCCGGACGGCCGGCCGGGTCGTACGTGATGTGGCGCTCGGAGTCGGTCTTGGCCCCCTTGAGCAGACGGGCTGTCGCGTCGGCGTCGGCGGACAGCAGGATGGCATTGCCGCGGCTCTTGCTCATTTTGGTGCCGTCCGTGCCGAGCAGCAGTGGTGCGCTCGACAGCAGGGCGTCGGGCTGGGGGAAGACGGCGGTGCCGTTGCCGTAGCGATCGTTGAAGCGGCGGGCGATGGTGCGGGTGATCTCCAGGTGAGGCAGCTGGTCCTGGCCGACCGGGACCAGATTGCCCTTGCAGAAGAGGATGTCGGCGGCCTGGTGGACGGGGTAGGTGAACATCAGGCCGCTGACAGCCGATTGGCGTGAGTGGGCGATCTCGTCCTTGACCGTGGGGTTGCGGTTCAGCTCGGAGACGGAGACGAGGCTGAGGAAGGGCAGCATCAGCTGGTTGAGGGCGGGCACGGCGCTGTGCGTGAAGATCGTGCTGCGGGCCGGGTCCACACCGATGGCGAGGTAGTCCAGTACCAGGTCCTCCACGTACTCGGGCAGGTTGTCCGCCACGTCGCGGTCGGTCAGGACCTGGTAGTCCGCGATGATCACGAACATCTCCACGCCGAGGTTCTGCAGACGTACGCGGTTGTGCAGCGTGCCGAAATAGTGGCCCAGGTGCAGGCGACCGGTGGGGCGGTCGCCCGTCAGCACCCGGAACTGTTTGGGGTTCTTGACGATCTGCTCCTCCAGCACCGCGTTGCGGGCCTGTACGGCGGACATGCCGAGCGTGTCGCCGGGGACGCCGGAGGGGGTGGCGTCGGGGGAGATGGTCTGGGATGCGGTGTTCACAAGATCTCCTGGGGGGTCGATGCCGCTGTGAGGATGGCGGGATCCCTGGTCCAGGGGAGGCGGAAGGGCCGTCCATCCATCCGAACGGCCCTGTCATGCATCAGAGGCGGCCGCTCCTATGAGGAGCGCCACCAGCACAGAGATGACGAGAGATGCATGGGCACACCATAACGGCGGGGCGGCCCCCGGTCAGCCGGATTGCGTGCTCGGTACATCCTTGGTTGTAGTTTGGCCTGCTCCCGTACTCCTGGTTGGCATCGTGTGATCGACCGAGGAAATCGGAGAGGAGTCACCAGTGACAGGCATTGAGGGTGCTCGACGTGTGACTGCCGATCTGCCGAGGGCCGCCCGCTTCGAAAGCGAACCCCTCAGGTGTTTCATCGACAATGCCGTCCAGGAGTATCAGAAGTGTCTGGACAGCCGTGACGCGTACGGGGTTCCCACTCATCTCCCGCGTGCTTCGGGACTGTTGTTCGGACGGTCGGACAGCTCCGATATAAAGATCAGCGACATCGAATTCGTGCAGAACGTCCGCGACCGCGACGAGAGTGTGATGGCCGAATTCGAGGCGAACATCGTCCCGCAGTTCGGCGAGGTGTACCGGAATCCGGGGCGAGGATTCTGGAGCGACGACAAGAGTGTGCTCCAGGCGATCCAGCGGCAGTCCGAGAAGGGCCTGGACCTGCTGGGATCCGTGCACTCGCACCCGAACTGGCACGAGATCGGCCCGCCGCACGAGAGGTTTCAGGAGCTCAGCGAGAATCCGACACGGATGGATGAGTACCTTTTCCGTCAGTCGTCCTGGCCGGTCAATGTGATCTGGTACATCCGTGCGATCGACGGATTTCTCGAGCACCGGGTGGCGGGCTGGCGGCCCGGTGCTGAGCGGTGCGAAAGGCTTGACATCCACATTCCGTCGGCCATCCGCGATGAATTCTGTATCGCAGGTCCGTCGAACAGGTAAACGGCCCACCCGAGGAACAACGGCTTATCCATGGAGTGATGGCACATGTCTGACGTCGTCTCGCAAACCGTCGGCCAGAGTCTCCCGACGCCGGTCGTCACCCTGAAGCTTCCCGCGGCATTCCACGCGTTGACCGGCGGTCGGCGGCAGCTGCCCGTCGAGGGCGCCACCGTCCGGGAGGTGCTCGCCTCTCTCGAACGAACATGCCCTGGTGCCCAAGAGCGGCTCATGGACCAGGACGGGTCGGTGAAACGTTATGTCAACGTCTATCGCAACGACAGCGACATTCGATGTCTCGACGGCCTCGAAACGAAAGTGACGGACGACGACATCATCTGGATAGTGCCGGCGGTGGCGGGCGGCAGCGGAACCGAACGAGTCCAGGAGGCCTGATGTCCGACGTTCTCCCCTCGGAATTCTTCACCCATCCCGGACCGAATCCGCATGCGGTCACCGCGGAACTCAGGGCCAAGTGCCCGGTCCATCGCATCGACGTTCCCCCCGGCGCCGAGGCGTACGCGGTGCTCGGGAACAAGGTCGTCGAGGAGGCGCTCGGTGACTCGCGCCTGTCCAAGCAGGTCGAGAATCTGCCGGCCCCGTACCGGGACAAGGCCGTGGCCAACAGCCTCCTCGTGGTCGGCAATCTGGGATTCGCCGACCCTCCCAAGCACACCCGCCTCAAGAAGCCGATCAGCCGGGCCTTCCTGCCCAGCGCGGTCGCCCGGCTTCGCCCCCGCATCCAGGACATCGTCGACGAACTCATCGACAGCTTCCCACAGTCCGGTGACATCGACCTGCTGACCGCGTTCGCCCTGCCGCTTCCGCTCACCGTCATCTGCGAGTACCTCGGGATACCTGTCGAGGACAGGCCGCTGTTCCTCCACTGGAGTTACATCCTCAGCCAGGATCCACTGCAGCACGCGGAGGCGGAACTCAAGGCAGCGAGCCAGGAGTTCACGGACTACTTCACCCGACTGGTGGCCGAGCGACGCGGCGATCTGCGAGACGACCTGCTGAGCGAACTCATCAGGGCCCGGGACGCCGACGTGTACAGCGAGCAGGAGCTGCTGTCGTCGCTCCTTCTACTCATCATCGCCGGCCACAAGACGGTGGCCAACATGGTCGCGAACGGAACACTGCTGCTGCTCCGCCACCGCGAGCAACTGGACATGCTCCGCGCGGACCCCGAGCTGATACCCACGGCGATCGAGGAGATCCTGCGCTACGAGGGATCGGCCGCCTGGGCCTCGCTGCGGGTCGCGGCGCAGGACATGCAGCTCGGAGGAGTGGACATACCCAAGGGAGGTTTCGTCCACCTGTCACTGTCCAGCGCGGGCCACGACCCCGAGGCGTACGACGACCCGGAACGCTTCGACATCACCCGCTCCCCGAACCGCCACCTCTCCTTCGGGCACGGTGCGCACTTCTGCATCGGCGCCCCCCTGGCACGGCTCCAGGGCGAGATCGCCTTCTCCACGTTGCTGCGCCGACTGCCGCGGTTCGAACTCGCGGTGCCGGACGAGGAGGTCGTCTGGCTCGCCGACAGCTCGCTCAGCCGGGGCCTGGAGTCCCTCCCCATCCGCGTGCGGGAGCGGTTGCCCCGATGACGACGACACGAGAACCGAGTGGCCCGAGCATCGCCGTGCTGGGCGCCGGCGGAGTAGGCGGGTACCTCGGCGGGCGGCTCGCCGCCGGGTGCGATGTGCGGTTCCTGGCCCGTGGTGAGACACTCACCGCGCTCAGGCGAGGTGGGTTGCGCGTCACCGGCGGCGAGCACGACTGGTCCGTGCCCCAGGTGCGGGCGTCGGACGACCCGAAGGACATCGGCAAGGTCGATTTCGTACTGCTCTGCGTCAAGACGCCGCAGATGTCGGCGGCCGTCGACGCACTGTCCCCGATGCTCGGCGAAGACACCGCCGTGGTCACGGTGCAGAACGGGGTGGAGGCCCCTGAGCAGGTCGCCGCCGGCATCGGCCGCGATCGGGTGCTCCCCGGCGTCGTCAGGGTCGTAGCCACGACGGCCGGCCCCGGCGAGATCAGGCACGTGGGTCCCCCCGGTGCCCTCAGCTTCGCAGAGTGGGACGGCAGTGCGTCCCCCCGGGTGAAACGGCTGCGCGAGGCGCTGCGCGACGCCTCGGTGACGGCCCCCGAGCCCAGCGACATCTGGGCCGACCTGTGGGCGAAGTTCCTGCTGGTGGTGCCCATCGGCAGCCTTGGTGCCGCCACCGGCGGGGCGACCGTCGGCGAGCTGCGATCGCGCGCCGGCACCCGGAAGATGCTCATCGCCGGCATGCGGGAGATGTACGAGACCGGCGTCGAGCTGGGCATCGCGCTCCCGGACGATGCCGTGGACACGGCCACCGCCCTCATGGACCGGCAGCCGCCCGACATCACCTCCTCGTTGCAACGGGACATCCTCGCGGGCAGACCGTCGGAACTCGAGGCCTGGACCGGCGCCGCGGTCCGCCTCGCCGGCCGGGCGGGCCGGGCCGCCCCGATCCACAACATGCTGTACGAACTGCTCGCCCTACGCGTGTCGCGAACGGCCAGGACCGTGTGAAGCCGACCGATCGATGCCTCCGCGGAAGGAGGGTTCAGCGGTGAACGTGAGATTCACGGAACGCAGCATGCTGCGGGACATGACGGCCTACCGGAGCACCGAGCCGTCCAGCGCTGGAAAGAACGCGGTCATCGCCTACGACCTGTCCAGCAACGAACTGGCCCTTCCCCCACTGCCCACCGTGCTGCCCGTCATCGAGGAGGGCTTCGCACGGCTCGCCCGCTACCCCGACCCGACCGCACGGGCCCTGACCGGGGAGATCGCCGACCGTGTATGCGTCTGCCCGGACGAGGTGGCTGTCGGCCCGGGGAGCGCGGGCGTGCTCCAGCAGATCCTCCTCGCCCTGTGCGGCGAGGGCGACGAAGTCCTGTACGCATGGCCCGGATTCGACGCCTATCCACTGCTGGTCGCCGTGTGCGGCGCCGCCGGCGTCCGGGTGCCGCTGACTCCGTCCGGCGGCCACGACCTCGACGCGTTCCGCGACCGCGTGAGCGCGCGAACCAGAGTGGTGATCCTGTGCTCCCCGCACAACCCCACCGGAACCGTCATCGATCACGAGCAACTGCACGGTTTCCTGGATGCACTGCCGGATCACGTGGTCGCGGTCCTCGACGAGGCATATGTGGAGTTCGACCAGGGGGGCGACCCGCCCGGCCTGCCGGAGGTGTTGCGCGACCACGGCAACACCGTGGTGCTGCGGACCTTCTCCAAGGCCTACGGGCTGGCCGGACTGCGGGTGGGCTACGCGGTGGGGCCGCGCCAGGTCATGGCCACCGTCCGCAAAGCGGCACTGCCGTTCGGCGTGACGCACATGGCCGAACAAGCAGCCATCCGGTCCCTGCGCAGCGAGGCCGAACTGCGTGGGCGACTGGCCGCGGTGGCCGCGGAACGGGAGGAGCTGACCGCCGGCCTCAGGGCACTGGGGCTGCCCGTCCTGCCCTCCCGGGCCAACTTCGTCTGGCTCCCGCTCACCTCGGCCGCCGAGCCCTTCGTCCGGGCCGCGGCCACGGCAGGGGTCAAGATCCGCGCCTGTCCGGGGTACGGAGTCCGGATCTCAGTGGGCGAGGCCGAGGCACACGAGGTGCTGCTCGCGGCACTCGGCCGGACGGACCGCACGCAGTGGTGCTGAACGGACCGCACGCAGTGGTGCTGAACGGACCGCACGCAGTGGTGCTGAGACGCGCGGTTCGCACACACCCGTCCGCCGCACGGCCACTGCCCGTGCCCGTCCTCCACCACCGACACAGAATTCTGGGGTAGGCAACCTGTGAAACTCCTGTTGATCGCCATGCCGTGGCAAGGGCTCGACACCCCGTCCAGCGCACTCGGCATTCTGGGGCAGTGTGTCCGCAAGAACGCCGCCGACTGGGCCGTCGACGAGATGTACATCAACCTCCGATGGGCCGAACACCTGATGCAGGAGAGCAACGGCTCCATCACGACGGCGGATTACGGCAACGTCGCGGATCAGGTCTTCCACGGCGTGGGCGACTGGGTGTTCACGCCGGCGCTGTACGACGTCGACAGCTATCAGACCGATGAGTACTCCGAGTTCCTCGAGCAGCGGGACATGGACCCGACGCTTCCCGTCGCGATGCAGAAGCACGCGCGGGGGTTCATCCGGGATCTGGCGGCCGAGATCGCCGTCGATCCACCCGACGTGGTCGGGTTCACGAGCACCTTCATGCAGAACGTGCCGTCTCTCGCCATGGCTCGGGAGCTGAAGAAACTCGTGCCGAGCATGCTCACGGTGCTCGGCGGCAGCAACTGCGACGGAGCCCAAGGCCCCGCCCTGCACCGGAATTTCGAGCAACTCGACTTCGTGGTGAGCGGTGAGGGCGAGCGGGCACTGCCCTCGTTGCTGAACTGCATCGCCAAGGGCGAGACCCCTGTCAACGTTCCAGGGCTCAGCTGGAGGGGGGACGACGGGCAGACGGTGGTGAATCCGCCGGCCAAGGCGGCACTGCCGTTCGCCATGGTCCCCGCACCCGATTACGACAGCTACTTCCAGGCACTCGAATCGTCACCCCTCCGGCACCACGTCCGTCCCATGCTGGTGCTGGAGACCTCCCGCGGCTGCTGGTGGGGAGAAGCCCATCAGTGCACGTTCTGCGGCCTGAACGGATCGAACATCGATTTCCGGAGCAAGGCCCCGGAGCGCATCGCGCAGGAGGTCAGGGATCTCGCCCATCGTTACCAGGTTCTCGACCTGGTCATGGTGGACAACATCCTCGACATGAAGTATCTCAATACGGCCATGCCTGAGATAGCTGCCCTCGACTGCGATCTGAGAATCCACTACGAGATCAAGTCGAATATGAACCGGGCGCAGTTGAGTAAGCTGAAAGAGGCGAACGTCCTGTTCGTGCAGCCCGGCATCGAGAGCCTGAGCAGCCATGTGCTGCGCCTCATGGACAAGGGCGTCAGCGCCGCGCACAACGTGCGGATGCTGCGTGACGGGCAGGATCTCGGTCTCAACGTGACATGGAGCATCCTCTACGGTTTCCCCGGCGAGACCGAGGGCGACTACCGCAGACTGCTCGCGAAAATGCCCACCCTCGAGCATCTGGAGCCGCCGAGCGGGGCCTGGCGCATAGCGCTCGAGCGGTTCAGCCCTTACTTCGAGGATCCCACCCAGGGGTTCATGTTCCGCCGCCCATCAGAGATATACGACTTCATCTACCAGGTCCCACGGGATCAGCTGTACGACATGGTCTTCTTCTTCGACACCAGCATCCAGGGCATCTCGGGTCCCATAGAGGACGAGATGAAGCAGGCGTGCGAGGAATGGGCCAAGGCATACCCGCAGAGCGCCCTCTCCTACTGGACCGACGACCGAGGCCGGGTCGTCATCGAAGACCGCCGCGCCAGTTGGCCGGAGGAAGTGATCGAGCTGGACGACCTGCAGAGCAATGTGTACCTCGGCATGTTCCAGGTGGCCAGCCGCGAGGGCATACGCCGACGGCTCGCCGAAGGCGGACACGCCGTCGGGGACGGGGACGTCGAGGAGATGCTCTGCTACTTCGTCGACCGGGGCCTGGCCTTCGAGGACGAGGGACGCTTCGTGAGCGTCGCACTCGAGGTCGACCCGTACCGACGCAAGCTGATCAACGGCAAGGAGGTCGCGGCATCGTGGTGAGCGAGCTGATGGACATCGGTGAACTCAGGGCACGGGCACGGGCCTCCGGCGAGGGCGGCGCCTCGCCCGGTGGCCGGCCCGCGACCGCGACGCTGGCCCTCGGGACCGGCGGGGCCGAACTCCCGGCTTCCTCCGAGCTTGCAGCAATACTGCCCCGGGTGCCCGTCGCCAGGGTGCGGCTGGCGGAGCCCGCGGACTTCTCGGCCCTCCCCGGTCATGCCATCGTGCGGATCGTCGCGCTGATCCGCGAGTGCTCCTCGATCGGCGCCCGGGTCACCTGGTCACTGAACCTGGGCCCGGAACAGCTCGACCTCATCCCGCGGCTCGACCATCTGCCCGCCCCCGACCGGATCACCGTAGGGGAGAAGCGGGCCCTCCCCGTCGGCCGGTGGCGGTCCTCCCGTCAGTTCGGCCTCCTCTACTTCCGCAAGGGTCCGGCATTCCTGTCCGTCGTCGACCAGCGCCCCGAATCCGGCAGCCGGATCGTCGTGGACGATCCCGTCCTGATGGATGTCTTCCGCCGAGGCCTGGAAGGATGCACATGGGCCGGACTGACCCGGAACCCGCAATGCGCCGCCGCCGCGCAGGATCTGGTGGACAGGGGCCTGCTGCTGCGCGTCGGGGAGCACTGCGTGACCCTTCCAGTGCACATGCGCACGTGGCCCCTGGGCACGGCCCTCCTCGGCGGAACCCTGGCCTCCGCCGGGAAGAAGCCGGAGGGCGCCGAGGAGTAGCCGAAGGGTCGGACGGCCGGCGCCTTTGGCTTCGCCCGGGCAGGAGTCAGGTGCCGCCCACCTCGCAGCAGACTGGATCGCCGCACCTGGGAGCCCAGATCGAGGGTGAGGGCGTCACACTCTGGAGCACAGCGAAGCACCACTGAGCCCGACGTAGGCTCGGTGGCATGAGCCTGCGTCTAAGCACCGTGATCCTGCCCGTCGACCGCTGGAACGAGGGCGGCCGCGCCAAGTGGCAGCGCGCCGAGGGACTCGGCTTCCACGCCGCGTACACCTACGACCACCTTTCCTGGCGGACCTTCCGTGACGGCCCTTGGTTCAGCGCCCTACCCACCCTCACCGCCGCCGCCACTGCAACGGACCGTCTGCGGCTGGGCACCCTCGTCACGTCGCCCAACTTCAGACATCCAGTGACGCTCGCCAAGGAGCTGATCTCGCTGGACGACGTCTCCGGGGGGCGAGTGACCCTCGGTATCGGCGCCGGCGGCAACGGCTTCGACGCCACCGCGCTCGGGCAGGATGCGTGGACGCCGAAGGAGCGGGCGGCCCGCTTCGGCGAATTCGTGCCCCTGCTCGACCGGCTGCTCACCGAGGGTGCCGTGACCCAGCGGGGCACGTTCTACTCGGCGGAGGAGGCCCGGAACATCCCCGGCTGCGTGCAGCGGCCCCGGCTGCCGTTCGCGGTGGCGGCGACCGGCCCGCGCGGCCTGAAGCTGGCCGCCCGGTACGGGCAGGCGTGGGTGACGACCGGCGACCCGAAGCTGTACGAGGAGGGGACCCCGGAGCAGTCGGTGACGGCCATCGCCGGCCAAATCGAGAAGCTCGGCAAAGCATGCGCGGAGATCGGCCGGGACGTGGCCGAACTCGACAAGGTCCTTCTGACCGGCTTCACCCCGGACCGGAATCAGCCGCTGGAGTCCGTGGGCGCCTTCGTCGACTTCGCCGGCCGCCATCGCGACCTCGGCTTCACCGAGATCGTGATCCACTGGCCGATCCCCGACTCGGACTTCGCTGCCGACCAAGCCGTCTTCGAGAACATCGCCACCGAGGCCGTCGCCCAGCTCGGCTGAACTCGCATCGGCACGCAGCCGCCTCCAGACCTACCTGCTCCGACCATCCTGAGCTGTCCCCAGTTCGACGCCGGCGTTACCCGGGCAGTGAGTGACTACGGGGGCGCCGTGGACGGGGGCGTTGTCGGCGTCCTGGGCCGTGGCGGCGCGAGCAGACCACGCTGAAGGCACAGGTCAGGCTGCGATATAAGGCTTGCCCGAGGTGGCCGGCGTGCCGAGGCGCAGCCGGTCGGTGAGGCCGCCGCGGCGGTCGGCGTCGGGATCGCGCCGAACCACGGGCCGTCACGGAAGCTGCGCCAGGCCAGGTGGTCGTAGACGTAGGCGGTGTGGAAGCCGAGCTGCTCGGTCCGCTCCCAGGCCGCACGGCCGCCTTCGCTCCAGTGGCGGTACGCCGGGACCACGGTGCTCAGACGCAGACTCATGCGTCCGAGAGTGGGCGGGGCCGCCGACGGCCCGGGAAAACGGTTACCGTACGCCGCTGCCCGGTCACGCGTCGGGCAGGACCGGCCGAGGACCACTGGGGTGGGTTCGGGATCTCCCGGCAATTCAGGACCACTGCCCGGCGACCGCCCGCCCGAGATCCGCCCGTGGCGCGACGAGGCGGTCCGATCTCGGCCGCGGGTCCCTGCCGAGGTCAGCGGGGGCCGGGAAACCGCAGGTAGTGGGGTGGTACCGCCGCCGTCAGCCAGACACCGTTGGCGCTGACGCGGAAGACGTGGCCGGCGCGGTGCATGGCACCGGCGTCGACGGTGAGCACCACGGGGCGGCCGCGGCGGGCTCCGACCCGGGTGGCGGTCTCCCGGTCGGCCGAGAGGTGGACGTCGTGCCGGTCCATGGGCTTGAGGCCCTCCGTCCGGATCGCGTCCAGGTTGCGCGGGACGGTCCCGTGGTACAGGTACGGCGGCGGGGTCGCGGGCGGCAGGCCGAGGTCGACCTCGATGCTGTGGCCCTGGCTGGCGCGGATCCGGGTGCCCTCGATCACGAAGCGCCGCTTGTCGTTGGTGGCCACCACGTGGTCCAGTTCCTCGCGCGTGAACCGGAAGCCGTGGGCGCCGGCCGCCGAGATCAGCGCGGCGATCTCCACCCAGCCACCCGCGTCCGGCGTGAGCCCGATGCGCTCCGGCTGGTGGCGCAGATGTCTGGAGAGGTACTTCGACACCTTGACGGTGCGCCTTTCATCCATGCTTCCAGCGTGCGGCAGAGACGCGGATCACGCAGGTTGTTTTCGCCCGGAGGTTTGATCCACAGCCAAGTCCGGTTATCCACAGGTCCATTGGAGAATCTGTGGACAACGAGCTTCCATATCAGTGCGGTTCGCCAACTCCACGCTCTTCAGGCGGACGTGAGGCAAGGATGTCCAAGGCCCTGGCGCGTACCTCCCGTTCGGCTGCCAGTGCGATGAACCGCGCGGCGTTCTCCCGGCCAACCAGCCCTTCCACGGCCTCGATCGTCTCCGCCGGAAGAGAGACGGCACGGGTCTCGGGACGTGACGGCGCGGCCTTGTCGCCACCCAGGTGCTCCCTCAGCCGGCGGGTGGCGAAGTCGCGCATGGCACGGGCCAGTTCGGCGTCCACGGTCTGCTGGGCGAGCGGACGCAGCCGGCGTACCAGCGCCGCGGCTTCGGCGGCGTTCGCGTCCGTGCGGTGCTCGGGCTCGTCCAGGTAGCGGGCGAAGACGTGCTCGGTGGTGAACTGCAGGAAACGGGCGGCGATGTGCTCCACCTGCACCCGCAACTCCCTGAGGTGGGACGAGATCGCGGTCAGGGGAACGCCGGCGGCATGCAACTCGACCGCCACGGCCAGCTCTTGGGGGCTCGGGACGAGGAAGGTGTCGGGGTCACCGTCGATCCGCTCCAGCACGCCGAGTTCGACCGCCTCGGACACGGCGTCCTCGTCGGGCGATCCGCCGAACCGGTTCTCGAGTTCGGCGCGGCTGACGCGGTCGGGCCGCTCGTCCGTCCAGGGGCCCTCCACCTCGGTGACCAGGCCGAGTACACCGCCGAGGCCGCGCCCGGTGTCCCAGGCCTCCAGGAGTTCCTTGACCGAGGCGAGGGTGTAGCCGCGGTCGAGGAGGTGGGCGATCTGGTGGAGCCGGGTGACGTGGGCCTGTGAGTAGAGGTTGGCCCGGCCCTGGCGCTCGGGCCGGGGCAGAAGGCCGCGGTCCTGGTAGGCGCGGATGGTCCGCACGCTGGTACGGGTCCGGTGGGCGAGGTCCTCGATGCGGTAGGCGTGGTGGACCGCGGGGTCGGTCATGGCCGGCTTCCTCGGGCGGTTGACGGAGCGGTGAGGGCCACCCCGGCCACACAGCCCGGGCTCACCCCGGCCACACAGCCCGGGCTCACCCCGGCCACACAGCCGGGGATCCACCCGTGGAACCGCGGCCTCACAGCCTGGGTTCCACCCGCGCCAGCCGGCGCAACAGCCCGGGCAGGTAACGGGACATGAGGTGGGCGCCGCGGGCCTCGGGGGTCACCGGAACCACCGCCCTGTTGCGGATCACCGCGTCCAGGATCGCCTCCGCCACCTTCTCCGGAGGGTAGTTGCGCATGCCGTACAGCCGGGACGATTTCTCCTGCCGGCGTCGCTCCTCGGCCTCGTCGACGCCGGCGAAGCGTGCCGTGGCGGTGATGTTCGTGTTGACGAAGCCGGGGCAGATGGCGCTCACCCCGATGCCCTGGTCCGCGAGTTCGGCGCGCAGGCACTCGGAGAGCATCAGCACGGCCGCCTTGGAGGTGCTGTAGGCCGGCAGGGCCCGCGAGGGCTGGTACGCCGCCGCGGACGCCGTGTTGACGATGTGGCCGCCCTGTCCGCGTTCGGCCATGCGCGCGCCGAAGAGCCGGCAACCGTGGATGACGCCCCACAGATTGACGTCGAGGACCTTGCGCCAGTCCTCGGGGGTGGTGGCGAAGAAGGAGCCCGACAGGCCGATGCCCGCGTTGTTGACCAGCACGTCCAGCACGCCGTACGCGCGGTGGACCTTCTCCGCGAGCTTCTCCATGGCCTGCTCGTCGGAGACGTCGGCCGTCTCGGCCCAGGCCTCCGGGGCGCCCACCAGCCGGGACAGCTCGGCGGTGCGGGCGGCGGCCTCGGCGTCGCGGTCGACGGCCACCACGCGCGCGCCGGCCTCCGCGAACGCGAACGCCGTCGCCCGGCCGATACCGCTGCCCGCGCCGGTGACGAGGACCAGCTGGCCGCCGAACCGGTCGGCGTGCCGGCCGGTGGCCTTCGGCGCCGGGTGGCCGCCTTCCACCGACATGACGAACTCCCCGATCCAGGCGGACAGCTGGTCGGGGCGGGTGCGGGGGATCCAGTGCCCGGCCGCGAGGGTGCGGCGGGTCAGCCGCGGCGCCCACTGCTCCAGGTCGTCGTACAGCCGCTCCGACAGGAACGCGTCGTCCTGGGGCGTGATGAGCTGCACGGGCACGTGCGCGTACGCGTCCGTGCGCGGCCTACGCAGCCGGGCGCGCACGTTGTCCCGGTACAGCCAGGCGCCGTGCGCCGCGTCGGACGGCAGGGAGGAGGTGGGGTAGCCGCCGCCGCCGGGCGCCCGCTCGACCCGCTCCAGGATCTTCGACCAGCGCTTGCCGAGCGGTCCGCGCCAGGCCAGCTCCGGCAGCGCGGGCGTGTGCAGCAGGTAGACGTACCAGGACTTGGCGCCCTGCCCGAGGAGCTGCCCGACCCTGCGGGGCGTCGGACGCTTCACGCGCGCGTTGATCCACTGCCCGAAGTGGTCGAGGGACGGCCCCGACATCGAGGTGAAGGACGCGATACGGCCCTCCGTGCGGCCGACGGTGACGAACTCCCACGCCTGCACCGAGCCCCAGTCGTGGCCGACGAGGTGGACGGGGCGGTCCGGGCTGACCTCGTCCACGACGGCCAGGAAGTCGTCGGTGAGCTTGGCGAGGGTGAAGCCGCCGCGCAGCGGCTCGGGCGCCGTGGAGCGGCCGTGGCCCCGGACGTCGTAGAGGACGACGTGGAAGCGCTCCGCCAGGCGGGCGGCGACCTCGGACCACACCTCCTTGCTGTCCGGGTAGCCGTGCACCAGCACCACCGTCGGCTGCCCGGGGTCGCCCAGCTCGGCCACGCACAGCTCGACCCCGCCGGTCCGCACCCGGCGCTCGCGCGCACCTTCCGGCATCACTTGTCCTCCGCCCAGCGCCGCACGTGCGGCAGATCGTCGTCCAGCCAGAAGGCGCTCTCCCCGGGGTCCCGGGAGTCGGTGACCACGAGGAGCTCCTCGAACTTCGTGCCCGTACCCCGGAAGCCGAGGTGCGGTTCGACGGCCCACAGGCCCGGCCGCGGCGGGTGGTCGGAGAAGCGGTACGGCGACCACAGCGGCGACCAGCCCTCGCGGTGGCCGTGCAGCGCGTCGGAGGCCAGGCCCTTCAGGGACTGGGTGCCGAAGCCGAAGAGGTGGGGTGAGAAGCGCCGCTGCCTCACCCGGTCCACCTTGTGGGCGATCACCCCGAAGGGATAGGCCCGGTGCCGGTTGGCGTAGCCCTGGCGGACCATGAGCCGGTCGACGTCCCCGTAGATCTCCCGCAGCGGGCGCTTCTCGCGGACCTCGCGCAGGATCAGCTCCCGGTGCGCCTCGAGGTCGGTCATCAGGCGGTCCTGCACCGGGTTGACGCCGAGGGAGCCCGAGTAGCCGATGTCCGCCGTGTATCCCTCGTACACCGGGGCCATGTCCAGGATGAACGGCATGCCGGGCCGCAGCGCGCGGTCGGTGGGGAAGAACTGCAGCGGGATGCGGAAGCCGGAGAACGCCGTGCGGTCCCCGAACCAGGCGAAGGGCAGGTGGAACCAGTCCCGCACCCCGCGCTCGCGCAGCCATTCGCGCTGCATCCGCGCCGCCTCGCGCTCGGTCACGCCCGGCTCCAGCCGTGCCGCGACCGCCTCCGCGCATGCGTAGGCGAGGCGCTGCACCCGTCTGAACCCCCGCAGTTCCACGGAGAGTCCGGTGCTCACTGCCGTCGTCATGCCGCCCCGTCCCGTCGACTGCGGTACGTGTCCGTAACTTGACACTGGTGAATGTGACAGTCGTCAGAGGTGACGTCAATAGGGGGGTCGGGGCTGTGGACGACGCCCGGCGCGCGGACCACCGGTCACACCCCAGCAGGGGATCCCTTAGGGCCCCGTAATACTCGAGGCTGACGTCAAGACGGCTCTGAGGTCTGACGACCGGAGTGGTCCGGGTCACTACTGTCGTGGACGTGACTGTGATCGCGACCGAAAGCCTGAGCAAGCGGTTCCCCCGGGTGACCGCGCTCGACCGGTTGACCGTGGACATCGGGCCCGGTGTGACCGGACTCGTCGGAGCCAACGGCGCCGGCAAGTCCACCATGATCAAGATCCTGCTGGGGCTGTCCCCCGCCACGGAGGGCCGCGCCGAGGTGCTCGGCCTCGACGTCGCCACCAAGGGCGCCGCCATCCGTGAGCGCGTCGGGTACATGCCGGAGCACGACTGCCTGCCGCCGGACGTCTCGGCCACCGAGTTCGTCGTCCACATGGCGCGCATGTCCGGCCTGCCGCCCGCCGCCGCGCGCGAGCGCACCGCGGACACCCTGCGCCACGTCGGGCTGTACGAGGAGCGCTACCGCCCCATCGGCGGCTACTCGACCGGCATGAAGCAGCGGGTGAAGCTGGCCCAGGCGCTGGTGCACGATCCGCAGCTGGTCTTCCTGGACGAGCCGACCAACGGCCTCGATCCGGTCGGCCGCGACGAGATGCTGGGCCTGATCCGCCGCGTCCACACGGACTTCGGCATCTCGGTCCTGGTCACCTCCCACCTGCTCGGCGAGCTGGAGCGCACCTGCGACCACGTCGTCGTCATCGACGGCGGCAAGCTGCTGCGCTCCAGCTCCACCACCGACTTCACGCAAGAGACGGCCACGCTCGCGATCGAGGTGACCGACAGCGACACGCACCCCGACGGCACGCGCGCGGTGCGCGAGGCGCTCCAGGCGCGCGGCGTGGACACCCACGACGGCAGCGGCCTGCCGGGCGCCGGGCACATCCTGCTGCTCACCGCGCAGGGCGAGGAGACCTACGACCTGGTGCGCGACGTCGTCGCCGACCTGGGACTCGGCCTGGTGCGGATGGAACAGCGCCGGCACCAGATCGCCGAGGTGTTCACCACCGGCGACGAGCAGCGGAAGGAGGCCGTCGGTCATGGCGGTTGAGCATCCCCTGGCAACGCCCCCCGGCGACCAGACCCGCATCCACAACATCGGCTACCGCAACTACGACGGCCCCCGCCTGGGTCGTTCGTACGCGACGCGGTCCCTCTACTCGCAGTCCCTGCGCGGCTCCTACGGCCTCGGCCGCTCGGTCAAGTCCAAGGTGCTGCCGATGCTGCTGTTCGTGGTGATGTGCGTGCCCGCGGCCATCATGGTCGCCGTCGCGGTCGCCACGAAGGCCAAGGACCTGCCTGTCGACTACACCCGCTACGCGATCATCATGCAGGCGGTCATCAGCCTGTACGTCGCCTCGCAGGCACCCCAGTCCGTCTCGCGCGACCTGCGCTTCAAGACCGTGCCGCTGTACTTCTCGCGGCCGATCGAAACCGCCGACTACGTCCGCGCGAAGTACGCGGCGCTCGCGTCCGCGCTGTTCATCCTCACCGCGGCCCCGCTGCTCGTGCTCTACATCGGCGCGCTGCTGGCCAAGCTCGACTTCGCCGACCAGACCAAGGGATTCGCGCAGGGAGTCGTCTCCGTGGCACTGCTCTCGCTGCTCTTCGCCGGCATCGGCCTGGTCATCGCCTCCGTCACCCCGCGGCGCGGCTTCGGCATCGCGGCCGTCATCGCCGTCATGACGATCTCCTACGGAGCGGTCTCCACGCTCCAGGCCATCGCCGACGCGCAGAACAGCGCCTCCGCCGTCCCCTGGATCGGCCTGTTCTCGCCCGTCACGCTCATCGACGGAGTCCAGTCCGCGTTCCTCGGCGCGACCTCGGCGTTCCCCGGGACGGCCGGGCCCTCCGACGGGGAGGGCGTGGTGTACGTCCTCGTCGTCCTGGGCCTGATCGCCGCCAGCTACGGCCTCCTCATGCGCCGCTACCGGAAGGTGGGCCTGTGACCACGCTCTCCATCGACCACGTCTCCCGCTGGTTCGGCAACGTGGTCGCCGTCAACGACATCACCATGACCATCGGCCCCGGCGTGACGGGCCTGCTCGGCCCCAACGGCGCCGGGAAGTCCACCCTGATCAACATGATGGGCGGCTTCCTCGCCCCCTCCACGGGCACGGTCACCCTGGACGGACAGCCGGTCTGGCGCAACGAGACCATCTACCGGCACATCGGCATCGTCCCCGAGCGGGAGGCGATGTACGACTTCCTCACCGGCCGCGAGTTCGTCGTCGCCAACGCCGAGTTGCACGGCCTGGGCGCGAAGGCCGCCCAGCGGGCCCTCGCGACGGTCGAGATGGAGTACGCGCAGGACCGCAAGATCTCGACGTACTCCAAGGGCATGCGCCAGCGCGTGAAGATGGCGAGCGCCCTGGTGCACGACCCGTCGCTGCTTCTGCTCGACGAACCCTTCAACGGGATGGACCCGCGCCAGCGCATGCAGCTCATGGAGTTGCTGCGGCGCATGGGCGACGAGGGACGCACGGTGCTGTTCTCGTCCCACATCCTCGAAGAGGTCGAGCAGCTCGCCTGGCACATCGAGGTCGTCGTCGCCGGGCGGCACGCGGCCAGCGGCGACTTCCGCAAGATCCGCCGGCTGATGACCGACCGGCCGCACCGCTACCTGGTGCGGTCCAGCGACGACCGTGCCCTCGCGGCCGCGCTGATCGCCGACCCGTCGACATCCGGCATCGAGGTCGACCACGCCGAGGGCGCGCTGCGCATCCAGGCCGTCGACTTCGGCCGCTTCACGGCACTGCTGCCGAAGGTCGCCCGCGACCACGGCATCCGGCTGCTCACGGTCTCGCCGTCCGACGAGTCGCTCGAGTCCGTGTTCTCTTACCTGGTCGCGGCGTAGGAGGCCGAAGATGTACGACCCCACAGTCGCCCGACTCACCTACCGAGCCCTGCTCGGCCGTCGCCGGGCCCTCATCCTGGGCGCACTGCCCCTGCTGCTGATCGCGATCTCCGTCGTCGTCCGCGGCCTGGCCGGCGCCGACGACCAGACGGCCTCCGACCTGCTGGGCGGACTCGCGCTCGCCACGATGGTGCCGATCATCGGCGTCATCGCGGGCACGGGCGCGATCGGCCCGGAGATCGACGACGGTTCCGTGGTGTACCTGCTGGCCAAGCCGGTGAAGCGGCCGACGATCATCTTCACCAAGCTGATCGTGGCCATCGCCGTGACGATGGTGTTCTCGGCCCTGCCGACGCTCATCGCCGGCTTCATCCTCAACGGCAACGGACAGCAGATCGCCGTCGCCTACACGGTGGCCGCCCTGGTCGCGTCGATCGCCTACGCGTCGATGTTCCTGCTGCTGGGCACGGTGTCCCGGCACGCGGTGGTCTTCGGTCTCGTCTACGCCCTGGTCTGGGAGGCCCTGTTCGGCTCCCTGGTGTCCGGCGCCCGCACCCTGAGCGTCCAGCAGTGGGCACTCGCCGTCGCCCACGAGGTGACGGGCGGGGACCTGGTGACCTCGGACGTCGGACTGCCCACGGCGACGGTGCTGCTGGTCGTGGTCACCGTGCTCGCCACCTGGTACGCCGGCCGGAAGCTGCGGACGCTGACGCTCGCCGGCGAGGAGTGACCGGTACCTGTCCCGACGGGGGCTGCACCCCGGTCCGGGCGGCCCGGACGGAGCGGCCGCCCACCCGGAGGATTGGCCGAGTGGCAAGGCACCGGCTCACTGAGCCGTGGTCGGGGGCGACCCCGCGCACGTTCGATCCGTGCATCCTCCGCGAGACGCCGACCGCCGGTCAGACGTTCCGCGCCGGTGCGATCGCGTCCAGATCCCGCAAGGCCTCCGCGTGAGCGCTCATGGTGCGGTTCACGGTGCCCATGGTGAAGAGGATCGCGCCGGCCAGCGACACCGGGACGGAGAGGCCCAGGATCGCCAGCGCCTCCGGCCAGTCGCGTTCGTCGGCGCAGTAATCGCCCTGGTAGACACCGTCGTTGGCGGTGCCGCGGTCCGTCAGAAGACGGGACTCGCACGTGTCGGGGTGCCGGTCGCCCGGCCCGCGATCCACCTCGTACGGCGTGAGCAGCAGGACGCCGCACCAGGTCCACAGCAGCCCCGCCACCGCCAGCAGGCCGATGCCCCAGGCGCGTATCCGGGAGGAGCGGTCGCGGAAGTCGAGGTCGTAGTCGCGTGATCGCATGGCCGCCAAACGTACCAACCGGCGCGGTGGCCCGGTGCGCTCAGCCCAGCAAGCGCTCCAGGACCACCGCGATGCCGTCCTCCTCGTTGGAGGAGGTGACCTCGTCGGCGACCGCCTTCAGTTCCGCGTGCGCGTTGGCCATGGCCACGCCGCGGGACGCCCAGGCGAACATCGGGATGTCGTTGGGCATGTCACCGAAGGCGATCGTGTCGGCGGCCTTCAGGCCCAGCCGGCGGGCGGCGATCGACAGCCCCGTGGCCTTGGACAGGCCCAGGGGCAGGAGTTCGACGATGCCCTCGCCCGCCATGGCCACCGTGACGAAACCGCCGGCCGCCTGCCGGGCCGCCTCCGCCAGCTCGTCGTCGCCCAGCGTCGGATGCTGTATGTAGATCTTGTTCAGCGGGGCGGTCCAGAGGTCGGCCGCGTCCGTGAACGGCGTCGCGGGGAGGTTGCCCGTGACCGCGTAGCCCGGACCGACCAGCACCTCGCCGTCGAGGCCGTCGCGGCTGGCCGCCAGGTACAGCGGGCCCACCTCGGCCTCGATCTTGGCCAGGGCCACCCCCGCCAGCTGCCGGTCCAGGGTCACCGACGTCAGCAGGCGGTGCGTGCCGGCGTCGTAGACCTGGGCGCCCTGCCCGCAGACGGCGAGGCCGGCGTAGCCGAGGTCGTCCAGGATGTGCCGGGTCCAGGGGACGGCGCGGCCGGTGACGACGATGTGGGCGGCGCCCGCCGCGGTGGCCGCGGCGAGCGCGTCCCGGGTGCGCTGCGAGATCGTCTCGTCGGAGCGCAGCAGCGTCCCGTCGAGGTCGGTGGCGACCAGCCCGTACCGGAAGCTCACCGGGACACCGGCTCCAGGATCTCCCGGCCGCCCAGGTACGGGCGCAGCACCTCGGGGACGCGGACGGAGCCGTCGGCCAGCTGGTGGTTCTCCAGGATCGCCACGATCGTGCGCGGTACGGCGCACAGGGTGCCGTTGAGCGTGGCCAGCGGGCGGACCTGCTTGCCCTCGCGGACCCGGATGGACAGCCGGCGGGACTGGAACTCGGTGCAGTCCGAGGTCGAGGTCAGCTCGCGGTACTTGCCCTGGGTCGGGATCCACGCCTCGCAGTCGAACTTGCGGGCGGCCGAGGCGCCGAGGTCACCGGTGGCGACGTCGATGACGCGGAACGGCAGCTCCAGCGACTCCAGCCACTGCTTCTCCCAGGCCAGCAGGCGCTGGTGCTCGGCGACCGAGTCCTCGGGAGTGACGTACGAGAACATCTCGACCTTGTCGAACTGGTGGACGCGGAAGATGCCCTTCGTGTCCTTGCCGTGCGAGCCGGCCTCGCGGCGGAAGCAGGGCGAGAAGCCCGCGTACCGCAGCGGCAGCCGGTCGGCGTCGATGATCTCGTCCATGTGGTAGGCCGCCAGCGGCACCTCGGACGTGCCGACCAGGTACAGGTCGTCCTTGTCGAGGTGGTAGACGTCCTGGGCCGCCTGGCCGAGGAAGCCGGTGCCGGCCATGGACTGCGGGCGCACCAGCGCGGGGGTCAGCATCGGCGTGAAGCCGGCCGCCGTGGCCTGGGCGATCGCCGCGTTCACCAGGGCCAGCTCCAGCAGGGCGCCGACACCGGTGAGGAAGTAGAAGCGGGAGCCGGAGACCTTGGCGCCGCGCTCGACGTCGATGGCGCCGAGCAGCTGGCCGAGTTCCAGGTGGTCCCTGGGCTCGAAGCCCTCGGCGCCGAAGTCGCGGATGACGCCGTGCGTCTCCAGCGTGACGAAGTCCTCCTCGCCGCCGACGGGCACGTCGGGGTGGACGAGGTTGCCGAGCCGGCCCAGCAGCTCCTGGGTCTCGGCCTCGGCCGCGTCGCGCTCGGCGTCGGCGGCCTTGACGTCGGCCTTGAGCTGCTCGGCGCGCTTGAGCAGCTCGGCCTTCTCGTCGGGGGAGGCCTTGGGGATCAGCTTGCCGAGCTGCTTCTGCTCGGCACGCAGCTCGTCGAAGCGGACGCCGGAGGACCTGCGCCGCTCGTCGGCAGACAGGAGGGAGTCGACGAGCGCGACGTCCTCTCCACGGGCGCGCTGCGAAGCGCGCACACGGTCGGGGTCCTCACGGAGCAGGCGAAGGTCAATCACGGAGCCAAGGCTACCGGTGCGGGCTTGCCGCTCACGAATCACTATTCCGAGGTGTTGTGATACGAGGCTTACGTTCCGTTATGCGCTCATTGCCGGGCGTGTCAAGGGAAAGTGTCTCATTCCCTGGGACGGGGCATGCGCCGAGTGCCCGGTTGACCCGATTTCCTTGTGGAGAGCGGGACTTGGGGGGACCGGTTGTCCACAGAGATCCACGCCCTCCGAAGAGTTATCCACAGGCTGTGTGGAAGATCTGTGGACTTCGGAATTGATCATGCCCGACGTCTCGAACGGAAGGAAGAATTCCCCGGTCAAACCGCATCGACACCCACTTTCGGGTGGAAAAGGGTCGCCCTGGAAGATGAACCTGAGGAAACGGGTGGACGAAGGGTGACCGAGGTGGCGGTGACCCCGTGCGGGGCTTGTAGGGCGATTTGTCGACCACGTGGCGCGCCCCGTGTCGACTTGTCCCCAGGTCGAGAAGAGCACCTGTGGATAACTTCTGTGGATAACGATGATACGCAGGTATGACTGGCTAGAACCGGCCGTCCTGGCAGCGCGCCACCCAGTCCGCCGCCGCCATGAACTCGGCGTCCGACGTCCCCGGCAGCGTCGGCCGGGCCGCGCCCGGCGCGATGTCGGCACGCGGGTAGGAACCGAGGAAGCGCACCTGCAGACAGATCCGCTTCAGCCCCATCAGGGTCTCCGCCATCCGCCGGTCCGAGATGTGACCCTCGGCGTCGATGCAGAAGCAGTAGTTGCCGATGCCGGCGCCCGTGGGCCGGGACTGCAGCAGCATGAGGTTGATGCCGCGCGAGGCGAACTCGCCGAGCAGGTCGCGCAGGGCACCGGGATGGTCGTCGCGCTGCCACAGCACCACCGAGGTCTTGTCGGCCCCGGTCGGCGCGGCGGGCCGGGCCGGACGGCCGACCAGCACGAAACGGGTCTGCGCGTTCTCCGCGTCGTGGATCCCGGTCTCCAGGGCCTCCAGGCCGTACCGGGCGGCGGCGAACTCGCCCGCGAAGGCCGCGTCGTACCGGCCCTCCTGGACCAGGCGGGCGGCGTCGGCGTTGGAGGCGGCCGATTCCCAGAGGGCGTCCGGGAGGTGCTTGCGCAGCCAGTTGCGCACCTGCGGCTGGGCCGCCGGGTGGGCGGAGACCGTCTTGATGTCCGTGAGCGTCGTGCCCGGCCGGACCAGCAGCGCGAAGGTGATGGACAGCAGCACCTCGCGGTAGATCATCAGCGGTTCGCCCGCGACCAGCTCGTCGAGGGTGGTGGTGATGCCGCCCTCGACCGAGTTCTCGATCGGGACGAACGCGGCTTCCGCCTCACCGGCCCGCACCGCGTCGAGTGCGGACTGCACCGACACGTACGGGATCAGCTCCCGGGTGGCCGCTTCCGGAAGCGTCCGCAGGGCGACTTCGGTGAACGTGCCTTCGGGGCCGAGATACGCATAGCTCGCTGGCATGTCCCTCACCCTAACGGCGGCACGGCGGCCCGTCCCCTCCGTCTCACGACAGCCACCCGACCGGGTGGTTTGAACCGGGATCAGCCCTCCAGCAGCCGCTGTCCCACGTATTCGCCCTTCGCCGCCCCGCCCGGCACGGCGAACAGCCCGCTGGACTCGTGGCGGATGTACCTCGACAGCGCGTCCCCCCGGTCCAGCTTGCGCTGTACCGGCACGAATCCGCGCAGCGGGTCCGCCTGCCAGCAGATGAAGAGCAGACCGGCGTCGGGTGTGCCGTCCGCGTCCATGCCGTCGTGGTAGGAGAACGGACGACGCAGCATCGCCGCGCCGCCGTTCCTGTCCGGCCGGGTGATCCGCGCGTGCGCGTTGAGCGGGACGACGTAGTCGCCCTTGGCGTCGGTCTTCTCCAGGTCCATCGCGGTCGTCTCGTCGCCGCCGGACAGCGCCGCCCCGTCGGCCTTGCGACGGCCGATGACCTGCTCCTGCGCGGGAAGCGAGAGCTTCTCCCAGTCGTCCAGGAGCATCCGGATGCGGCGGACGACGGCGTAGGAGCCGTTCGCCATCCACGCGGGCTCGCCCGAGGCCGGCACGAAGATCCGCTGGTCGAAGTCGGCCTCGGCCGGCTTGGGGTTGCGGGTGCCGTCCAGCTGCCCCATCAGGTTGCGGGCGGTCATGGGGTGGGCGGTGGCGCCCGGAGTGCGGTTGAAGCCGTTCATCTGCCAGCGCACCCGCGCGGCCGAACCGGCGTCCTTCTGGATCGCGCGCAGGGCGTGGAAGGCGACCAGGGCGTCGTTCGCGCCGATCTGGACCCACAGATCACCGTCGCTGCGGGCCTTGTCGAGGTGGTCGGAGGAGAAGTCCGGCAGCGGGTCCAGAGCGGTCGGCCGCTGCTCCTCCAGGCCGGTCCGGGCGAAGAAGCCGTACCCGAAGCCGAAGGTGATCGTCAGCGAGGAGGGGCCGGCGTCCCGGGCCACGCCGGTGTCCTCGTGCGGCGCGGCGTCGCCCGCCATCAGCCGTTCGGCCGTGGCCGACCAGCGGCGCAGCAGTGCCGCCGCCTCCTTGCGGCCCGCGCCCGCCGCCAGGTCGAAGGCGACGAGATGGCCGCGCGCCTGGAGCCCGTCGGTGATGCCGGGCTGATGTTTCCCGTGAAACATCACCCGCTCGGCTCCCACCGACGTCAGCGGAGTGGCCGGGGCGGGCGCGGCGGCATAGCCCACGGCGCCGCCGGCCGAGCCGAGGACGAGCCCGGTGGCCCCGGCGGTGCCGAGCAGCGCCCGCCGGGAGATGCCCCGGCGGCCGTCGGGGGCGGGTGCCGGCACGGTGGACTCGGGTGTGCGGGTCTGCGGAGGGGACTGGTCGGGCATGGGTCGTTCAGCCGATCTTCGCGTTCTTGGAGACGGTCGCCTGGTCGATGTCGGAGGTACGCACGGTGACGGCGATCTTCCAGTCGCCGGCCATGGGGATCTGCACTCCGTTCGCCGACCAGTGGCCGGTGGCGATGTGGTCGGGGGCCACGGGCAGCGGACCGATCTTCTTCGCCTCGAGGGTGAAGGCGACCTTCACCTCGGGGACGTCGAAGGCCCGGCCGTTGGGCCGCTGGACGTAGACGTGCATCACGTTGCCGCCGACGCGCGCGGGGTCGAGGTCGATGCTGACCACGCCCTTGCCGTCGGTGCCACCGGTGTCGAACGGCATGTCCAGGGTGAGCGCGCCGGACGTGGGGGACGACGGGGACGACGAGCTGGAGGAAGCGGACGTGGCGGCCTTGGCCTCCTGCTCGGTGCGGCCCGGCTCGGTCTGGGTGAGCGCGGTGGTGACGGCGAGCAGGACGACCGCGATCCCGGCCTCGGTGAGCACCGAGCGGCGCAGCCCGAACAGGTTCGGGTCGGCGTCCCGCAGCCGCTTCTCCCGGGCGGCGTCGACGGCGGCCCGCTGCCGGGCGAGCTGGGCGGCACGCTGAGAGCCACCGGCGGCCGATCCCTTGCCGCCCAAGTCCGCCCGCGAGCCGTCGCCCTCGCCCTCGGCGGAGCCCTCCGCCCCGGAGGTCCGCTCGCCCGTGGCCGAGGTCGCCGGTTCCTTCCGTGCCGGCTCTTCCCGGACCGGCGTGGCCGTGTCCGCGAGCCGGCCGGTCCACCGTCGCGAGATCCAGGCGACGCCGACCAGCACCGCCACCAGGGCGATCTTGGCCAGCAGGAGCTGCCCGTACCCGGTGTCGGTGAACGCCGACCAGGAGCCGAGCTGCCGCCAGGACTGGTAGGTGCCGGTGGCCACGAGGGTGATGACCGAGCCGAAGGCCAGCCGGGAGAAGCGGCGTACCGCGGCCGCCTCGACCGGGGCAGTCGCGGGCGCCCGGTACAGCGCGACCAGAAGGGCGGTGAGACCGCCCAGCCAGGCGGCCACGGCGAGCAGATGGACGACATCGACCGGCATGGCGATGCCCGGCTGGAGGCCGACCGAGGCGTGCTCGGCCATCGCCCAGCTGGACGCGAGCCCGGCCGCGACGACCACTCCGCCGACGGCCAGCCCGAAGGTCAGGTCGCGCTTCTCCTCGCCTTCCTCGCGCCGGTGGTAGGCGCCGAAGAGCACGGCGACGAACAGCGCGGCGGCGGCGAGCAGCAGCAGCCGCGAGACCAGCGCGGCCCCGGTCTTGGTCTGCAGCACCTGGCCGAGCAGATCGAGGTCGAAGACGTCGCCGAGCTTGCCCGAGGTGGTGTACGAGCCGCGCAGCAGCAGCAGCCACAGGGTGGCCGCGGTCAGCGCCAGCCAGCCGCCGACGACCAGCCGCTGCAGGGCCCGTACCCCCGCGCCCCGCTGCCAGCAGGCGAGGACGAAGGTGGCGCCGCCCGCGAGCACGATGAAGCCGGCGTAGGACACATACCGTCCCAGGGCGTAGAGCACGCCCACCGCTCCGCCGCCCGCGGCCGGTGTGGCTCCGGACACGACGGTCTGCGAGGGCGCCCCGACGGAGAACGTGTAGGCGCCGGACACGGGGTGGCTGTCGGCCGAGACGACCTGGTAGGTGACCGTGTAGGTGCCCTTGGCCAGGCCGCCCTTGAGCTGCACCGCGTACGTCGTCCCGCTCACGTTGCCGGGCGTGCCCCGCTGGACCGGCTTGCCCTTGGGGTCGAGCACGCGCAGGGAGTCGTCGCCCAGCGCCACCTTCTCGGAGAAGGTGAGCGAGACCTGGGTGGGTGCCTTCGTGACCACCACTCCCTGTGCGGGGTCGCTCCCGGTCAGTGCCGCGTGTGCGGAGGCCGGTCCGGCGCCGGCCAGCAGTGCGCCGGCGACGGCGAGGAACAGCAGCGCCAGGGCCCGCAGGCGGGGGGTGATGGTCCGCGTCAAGGTGGTCCCTCCCTCAGTGGCCGGTCGACGGGTTGTACGTGGCGGACTTCACCGGCATCTCGACGGTCAGCGGGCCGGCCTCGGCGAAGCCGAGCTTGACCGTGACCGTCTGTCCCTGCCGGGGCTTGCGCTTCAGCTTCTCGAACATCAGGTGGTCGCCGCCGCTTCTGAACACGAGCCGGCCGTGGGCCGGTATGGAGAAGGAGGCGCGCTCCTTCATGGCGCCCCCGGCGGTGCTGTGCATGGTGACCTCGCCGGCGACGTCACTGGTGACCGACGTCAGCTCGTCCTTCGCCCCGCCGTCGTTGGTGATCGTCAGGAAGCCGGCCGCCATGTCGGCGGAGACCGGCTGCGGCATGTACGGGGAACTGACGGACAGATCCGCCTTCCCGGAGCCGGAGCCGGATCCGGAGCCCGAGCAGCCGGTGAGGGCGAGGGCACCGGTGAGGGCGGCGGCGGTCAGGGCTGCACGCCTCACGGGTTGGCTCCCTCGACGAGCTTGGGCAGGTCCTTGGTGTAGTCGTCGACCGTGGCGGACTCGCCGTAGAGGACGTAACCGCCGTCGGTCTTCGGCGAGAACGCGATGACCTGCGTGCCGTGCACGGAGACGAGCTTGCCGTTCTTGTCCTTGGTCGTCGGTTCGACGGAGATGCCCACGGTGCGGGCACCGGCGCGCACCGCCGCGAAGTCGCCGGTCAGGCCGATGAATTGCGGGTCGATGCCCTTGAGCCACTTGCCCAGCTCGGCGGGGGTGTCACGGCCGGGGTCGGTGGTGACGAAGACGACCCGGAGGTCGTTCTGCTCGGCCTTGGGCAGGGCCTTCTTGGCGACGGCGATGTTGCTCATCGTCGTCGGGCAGACGTCGGGGCAGTGGGTGTAACCGAAGTAGACCAGGGTCGGGTGGCCCTTGGTCTCCTTGCGGAGGTCGTACTTCTCGCCGTGGGTGTCGGTGAGGACCAGGTCCGGCTTGTCGAAGGGCTGGTCGAGGACGGTGGCGGCCTTGGTGGAGCCGGACCCCACCGAGACCGTGGCGACCGAGTCGCCGTCGTTCCCGCTGCCGCAGGCGGAGAGGGTCAGGGTGGCGGCGGCCAGCAGCGCGGCCGCGGCGAACGTCTTCTTGCGCATAGAAAAATGTCCCAGATGTGAGAACTCCGGCGCGCACCGGGGCCGTGCGAGGGCACGGCCCCCGGGGGGGGGCCGGGGGGGGGGCAGGGGGGGGGGGGGGGGCGGGCGGCGGAGACGCCCAAGGGGACACCCCCGCCCCCCCCCACCCAGCCGGCCACGCCGAGCACGCGCGCGGTGGTGTCACTGCCGCCGCCCTTGCCGGCGGCCGTGGTCTGCGAGGTGCCGGTCTTCCCGGACGCGTCGGAGGCGTCCTTGGCGCCCGCCGTGCCGTGGTGGTCGTCGGTGGCGGCCGTCAGCTGAAGCACGGGGGCCGGGTTCTCCGGCTCGTCCTGGCCCTCCTGCGGCACCTCGATCCAGCGCACGACCTCCTTGTCCGAGTACGTCTGGATCGCCTTGAACGCGAGCTGGTCGGTGTTCTCGGGCAGGGCGCCGACGGACAGCGGGAACTTCTGGAAGTAGCCGGGCTCGATGCCCTTGCCGTCGGCGGTCCAGGTGACCTTGGACACGGCCTCGTCGATCCTCTCGCCGTGCATCGTGAGCGGCTTGTCGAGCTTGGACTTGGTGACCTTCACGGTCCAGCCGGGGACCGGCTGCGGCATGACCGAGGCGATCGGGTGGTCGGTGGGGAGGTTCACCTCGAGCTTGGTGGTCGAGGCGGCGTCGCGCTCGTTGGGCACCTTGAAGTCGACGACCGCGTAGCCGCCCTTGGCCGCGGTGCCCTCGGGCTGCACGGTGACGTGGGCGAAGGCCGGGGCCGACAGGGTCAGTACGGCCGCGCCCGCGACGGCAGCGGCGGCGGCGACACGGGCGGCGATACGACGAGGGGCGACACGAGAAACCTGCATGGCAGGAGCACTCCACTCTGGTGGTTGCGGTGAGGATGACGGCGTTGCCGAGAGGTACGCGTGCGCGTGTCCGTGCCACTCGATGGGCTCGGCGGGCGCACGCGCGCGGGCCGCACGACGGCGGCCCCTCTCCCACCGGCGGTGTGGAGTGGTGCGGCCGCGTCAGGCGGCGAGCAGGAAGGCGGCGGCGGGCGGGCCGCGCCGGATCACCGTGTGCTGGAGTGCAATGGTGTGCGGGGCGGGTGCCTCGTCCCGGGCGGTACGGCGACCGCACGGGCGGGGTTCGACGGCGGGCAGCAGCCCGGCGCACAGGGCGCGCACCAACGCGAGCGCCCCGCGCAGGGACCGGACGAGCGCCCCCTCGGCCACTCCGTGTGCCGACAGCTCGATCAGCCGCAGCACCGCCAGGTCGCCGCGGCGCAGCAGCCAGCCCGCGGCGACGGCCGCGAGGACGTGGGCGAGCAGCATCGGCAGTGAGGGCAGCAGGGCGGCCGGGGATCCGCTCGGAGCGGCCATGTGGTGCATGGCCGGCATGGAACCCACCGGACGGCCCTCGGGGTCGATGAGGCGGGCGTCGAGCAGCAGCCGGTAGGCGTGCCCGGGGGTGAGCACGGACGGCCCCGCCCCGCACACCAGCCGGGCGGCCCGCTCGACGAGCGCGGTGTCGTCCATCGCGCCGCCCGCCGGGCCCATCGGCATCCCGCCGCCGGCCATGGCCTGCCCGCCCAGCCCGAACAGCGTGTGCAGGACGGCCTGGCCGAGTGCGAGGAGTGCGGCGATGCCCGGCAGCGACCGGCTCCGCCCGGTGAGCGGTGCCGTGAGCAGCAGAGAGCCGAGGAAGCCCGCGCCGAGCGTCCACAGCGGCACGTGCGCGCAGGAGGCCAGAGTGTGCCCGGCCGCGGCCAGCACGACACAGACCGCGGCGAACACCGCGGCCCGCAGGATCCGGAGCCCGGCTCCGGGACGCGCCGTGCGCGGGTGGGGGGCACTCATGGCGGCCTCATCATCGCACTGCCCGCACCAGGCGCGTACGGCAGGTCGCGAGACGCGCCCCTCATACACCGATTTATCCCCGCGCGCATCGACCGTATGGGCGCCGGCCCGTCTACGGAGTGCTTACGGCCCCCTACCGGCGGCAATAGGTAACGGTATGTCGAGCCGCGGCCAGGAGGCTGGAGCATGAGCATCTGGTGGTCACTCCATCTGCGCCGCGAGGCCGCGAGCGTGCCGCTCGCCCGACGCCTGCTGATCGGCACCATGGAGACGGCGGGCGTCGACCCGGAGATCTCCTACGACCTGTCCGTCGCCCTGAGCGAGGCCTGCGCCAACGCCGTCGAGCACGGTGGCGGGACGGCACCGGGCGGTGACCCGGAGGCGTACCGGGTGACCGCGTACCTCGACGGGGAGAAGTGCCGTATCGAGGTGGCCGATTCGGGACCCGGGCCCGCCCGGCTGCCGGACCTCCGGCCCGCGCGTCCGGATGCCGAGCACGGCCGCGGACTCTGTCTCATCCGGGAACTCGCCGATCACGTGCACATCGGCGCCAAGCCCGGCCGGGGCGGCACGGTGGTCAGTTTCGACAAGATGCTCAAGTGGCGCGGGGACGTGCCGCCCGTGGCGGTGTGAGGAGGGGGTCCCTTCCCGGGGAGCAGCCCCTAGGGTGCGCGTATGCCTGTCGAGACCGAGGAGATGGCGGACGGCGTGACGTTCCGGCTGCTCGCGCGCGGGGACGCGGACGCGCTGTGCGCCGCCTATGTGGCCAACCGCAAGCACCTCGAACCCTGGGAGCCGGTCAGGCCGGAGTCCTTCTTCACGGCGGCCGGACAGTCCGAACGGGTGCACGGACTGCTGCGGCAGTACGCCGAGGGCACCGCGCTGCCCATGGTGCTGGCGGAGGCGGACGGCCGGATCGCCGGGGCCGTCACCCTCACCGGGATCGTGCGCGGGCCCTTCTGCAGCGCCTACCTCGGGTACTGGGTGGCCGCCGACCGGCAGAACCGCGGACTGGCCAGTGCCGCCGTGCGGCGGATGTGCCGGATCGCGCGGGACACGGCCGGACTGCACCGGCTGGAGGCGTCCACACTGCTGGACAACGCCGGTTCCCAGCGGGTGCTGGCCAAGTGCGGGTTCCAGCCCATCGGGACGGCTCCGGACTATCTGCACATCAACGGCGCCTGGCGGGACTGCCGGCTCTTCCAGCGGATCCTGCACGAGCGCGATCCGGCCATCTGAAGCCCACGCGCGCGTACGGGGACACGGGGCCATCCACACGGACGGCCGCCCGGCCCTGATGAGCCCACGCGCACGTACGGGGACACGGGAACGCCGACGGCCGGGCACCCCGCGGTGCCCGGCCGTCGGATGCGCCGTCAGCCCTTCAGGGCGGCCATCCACGTCTCGACCTCGTCGGAGCGGCGCGGCAGGCCCGCCGAGAGGTTCCGGTGGCCGTCCCGCGTGACGAGGATGTCGTCCTCGATGCGCACGCCGATGCCGCGGTACTCCTCCGGGACCGTCAGGTCGTCGGCCTGGAAGTACAGGCCCGGCTCGACGGTGAGCACCATGCCCGGCTCCAGCGTGCCGTCGACGTACGCCTCCACGCGCGCGGCCGCGCAGTCGTGGACGTCCATGCCGAGCATGTGGCCGGTGCCGTGCAGGGTCCAGCGGCGCTGCAGGCCCAGCTCCAGGACGCGCTCGACCGGGCCCTCGACCAGGCCCCAGTCCACGAGCCTCTCGGCGAGCACGCGCTGGGCGGCGTCGTGGAAGTCGCGGTACTTGGCGCCCGGCCTGACGGCCGCGATACCGGCCTCCTGGGCCTCGTACACGGCGTCGTAGATCTTCCGCTGGATCTCGCTGTACGTGCCGTTGACCGGCAGCGTGCGCGTGACGTCGGCCGTGTACAGCGTGTGCGTCTCCACGCCCGCGTCGAGCAGCAGCAGGTCGCCGGAGCGGACCGGGCCGTCGTTGCGCACCCAGTGCAGGGTGCAGGCGTGCGGGCCGGACGCGCAGATCGAGCCGTAGCCGACGTCGTTGCCCTCCACGCGCGCGCGGAGGAAGAACGTGCCCTCGATGTAGCGCTCGCTGGTCGCCTCGGCCCGGTCGAGGACCTTCACGACGTCCTCGAAGCCGCGCACGGTCGAGTCGACGGCCTTCTGCAGCTCGCCGACCTCGAAGTCGTCCTTGACCAGCCGGGCCTCGGAGAGGAAGACGCGCAGCTCCTCGTCGCGCTCGGCGGTGACCTTGTCCGTCAGGGCCGCCTCGATGCCGGCGTCGTGCCCGCGCACGACCCGCACCGGGCCGGTGGCCTCGCGCAGCCGGTCCGCGAGCTCGCGCACGTCGGCGGCCGGGATGCCGTACAGCGTCTCGGACTCGGTGAGGGAGTGCCGGCGGCCGACCCACAGCTCGCCCTGTCCGGAGAGCCAGAACTCGCCGTTCTCGCGGTCGGAACGGGGCAGCAGGTAGATCGTCGCCCGGTGGCCGTCGCCCTCGGGCTCCAGCACCAGGACGCCGTCCTCGGTCTGGTTCCCCGTGAGGTACGCGTACTCGACGGAGGCGCGGAAGGAGTACTCGGTGTCGTTCGAGCGGGTCTTCAGATTGCCCGCCGGGATCACCAGGCGCTCGCCCGGGAAACGGGCGGAGAGCGCGGCGCGGCGGCGGGCGGTGTGCGCGGCCTGCTCGATCGGCTCCAGGTCACGCAGTTCCGTGTCGGCCCAGCCGGACCGCATGTTCTCGGCCAGCTCGTCGGACACGCCCGGGTACAGGCCGTTCTTGCGCTGCTTGACGGTCTCCTCGGACTCGGTCTCCGGGCCCTCCGCGGTAGCGGAGTCGGGCACAGCCGGGTTGAGCTCGTCGGACACGTGATCCTCCTCGATACGCCATTGATCTCCCCCGGGGTCCACGCGCTGCTGGCTTGTGGCCGAGCGGGAACCCTCATCATCGTACGGTCGTACCGTCGGCGGGCCGGGGCCGGAAGACCTGTTATGCCCGGTCATTCCGGCGGCCGGGCGCGCTGCTCAGTCGAAGCGGGCCGCCAGCAGGACGACGTCCTCCTGGCTGTCGGCCGTGTCCAGGCCGTCCGGCAGGACGGTGCGCAGGACGTGGTCGGCGACGGCGCCGGGGTCGTGGCGCACCGCGCGCGGGACGCTCGCGGCGGCCGCGTGCAGCCGGGCGAAGGCGCGGTCCATCGGGTCGCCGGTACGGTGCAGCAGGCCGTCGGTGTAGAGCAGGACCGTGTCCCCGGCCTCCGCCTGGATCTCCACGCTGGGTGCCTCCCAGCAGGCGAGCATGCCGAGCGGTGCGGAGACGGAGGTCTCGGCGAACTCGGTGCGCCGCTCGCCGATCAGCAGCGGCGGACTGTGCCCGGCGCCGGCCAGGGTGATCTTGCGCAGGACCGGCTCGCAGTAGGCGAACAGCGCCGTCGCGCAGCGGGCGGGCTCGGTCAGCCGCAGCAGCAGCTCCAGGTCGGACAGGACGGCGACCGGGTCCTCGCCCTCCATCACCGCGTAGGCCCGCAGGGAGGCGCGCAGCCGGCCCATGGCGGCCACGGCGCTGGGCCCCGAACCGGTGACCGAGCCGACCGAGAGGCCGAGGGCCGCGTCGGGCAGCGGGAGGGCGTCGTACCAGTCGCCGCCGCCGCGCGGGCCGGTGCGGTGCCGGGCGGCGAGCTGCACCCCGGGCACCCGGGGCAGCCGGGAGGGCAGCAGTTCCTCGGTGATGGTCGCCACGCGCGCGCGTGCGCGCTCCACCTCCAGCAGCCGGGCGAGGTGTTCGGTGGCGTGCCGGACGTAGAGGCCGGCGAGGTGGCGCTGCCGCTCGTGCGGTTCGGCCGGTCCGTCGTAGAGCCAGACGGCGGCGCCGAGGCGGCCGGCGGAGCCGGTGGCCACGGGCACGGCGTAGCTGGCGGCGTAGCCGAGGCGGGCGGCCACCTCGCGGTGGCGGGGGTCGAGGCCGTCCTCGGCGAGCAGGTCGGCGTGGACGACCTCGGTGATCTCGCCGGGCTCCAGGAGGGCGCCGTAGGGCAGCGAGCCGGGCGGGACGGTCTCGATGTGGCCGAGGTCGGCGTGTCCGAGGCCGAGGCCGACGGTGGTGCGGGGGCCGAGCCCGTCCCCGGGGCGCAGGACGACGAGGCCGCGGCGGGCGCCGACGAGGGCGGCTCCGGCGCGCAGCAGCTCGTCCAGGGCGGCGTCCAGCGTGTTCGTGCGGGAGAGCCGCTCGGTGAGTTCGTGGACGGTGGTGAGGTCGGAGACCCAGCCGGCGAGCCGGTCCTGGAGGAGGGCGCCGGGTGCGGGGGCGGGCGGCACCGGGGCCTTCGGCACGGACGGGAGGGTGCCGGCGGCCGGACCGGGGCCCGGGGCGCAGGGAGTGGGCGGGACAGTGTGTGCGGGAGTGGGAACCGTGGAGTCGATTCCAGCCACTTTCGGAGGGTGGGGGGCGTTCATGGCGTCCGGCTTTCCGACCGGCGCGTATTGCTGAAAAGCATCGCAAACCCCCATGTCACTCTGCGCCGCTAGCAGTGTCTCCACATGTACACGCACTCGTAAGGGGATGTCCAGCATTGTCCTGCGGGGTTTCCCGGTGTCCATGGGTCTGGCGGGCATTTCTCCGGAAGCCCTTGCCTTACTGCCAAGTTGGCTGAAAACTGCCTTAGGTATCGGTCCATTGCGGTCGACTGGCCCTGCTCGACGGAGCGTCACAGCGGTCGTGATGGGTACGTACTCGGAGAAGGCCAGGGGTGGCTGGGGGCCACCCGGAACCTGGCGGCGGACCCGGGCGTCATAGCCACCGACGGCCGAGCCCCATCCTCCCGTGGCGGAGGCGGAGAGAACCACGCGCGACGGCAAAACGCCATACTTCGCCACCCCCACGCCGCAGCCGTGCTTATGTCACATGCACGACGGACGCGGACGCGGCCAACGCTCGACCCCTCGGGGTCCCCCTGTCGCGACAGGGGTGTGATGCGCCAATAGGTACGCACAGTGAAGTGATCGACACATGGTGTGATGAGGTCCACGGTGTTGCCGGCGGTGCAACGGAAAGGAACGAGCGCTCATGCGCGAGATCCTCGGAAGGCGACGCAGGCTCCTGTCCAGGCGGAAGCGGGACGACAGGAAGCCTGAGCTGATCGACGCGGCCCTGGCCTTCGCGACGCAATGGCAGTGGCCCGTACTCCCGGGCGTGGCCCCGGGCCCGCACGGGCGGGCCCGCTGCGCCTGCCCCGACCCGGAGTGCACGGTGCCCGGTGCGCACCCCTTCGATCCCGGACTGCTCGCCGCCTCCGCCGACGCGCGCATGGTGCGCTGGTGGTGGACCAACCGGCCCAGCGCGCCCATCATCCTGGCCACGGGCGGCAAGGCGCCCTGCGCCGTCAGCCTGCCGGCGCTCGCCGCGTCCCGCGCCCTCGCCCTGCTGGACCGGCGGGGGATGCGCCTCGGCCCGGTGATCGCCTCGCCCACCCGCTGGTCGCTGCTGGTGCGGCCGTACTCCATGGAGCAGCTGGGCGAGCTGCTGTACGCCAAGGACTTCGTGCCCGGCTCCCTGCGCTTCCACGGCGAGGGCGGCTACATCGCCCTGCCCCCGTCCGAGACCGGTCAGGGCGCCGTCCGCTGGGAGCGCGCCCCGCTGCCCGGCTCGGCCTCCCCCTGGGTGCCCGACGTGGAGGCGGTGGTGGACGCCGTGGTCGACGCCCTCACCCGAACGGGTGTGAGCGCACCCGAGTTGTAGGGGGTGTCGGGCGCGGACGGGGCGGACGGGTCCCCGCGCTCGTTATCTTCGCGACATGCTGTGTCATTCCGGGAGCCGGCCCCGGGACCCCCGAAAGCTCCGTCTGTTCGCCCTCGTGGGCGTCGTGGCGGCCGCCATCGCGCTACCGCTGACCGTGGCGTCCGCGGGGCAGGTGGGCGACGCGGGCCGGCCGGCCGCCGGAACACCGGCGGGCGGCGGGCATCCCGGCGAACGCGCCGACGCCAAGGACCCCTCCGCCGCTCCGAGCCGCTCCCCCCTGATCCTCGGCCTGGGCCTCGCCACCGCCGCCCGCTGCGGCCCCGAAGTCACCTCGCCCGAGGGCATCGAGGCGCAGACCTGCGTGCTGACCCAGGGCCTGGACACCTGGGCGCGCACCTACTACCGCAACGCCACCGGCGAGTCGCTGGACTCCGTGCTGAGTCTGCTGGGCCCGGGCGGCCGCACTCTGCAGATGCGCTGCGTCACGGGCACCGACGACGAGCCGGCCATGTGTGAGACGCCCCGCCGGCACAGCCGGGGCGGACCGGGCGCCTACACGGCCGTCACCGAGTTCGCCGGGCGCGGGGCCGGCAGCGCGCTGCTGCTGCGCTCCGGCAGCAACTCCTGAACCCCTGAGGGCAGTTGACGCTCGGCACCCGGGTGTACACCGGGGTGCGGGCATGGAAAGACCCGGTTGCTGGCGACGGGGGATGCACCAGCAACCGGGCTACTGGAACGGTAACAAGAGATCGGCGGTTCGCAAATTCGGTCCGGGGCATTCAGCCACCGATTTCCCTGCCGCGAGGGGGAGTTGTGACAGGAGTCACCTGTTGTGAGTACGCCGGTCGCGGGGGGGGGGGCGGGGAGGGCGGCCCCCCCCGGCGGGGCGGCGCGGCGGGGGGGGGAGCGCGGGGGGGGGGCGGCCGGCCG
>NZ_JBEOTD010000002.1:250657-349179 GCF_040426375.1 Streptomyces sp. NPDC096012
ACGTGGACGGTGTTGTCCGAGATACCGTACGGCGGTCGGTCGTAGAGGACCGGCGCGCGGGCCCGTCAGCTGAGCGTGACCTGCCGGTTGGTCAGCCCGCCGCGCGCCCGGCGCTCGTCCGCAGTGAGCGGCTCCTGGACGGCCAGAGCGGCGGCGAGGCGATCGGCGAACTCGGCGGCCGGTTTCTCCACGTCCTCGGCCATGACCCCGCTCGGCAGGTCCCAGACCGGCACGGTGAGCCCGTGAGCACGGAAGGAGCCCACCAGCCGGGTGCCCTCACCGAGGCTGGAGCGGCCCGCAGCGTGCAGTCGCGCGAGCGCGTCCAGAAGCCGCTCCTCCGGATGGGGCATCACCCAGCGCAGGTGGTTCTTCTCCGGGGTCTCGCACCAGTACGCGGCGTCCACACCGGACAGCTTCACCGTCGGGATCGCGGCGGCGTTCGCCCGCTCCAGGGAGGCGGCCACCTCCGGGCTGGCGTTCTCGGCGTCCGGCACCCAGAACTCGAAGCCGCTGTGCACGACCGGCTCGAACGGGGCCTGCGCGGCCAGCAGGTCCTGCAGCCGCGGACCCTCGGCGGGAGCCCGGCGGCCCTGTACGGGAGTGCCGGGTTCCGCCTCCAGGGCGCGCAGCAGGGTGTCGGCGAGGTCGCGGCTGATGTCGCCGGACGCCGTGTCGTTCTGCAGGCCGATCAGGACCGAGCCGTCGTCGCGGCGCAGCGCGGGCCAGGCCATCGGCAGCACCGTGGCGAGAGTGACCGACGGGACGCCCTCGGGCAGGCCGCCCTCGAGCGTCAGCTCGGCCGTCGCGGCCGGGACCAGCTCGCGCATGGCCACCCAGTCGCACTCGCCGGGCAGCCCCTCGAACGGGCGCTGCACCAGCTCGGTCACGGCGTGCGCCGCGGCCCGGCCGTGACAGGCCTTGTAGCGCCGGCCGCTGCCGCAGGGGCAGGGTTCGCGGGCGCCGACAACCGGAACCTGTCCATCAGCGCCGGCGGCGCGGGCCCCGTCATCGAGCTGGGGCCGCTTGGCCTTCGTCTGGGGTCGCTTCTTGGCCATCGTGGGGTCTCCCGGTTACGGCTCTTCTCGTACGGCGGGAGCCTAGCCGTTCAGGACCGGACCAACGGGAACCTGTGGACAACGCACGCACGCTCGACGCCAGGGGTGTGAACCGGAGGGCGACCGGCCGACCGTTCAGCCCACGTCCTCGAAGGCGTCGGCGAAGTCCAGACCCGTCAGGTCGGGCAGCGAGGAGGCCGTGACGCGCGTAGCGAAACCGGCGCGCCCGCCCCCGGCATCGGGATCGTGGACGTCCGCGTGGACCACCACCCAGACCGTCACCTCGCCGCGGACGCCGTCCCGCACGCCCCAGTCGTCGGCGAGGGCCCTGATGATGTTCAGTCCCCGGCCGCCGTGCGCGGTCACCGACGGCGTGGCCGGAGCCGGCCGGGTCGGGCCGCCGCCGTCCGTCACCTCGACGATGAGCCGGCCCCGGGCGTCCACCCGCCACGCGGCGCGGACGTCGCCGTCTCCTGCCGGCGCGTCGCCCAGGGGGCGTCCGTGTTTGCAGGCATTGCTCAAAAGTTCGGAAAGGATCAGTACGGCATCGTCGATGACCGTGTCCGGTACGCCGCCGGTCCGTAGGTGCGCACGCATCCGGTGCCGCGCCTTCCCCACGCCCGCAGGGCCATGGGGTACGGCCATGCTCGACGACGTGGGCACCTCCTGTGCCACCACCAACGCCACCCCCGAGACCTCCTTTGCCCCACGCCACGGTGTGGATGCCCCATTGGCCTGTACCGGAAACCGGCCAGTCCCCTTCCGCTGACGCATTCGAAACGGTCGTACACGTATCGAACGCGCCGGAGCACACCGCGTGACGATCCGACCGCCCCGACCGCCACCGCGGCTGCCGCCCCGACCGCCACCACGACCGCCACCACGACCGCCACCACGGCTGCCGCCACGGCTGCCGCCACGGCTGCCGCCACGGCTGCCGTCACCGGCGTCGTCAGCGGCCGTCGTGAGTGGTCGCCGCCAGGGGCCGTCGTCGCGGCCTGACGCCACCGGCCGTCGTCAGTGGTCGCCGTCACTGGCCGTCGTCAGTGGTCGCCGTCACCGGCCGTCGTCACGGCTGACGTCACCGGCCGTCGTCACCGGCGTCGTCAGAGGCCGTCGTCACCGGCCGAGTCGGTCCAGCACCGCGCGCGGGCGGTTGGTGATGATGGCGTCGACGCCCAGCTCGACGCAGAGGTCGACGTCCTCGGGCTCGTTCACGGTCCACACGTGCACCTGGTGGCCGGTTCGCTTCAGCCGCTCCACGTACGCGGGGTGATTGCGAACGATGCGCATCGAGGGGCCCGCGATCCGCACGCCCGCGGGCAGCCGGCCGTCGCGCAGTCTCGGCGAGACGAACTGCATCAGGTAGACCGTCGGCAACGTCGGCGCCGCCGCGCGCACGCGGTGCAGTGAACGTGCCGAGAAGCTCATGACCCGCACCGGGGACTCGGCGGCGGTGGCCGGTGCGTCCAGCCCGAACCGCTTCAGCAGTACCAGCAGCCGCTCCTCGACCTGGCCCGCCCAGCGCGTGGGGTGCTTGGTCTCGATGGCCAGCTCGACCCGCCGCCCGGCGTCCGAGACCAGTTCCAGCAGCCGCTCCAGGGTGAGCACCGAGGTGTCCGCGGTGTCCTCCGGCCGGTGCTCCCAGTCGGGCTCCTCGTCCCGCCCGCGCCAGGCCTCGCGGGTCTTCCAGGAGCCGAAGTCCAGCGCGGCGAGATCGGCCAGCTCCAGTGCGGAGACGGCGCCCCGGCCATTGGAGGTACGGTTCACCCGCCGGTCGTGGACGCAGACCAGATGGCCGTCCGCGGTCAGCCGTACGTCGCACTCGAGCGCGTCCGCGCCGTCTTCGACGGCCTTTCGGTAGGCGGCGAGGGTGTGCTCGGGAGCGTCCTCGGAGGCGCCCCGGTGCGCGACGACCTGGATGGAGTGCTGTGGTGCGTGGGTCACCGCGTCATGGTGCCACCGCCGTCCGGCGCGCGTGGCGTCACGGGTGCGGTCGTGCGGCGAACGAGGCTGTACAGCGTGCTCCTTTATGTAACTTTTGCCTAAATGATCCTATATAAAGAAAGCCCCCGGACCCACAGGCACCGCTTATGGTGCTCTGACGGCTCGTGGGAAAAGCTGACTGCAGACGAATGCGACCGACGACAACAGGCGTGGATCGAGGAGAAGAGCTGTGAGCACCGAGAACGAGGGCAACGCGGTACCCCCGGCCCCGTCCGCACCTCCCGTGCCGGTGGCCTCTTCCGCCGCTTCCCCGCAGGGCTCCGCGCCCGAAGGGGAAGCGCCGACGGCTCAGCTGCCACCGGTGCCCCAGGGCGCCCCGGCCACGGCCGGACAGGGCCCGGTGCCCGCCGGTCAGGGCGCCGCGCACCCCGCGGGTCCGCCCGCACCGGCCCCGGACGGCTCCTGGCCACCTCCGCCGCCGTCCACCCCTTCCTACGGTGACGGCGGTGCCGGCGGCTTCGGCGGTGCGGCCGGCTTCGGTGGTCAGGGCGGCGCGGGCGGCACCGGCTGGGGTGCGTCGTACCAGCAGCCCGCCCCCAAGGCGCGCGACGGGCGCGGCGGGCTCGTCGCCGCGGTGCTGGTGGCCGCGCTGGTCGCGGGCGGCCTGGGTGGCGGCCTCGGCTACACCCTGGCCAAGGACAACGACGGCAACGGCTCCACCACCGTCTCGGCCTCCGACGGCAGCGCCTCGCAGGTCAAGCGCGCGCCCGGCACGATCGCCAACGTGGCCTCCAGGGCCCTGCCCAGCACGGTCACCATCGAGGCGGAGGGCAGCGACGGCCAGGGCGGCACCGGCACCGGCTTCGTCTTCGACAAGCAGGGCCACATCGTCACCAACAACCACGTGGTGGCGGACGCGGTGAACGGCGGCAAGCTCTCGGCGACGTTCCCGGACGGCAAGAAGTACGACGCCGAGGTCGTCGGCCACGCCCAGGGGTACGACGTCGCCGTCATCAAGCTCAAGAACGCCCCGTCGGACCTCAAGCCGCTCGCCCTGGGCAACTCCGACAACGTGGCCGTGGGCGACGAGACCATCGCCATCGGCGCCCCCTTCGGCCTGTCCAACACGGTGACGACCGGCATCATCAGCGCCAAGGACCGCCCCGTGGCCTCCAGCGACGGCAGCTCCAGCAGCAAGGCGTCGTACATGAGCGCCCTGCAGACCGACGCGTCGATCAACCCGGGCAACTCCGGCGGCCCGCTGCTGAGCGCCTCCGGCGCGGTCATCGGCATCAACTCGGCGATCCAGTCCAGCAGCAGCGGCGGCTTCGGCTCCGGGCAGTCCGGCTCGATCGGCCTCGGTTTCGCCATCCCGATCAACCAGGCCAAGTACGTCGCCCAGCAGCTGATCAAGACCGGTAAGCCGGTGTACGCCAAGATCGGCGCCTCCGTCTCCCTGGAGGACTCCAGCGACGGCGCGAAGATCACCGACCAGGGTGCGGGCGGCGCCGCGCCGGTCGAGGCGGGCGGCCCGGCGGCGAAGGCCGGCCTCAAGCCCGGGGACGTGATCACCAAGCTCGACGACCACGTGATCGACAGCGGCCCGACCCTGATCGGCGAGATCTGGACCCACAAGCCCGGCGACAAGGTGGCGATCACCTACAAGCGGGGCGGCCAGGAGCACACGGTGGACCTGACCCTGGCCTCACGCGACGGCGACGGCTGACCCGGGCGAGGGTACGCGCGCGTGACGGGGGTGCCTCTCCTGGAGGGGCACCCCTTTCACGCACCCGGCGGTGTGGCCGGCTGACCAGCGTGACGACGCACCGTCTGGCCCGTGTGTCCAGGTGGCCGACGTGGTCAGGGTCCGGCCGGCCGGTGTGACCAGCCAACCGGGTTGACCGGCCGGCGACTTGACCAGCCGATCACTTGACCAGGTGTCCAGTCTTCGACGATGCCCGTGCCGCCCCGGAAAACCGGTTGTCCGGTCGGCCGTGCTGCCGCCAGGATCGGCCTATGACCACCATCCCCGCATTCCTGCCGCCGACCTCCGCCGCGCGATCGGTGCGAGGGCTGCAGCAGTCCGGCCGACCGGGGAGGCCGACGCCCGTTCACGCGTGAGCGCCGCCCTGGTCGCGGGGCTCCTCGCCGGTTATGGCATCGCCATGCCCGTGGGAGCGGTCGCGACGTATCTGGTGGCGCTGACGGCACGGACCTCACTGCGGACCGGCGCCTGCGCGGCGCTCGGGGTCGCGACGGCGGACGGCCTCTACGCCCTGATCGCCGTGATCGGCGGCTCGGCGCTGACGGACGCCATCGAGCCGATCACGGGGCCGATGCGATGGGCCGCCGCCGCGGTGCTCGTCGTACTGGCGGCCCACGGCGCGGTCACGGCGATCCTTCGCCACCGCGGGCCCCCGACGGCGACCCGGACCGACGAGGCCCCCATCGGCCCGGGGCGGGCCTACCTCGGCCTGTGGGGCATCACGATGATGAACCCCGTCACCGTCATCTACTTCGCGGCCCTCGTGCTCGGCAGCCGGACCTCGGCGGAAACGAACGCGTGGCAGCAGGCCGTGTTCGTGCTGGCCGCCTGCGCGGCATCCGCCAGCTGGCAACTGCTCCTGGCCGGCGGTGGAGCCTTGCTCGGCCGGCTGCTGACCGGCAGCCGCGGCCGGCTCGTCACCGCCATGGTGTCCAGCACCGTGATGACCGTCCTCGCCGCCCGCATGCTCCTGGCCCCGCACTGACGCGGGCTGACGCGCACCGACTCGGGCTGACGCGCACTGACGCGGGCTGACGCTGGCTGACGCGGGCGGACCGAAACGGCGGTTCGGTCCGCCGGCCTGCCCCACGCGGCCCACCGTGCCACCGATCACCACCGAACCGCCCTCCCCCCGGCCCCACACCGCCACCCCGCCGGCTGATCCCGGTACGCTGTACCCGCTCCGACCCTGCCGGCCGGGGCAGAGGTGGGTTGCCCGAGCGGCCTAAGGGAACGGTCTTGAAAACCGTCGTGGCAGTGATGTCACCGTGGGTTCAAATCCCACACCCACCGCGTAGGTTGAAGGCCCCTGAGCAGCAACGTAGCTCAGGGGCCTTCGTCGTGCGTGATCCCCGTTGATGACCGCCATTCCCCGTGAGTTCCCGGTCTATCGGGCACGGAGGGGGCACGGCCGACCACAGGCTTTGAGGTCGACCCGCATCCTTATCAGCCAGCCGTCGTTGGTCGCCCTCGGACGGCCCACAGACGGGCCGGCCCAGACACTCAGATCCCCCGGGCAGCCCTGGCGGCGGCTGAGCGACTGGGCTCTTCCCTACTGCCCGACGCAAGCGTCAGGGCGGGAGTCCGGCGCGCACCTCAGTGAGAGGCATCGACTGCGATCGCCGCGGTCAACACTGCGGCTATACACAAACCAATAATCACCAGATATCCGTCTTGGGTCTTCCATATCGACTTCTTCAGAATCCTTTCCGTCGTCGCCCTGTTCGGCTTCAGAGGGTCGTAAACAACTCGAACGATGGATTCATCCCCCACGAGTCCAAGATCCTCGGCTGTGATCGTGACATAGTGCCTTTGCCCTCTTTCGTCCCGATAGATGACATCGATTGAAGAAATGTTCGCGTTCCAGCTCGTACCGCCACATCTGCCTTCGGTTCGGACTCCTCTTCTCCTGAGGATTCGCATGTCGCGCAACCCGAAAAATCCCAGCCCCAAACTCACCAACGCTGGCAGATACGCAAAGAAGAGGCCCACATCAGCACCTTTCGTCTTCCGCTGTCGGTGACGACAGGTCAAGGAATGGCTATCGCGTGTTGTCGCGCGGCTCAAGTGGTCGGTGCGGCCTTCGTGGGCGAGTCAAGATCCATCGAGCGCGATCAGTAGCCGAAGAAGTGAAGGGCCGGGTCTCTGACCTGCGGCCGTGTAATCGATCAACGCTGCGACCTGCGACCTGGCTGTCGGTGGTTGTCAGCGTTGGTTGTCGTTGAGCACCCATCGACGGCCCCGAGAGGCCTGGCGTTCCTCTCAGCCGTTGACGTCAGCATGAGCGATCACGTGTATGGCATACGGGCGGTAGTCATCGCGGCCGGGTTCGGTCTCGTAACCAAGCGCCGTCAGCATGGCGATGATGCTCGTCATCATGTGCTCATGGATCTGTCTTGAGGCCTTCAAGAGAGGATCATCAATTGCTCCACGCTGGATGGCGGACCGGATCCCATCTCGGGTGCGGTCGTGTAGTTGCCAGTGAAGCCATACGCCGCCCCCGGCATCGTCGAATTCGTCGAGTTCAATCTCGACACCGCCCCCATCGCCGCGTGGCACGCCGAATTGATCAGTAGGGTGGACGGTCAGGCCTGAGGCTGCTAGATCCTCTCGTACCAACTCGGCGAGCCGACATAGACGGCTGATCTCGCCAGGCTCGGCCCTCTTGACCCCATAACTGTCTTCAGAATCCACAGTGGGCACGGTACCGAGCGGTCGGTGTAGCGACTTGGCCGGGAGTTTCAATGACCCAGTCAAGCGCCGTCGCGCTCAGATCCTGGAGCACTGGTTTGGAAGATCGCCCGGACGAACACCCCGGCGCCCTTGCGGGCCTCGGCGACGCCTTCGTCTCGGGGTGCAGCTCTCCGGAGCGGCACCCCTTTCGCGTGCCCCGGTCTCACTCCTTCTCGCTCACTTGCCGCCTTTGGCCCGTGCGCACGGGCCATGTGCGGGCCAGGACCACGGGGCCGGCCCCGCATCGACGGCGCGGGACGGAGGTTGGCCCGCATCGACGGCGCGGGTGATCAGGTCGTTGGAATGCAGGGTGCGGTCGGACTCCAGGCGTTACGGCAGCGAGCGATTTCGTGATGCCTGCGCGGTGTCCGGCGGCAGGCCGCGGCCACTTCTGTCTGGCACCCGGGGTACGCGGCGACGTCCGTGCTCAGAGCGGCAGATACAGCACGTGCAGTCACACATAGCCCTTCACCGGATGATGGAACCCCTCGGGCACGGCGCCGACGAGCCGGAAGCCCGCCGCACGGTAGAGCCCGAGCGCCGGGGTGTTGGACTCGGCGACAGCGTTGAACTGGAAGGCCCTGAAACCCTGTTCACGGGCCCAGGCGATGCTGTCGGTGATCAGGGGCCGCATCGCGCCGCGCCCTTGGTGCGCCGGGTCGACCGTGTAGTTGCCAACGCCACTGCGGGCCGTTGTCGTTGCCGTTCGTGTCGCCGGGGTGCGGTGCGTGCCTCGGGGGCTCGGGGGCTCGGTGGCTGAGGGGTTCGGGGATTGGGGTCATGGTCGGTGGGCCGTCATGCGGGCCGCCGAGGCGATCGTGGCGCGGGCCTCGCGTTCGGTCAGGCCGGTGTGGCGGGCCGCCTCGGTCAGGGGATCGGCCAGGGCGGGGCCGATGCCGTTCTCGTAGGCCCGGCAGGCCGCCCAGAACAGGCGCGTGTTGCGCTGGCCCTCGTGGGCGGAGAGGACGAAGTGGACCAGGCCGCGGCCGTGGTCGCCGGGCCCCGCGTGGGCCGGGTGGCTGCCGCGCGGCGTAGGCAGGAGCAGGCGCAGCAGCGATGCCGGGCAGGCGGCCGGGGCCAGCTGCCCGGTGCCGGGGGCGGTCGCGTAGACGCCGTAATCGGTGCGGGAGCCGGGGCCCACCAGGTAGCCCCCGGCGCCCCGGATGTCGATGCCGGGGGCGAGCCGGCCGGCGGAGTTCGGTACGACGACGTCCGGCGGGCCGGTCAGCCACAGGTGCCGGCCGCCGCTCGGGGTGAGGACGACGACCGTCTCCGGGATCGTGAACAGATGGCGCAGGGCCAGCTCGCGCAGGGCGACCGAGGAGTCCGTGCCCGACTTGGTGTCCAGGTCGACGCCGATCAGGTGGTACGGGGGGAGTCCGCAGGCGATGCCGTAGCCGGTGGCCCGGGGCGCGGCGGCGAACATCTCGCGGATGCGGACCGGATCGGTCGAGGCGTCGTACACGCCGTGGCCGAGGCGGCCGCACTCGCCGTGGCAGCGTGGTCCCGCCGGCTCGGGGTCGGCGTGGTGGGGCGAGCGCAGGGCCGGGAGTTTCGTCCGGGACAAGGGGATGACGGCCAGACCGCGTTCGGCGGCTGACAGGGCGTGTGCGAGGGCCAGCGTCGTGGCCTGCCGGTCGATGGTGGCCATGCCTCCATATTCGTACTCGCGTTCGAAAAAAGGAAGAGGGTGAGGGTGTGACGCGCCCGGGCGGGCGGATGGGCGGGGAAAATGCCGGAACGATTCCCTCCTTGTGCCGCTTGGTGTGCGTCCATCCGCACCTGTGCCTGCTGGGGTGCCGTCGGCTCGAAGGTGGCGTTAGGGGGTTTATCGACTTGTCATCACGCTTGAGTGCGAATCACGGCTTCCGGGGTGGTTCGCCGGGGATTCGGTGGGCAACTCTTGGGGCGTGACGTCGTCCACGACAGTCCAGGCGGTCGGCCAACTGCCTTGACACAAGCAGTAGTTCACGCGCTCACGGCCCCTGTGGCCGCAGAGTGCTCGTTCTGGAGGAACAACATGGCAAGCATCCGTACCGCCCGCGTTCTCGCCGTCGTCGCCGCGCTTCCGCTCGCAGCCGCTCTCTTCACCGGCGTCGCGGCCGCTGGCAACGGCGGTTTCGCGGACGACGGATCGAACGCGGGAGTGGCTTCCGTCATCGGCAGCGGAGTCGGCCACGACAACAACGGCAACTCGTCCACCACCCAGCAGAACGCGGTCGGCTCCGGGGCGTCGAACCAGAGCAACACCGCGCAGGTGAACGGATCCGCGTTCACGGCCATCCAGCAGGGCAACGAGAACGTCGCCGTCCACTTCACCCACCTGTGGTGAGCCTCTGCCGAGGTTCCTCCTGAGGAGGTCCTCGCGGGGTGTGCTTCGGGGTCGTAACACGTCGGCGCGGCGGTACTTCGGTACCGCCGCGCAGGCGTTTCCCGCCCGGCTCCGGCGCTTGCGGCCGACCTTGACACCCAGCCCTATCTGACGGACAGTCAGAAATGGTCCGGGTACGTGGAAGCGGTGCGGTCGGGCGGGTCCGTCCCGTCGGGCGTGGACGTTCGGTCGGGCGTGGACGTCCGGTCGGGTCTGGACGTCCGGTCGGGCCCGGACGTTCGGTCGGGCACGGACGGACTGTGGGCGTGGACGTCCGGTCGGGCATGGACGTCCGGTCGGGCGGTGACCGTCCCGTGAAGCGGGAGCGTGGCCGTTTCCCCGGGCGGAGACCGGCGCGTCGACGCGGCTCGACCTGAGCGGGAGGCGGAGGTGAGCGTGGAGATGGACGAGGTGGGGGCTCGGCTGAAGGCGTACGAGGGGCTGCCGGCCGCCGTCGCCGGCGTGGGCAAGGACCCGGTGAACGCGCCGATGATCCGGCACTGGTGCGAGGCGATGGGCGACACCAGCCCCGCCTACCGCGGCCCGGACGCCATCGCCCCGCCCACCATGCTCCAGGCCTGGACGATGGGCGGGCTCTCCGGCCACACGGGCCGCACCGGGGCCTACGACGAGCTGCTCGGCCTGCTCGACGCCTCGGGATGCACGTCCGTGGTGGCCACCGACTGCGAGCAGGAGTACCTACGGCCCCTGCGCCCGGGTGACGAGGTCACGTTCGACTCCGTGATCGAGTCGGTCTCCGGGCCCAAGTCGACCAGGCTGGGCACGGGCTACTTCGTCACCACCCGCACGGACGTCCGGGTCGGTGGCGACCTGGTGGGCACGCACCGCTTCCGCATCCTGAAGTACGCCCCCACGCGCACCGGCCCCCGGGCCCGGCGTCCCCGCCCGGTGGTCAACCGGGACAACGCCGGCTTCTGGCAGGGCGTGGCCGAGCACCGCCTCCTCGTCCAGCGCTGCACCGGCTGCGGCACCCCGCGCCACCCCTGGTTGCCGGGCTGCAACGCCTGCGGCGGCCTGGACTGGGACACGGTCGAGGCGAGCGGCGCGGGCACGGTCCACTCGTACGTGGTGATGCACCATCCGCCCTTCCCGGCCTTCGACCCCCCGTACGCCGTCGGCCTGATCGAACTGGCCGAAGGCGTGCGGATGGTGAGCAACGTGGTGGGGGTGCCGTACGACCGGGTGCGCATCGGGCTGCCGGTGCGGGTGGAGTTCCGGACCTACGAGGACGACGAGGGCGCGCTGGTCCTGCCGGTCTTCCGTGTCGTCCCCTCCGTGTCGCCGCCGGCGGGGGGCGGCCCGGACCGCACGGCCACCGTGGCCCGGACCGAGGCGGGTGACGCATGAGGACGGCACTGACGGCGGGCACGGAGCTGCCCCCGCTGGAGATCCCGGTCACCCGCACGCTGATCGTGGCCGGCGCGCTCGCCTCCCGGGACTACCAGGACGTACACCACGACGCGGAGTTGGCCAGGGCCAAGGGCTCGCCCGACGTCTTCATGAACATCCTGACGACCAACGGCCTGGTCGGCAGGTACGTCACGGACCACTTCGGTCCGGCGGCGGCGCTCCGCAAGGTCGCCATCAGGCTCGGCGCGCCCAATTATCCGGGCGACACGATGGTGCTGACGGGCAGGATCGAAGCGGTCGACGGCGACACCGCCGTGGTGCGGGTCGTCGGCGCCAACGGCATCGGTCGGCATGTGACGGGCACGGTGACGGTGACGGTCGTGGATGCGGACGCGGATGCGGAGGCCGATGCGGTCACGGACGTTCCCGACGGGGAGCTTACGGACCCGCAGGTCGCGCCATGAGTGTCCGTGGACGCGACACCCTGGGCGGCCGGGCGGCGATCGCCGGTATCGGGGCCACCGAGTTCTCCAAGGACTCCGGGCGCAGCGAGCTGCGGCTGGCGGTGGAGGCGGTGCGGGCCGCGCTCGACGACGCGGGCCTCACGCCGGCCGACGTGGACGGGCTCGTGACGTTCACGATGGACACCAGCCCGGAGATCACGGTGGCCCAGGCCTGCGGCATGGGCGAGCTGTCCTTCTTCTCCCGGATCCACTACGGCGGCGGCGCGGCCTGTGCGACCGTCCAGCAGGCGGCGCTGGCGGTGGCGGCGGGCGTCGCGGAGGTGGTGGTCTGCTACCGGGCCTTCAACGAGCGCTCCGGCCGCAGATTCGGCGCCGGCGTGCAGCACCGCGAGCCCTCGGCGGAGGGTGCGGCGCTGGGCTGGGCGCTGCCGTTCGGGCTGCTCACACCGGCGTCCTGGGTGGCCATGGCGGCCCAGCGGTATCTGCACGTCCACGGGCTGACGCCGGAGGCGTTCGGGCACGTGGCCGTGGTGGACCGCAAGTACGCGGCGACCAATCCGGCGGCCTGGTTCCACGGCCGGCCGATCACGCTCGCCGATCACGCCGCGTCCCGCTGGATCGCCGAGCCGCTCAGACTGCTGGACTGCTGCCAGGAGACCGACGGCGGGCAGGCGGTCGTCGTCACCTCCCTCGAGCGAGCGCGTGACCTGCCGCATCCGCCCGCCGTGATCGCGGCGGCGGCCCAGGGGGCCGGCCGGGCGCAGGAGCAGATGACCGGCTTCTACCGGGACGACCTGACCGGCCTGCCGGAGATGGGCGTGGTGGCCCGCCAGTTGTGGCGGACCTCCGGACTCGCCCCGGCCGACATCGACCTGGGGATCGTGTACGACCACTTCACCCCGTTCGTGCTGATGCAGCTGGAGGAGTTCGGGTTCTGCGGGAGGGGGGAGGCTGCGGACTTCGTGGCCGGGGAGAGGCTGCCGCTGAACACCCACGGCGGCCAGCTCGGGGAGGCGTACCTGCACGGCATGAACGGCGTGGCGGAGGCGGTACGGCAACTGCGCGGCACCGCGGTGAACCAGGTGCCGGGGGCGGCGCGGGCCCTGGTGACGGCCGGCACCGGGGTCCCGACGTCGGGTCTGGTGCTCACGGCGGACCGCTGATCCCCGCGCGGCCCGCACCGGACCACACGGGGAGGAGGTCACGACCCTGCGGCTGGGCGGGCCCCTAGGGATCTGCACCCGGTTTCCGTGTCCGGGCCCCGGGTACGGGGTCAGGCCTCTTGGGGGTCGGGCACCCGTGTCGGTGTCCGGGCCCTCGGGTACGGGGCCAGGCCCCCTGGGGATCGGGCGCCCGGTTTTCGTGTCCGAGCCCTCGGGTTCGGAGTCAGGCCCCCTGGGGATCGGGCACCTGGTTTTCGTGTCCGAGCCCTCGGGTTCGGAGTCAGGCCCCCGGGGGATCGGGCACCCCGGTAGCTGTGTCCGGGCACCCGGACACGGGGCCTCGGCGGCTGCGCTCGGGCCGGTTCCGTACCCGGGCATCAGGGTCGGACCCGCAGACGGGGTGGATCCGCCGTCCACCTTCAGGAGGTGCGGGCAGCCCCACCCCTACAACCTGAGGGGGACTCCCCTTCGGGACCTGCGGCCGATCCGGCGGGCCGGGCCCCGCTTCTAGCGTGGAGCCATGACCGCACCCGTCTGCACCAGCGCCTCGGATGCCGCCGCACCCAGCGGGCGGACCCGCCCCCACCCCCGGCTCCGCTCCGGCGGCGGGACGCCCACGTACCCCTCGTTCGCCTCGTACGTGCGGGCCCGTCAGCCGGTCCTGCTGCGTACCGCCCGCTCGCTGACCGCGAACCCCTGCGACGCCGAGGATCTGCTGCAGACCGCCCTCGCCAAGACCTACGTGGCGTGGGACCGGATCGAGGACCAGCGTGCGCTCGACGGATACGTGCGCCGGGCGCTGCTCAACACGCGGACCTCGCAGTGGCGCAAGCGCAGGGTGGACGAGTTCGCCTGCGAGGAGCTGCCCGAGCCGGAGCCCGTGCCCGGCGACGGCGACCCGGCCGAACGGCAGGCGCTGCACGACGCCATGTGGCGGGCGGTCACGAAGCTCCCGGCACGGCAGCGGGCGATGGTCGTCCTGCGCTACTACGAGGACCTCAGCGAGGCCCAGACCGCCGAGGTGCTCGGGGTGTCCGTGGGCACGGTGAAATCGGCGGTGTCCCGGGCACTGGGCAAGCTGCGCGAGGACCCGGAGCTGACGCTGGTCCGCTAGCGCTAATTTCCCTCCCCCTAGTGACATACCGCGCGGTATGTGCGCAGAATCAGCGCAACCTCTACCACCGCGTAGGCAATGTCGCCCGGGAGGACCCGTGCTGAGCACGATGCAGGACGTACCGCTGCTGATCTCCAGGATCCTGACCCATGGGTCAACGGTCCACGGGTCATCCCAGGTGACCACCTGGACCGGGGAGGCCGAGCCGCACCGGCGCACCTTCGCCGAGATCGGCGCCCGCGCGGCCCAGCTGGCGAACGCGCTGCGCGACGAACTGGGGGTCCGCGGCGACGACCGCGTGGCCACCTTGATGTGGAACAACGCCGAGCACGTCGAGGCGTACTTCGCGATCCCGTCCATAGGCGCGGTACTGCACACGCTCAATCTGCGACTGCCCGCCGAGCAGCTGGTGTGGATCGTCAACCACGCGGCCGACAAGGTCGTCGTCGTCAACGGCTCGCTGATCCCGCTGCTGGCGCCGCTGCTGCCCAAGCTCCCGACGGTCGAGCACGTCGTCGTCTCCGGGCCCGGTGACCGTACCCCGCTGCACGGCACGCACGCCCGGCTCCACGAGTACGAGGAGCTGATCGCCGGCCGGTCCACCGGCTACGACTGGCCGGAGCTGGACGAGCGCCGGGCCGCCGCCATGTGCTACACCTCCGGCACCACAGGTGACCCCAAGGGCGTGGTGTACAGCCACCGGTCCATCTACCTGCACTCCATGCAGGTCAACATGACCCAGTCGATGGGCCTGACCGACCAGGACACCTCACTGGTCGTGGTGCCCCAGTTCCACGTCAACGCCTGGGGCCTGCCGCACGCCACCTTCATGACCGGCGTGAACATGCTGATGCCGGACCGTTTCCTGCAGCCGGCGCCGCTCGCCGAGATGATCGAGCGCGAGAGGCCGAGCCACGCGGCCGCCGTGCCGACCATCTGGCAGGGCCTGCTCGCCGAGCTGCAGGCCAGGCCGCGCGACGTCGCCGCCCTCACCCAGGTCACCATCGGCGGCGCGGCCTGTCCGCCCTCGCTCATGGCGGCCTTCGACCAGCTCGGCATGCGGGTCTGCCACGCCTGGGGCATGACGGAGACCTCCCCGCTGGGCACGGTCGCCCGGCCGCCGGCCCATGCGGTCGGCACCGACGAGGAGTTCGCCTACCGGCTCACCCAGGGCCGCTTCCCGGCCGGCGTCGAGGGCCGCCTCACCGGCCCCGACGGCCAACGTCTGCCCTTCGACGGCGAGTCGGCGGGCGAGCTGGAGGTGCGCGGCCCCTGGATCGCGGGTGCCTACTACAACGGCCCCGACGCCGAACCGCTCCGCCCCTCCGACAAGTTCAGCGAGGACGGCTGGCTGAAGACGGGTGACGTCGGCACCATCTCCCCCGACGGCTTCCTCACCCTCACCGACCGCGCCAAGGACGTCATCAAGTCGGGCGGCGAGTGGATCTCCTCGGTGGAGCTGGAGAACGCGCTGATGTCCCATCCGGACGTGAGCGAGGCCGCCGTGGTCGCCGTGCCCGACGACAAGTGGGGCGAGCGTCCGCTGGCCACGGTCGTCCTGCGCAAGGGCGCCGTCGCCGACTTCGAGACCCTGCGCGTCTTCCTCGCCGAGGAGGGCCGCATCGCCAAGTGGCAGCTGCCCGAGCGGTGGACGGTGATCGAGTCGGTGCCGAAGACGAGCGTGGGCAAGTTCGACAAGAAGGTCCTCCGCAGGCAGTACGCCAACGGCGAGCTGGACGTCACCCGCCTCTGACGGCACGGCCGGGAGCGGCGGGTAACGAGGCCGGCCCGGTCGCGACCGGCTTCGTGACCGGGCTGGCCGTCAGTTGGGCGGGCCGGCCGGTCCCGGCGGCGGGGTTGTGCGGTCGGCGTCGTGTGCGGTGCTACGCGGGCCGGCTGCGTGTGCGAGATGGCCGGTCGGGTTGGTCGGGCCGGCCGCTCCCGGCAGCGGGGCTGTGCGGCCGGCTTCGTGAGCGGGGCTGCACGGCCGGCCTCCTACGCCGGGTGGCCGTCAGCTGGTCGGGCCGGTCGGTGCCGGCGGGAGCGGTGCCGCTTCCGCCGGTGTGCGCCGCGGGGACCGGGTCACCGTCGCCACCCAGCCGAGGATCAGCCAGGCGCCGGCCACCGCGCTCACTCCGGTCCAGCCCCAGTGGCCGAAGGCCGGCCCCGCGACGGCCGAGGCGAGGGCGCCGCCGGCGAAGCCCGAGACGACGTAGGCGGTGTTGGCGGTGGCGGGGGCGGTGGTCGTGGTCAGGGCGACGGTCTGGTTGGCCACGTGGGAGGCGACCAGCGCGGCGTGGACCGCGATCGCGGCGGCGAACAGGGCCACCATGACGTGGCCGCCGAGCCAGAACAGCGGCACGGACACGGCGGCCACCAGATACGCGACGGCCACGACCCGCGCGGCGCCGAACCGGTCCACCAGGCCGCCGGCCGGCGGAGCCACCGCGCTGGCGGTCAGACCGAAGAGGCCGAACAGCCCGGCGGTCGCGGTCGTCAGGCCGTAGGAGGGGCCGGTCAGCAGGAGCGTGAGGGAGGTCCACAGCGCGCTCCAGGCGCCGAACATCCCGGCCTGCCGCACGCAGGCCCGCCACAGGCCGGGCGAGCGGCGCAGCAGCCCCGGCAGTTCGGCGACGCCCGCGAACAGGCCGCCCTGCCGCGAGCGCCGCTCCGAGGGCAGGGCCAGGGCGGTGGCCAGGCCGAGCGCGAGGGTCAGTACGGCGGACCCGCCGAACACCCAGCGCCAGCCGAAGGCCTGCCCGGCGAGGGCGCCGACGACACGGGCGGCGACGATGCCGGTGAACAGGCCGGCGACGACGGCCGCGACATGGCGCGCGCGCCGGTCGGCGGGGGCGCGCTCGGCCACCAGCGGGACGAGCAGCTGCGGTACGACGGTCGCGGCGGCGGCGACGAACACGCAGACCGCCAGGGCGGCGATGCCGGGAGCGAGGGCCGCGACCAGAAGCGAGGCGGTGGTGGCCACGGAGAGGCCGGCGACGAGCGGGCGCCGGTTGACGCGGTCGCCGAGCGGCGCGAAGAAGAGCAGGCCGGCCGCGTAGCCGAGCTGGGCGACCGAGGCGATCCAGGTCACGGCCGCCGGGACGGTGCCGAAGTCGTGGGCGATGAGCGGGAGCAACGGCGCCGCGAGGTAGATGTTGGCCGCCGTGACGGCGGTGCAGACGGCGATGAGGAGGAGGAAGAAGGAGCCCGAGGCGGGCCGCTCGCGGGTGGCGAACGGTATGCCGGGCGTTCGACGGGTGGCGGTGGCTGACGGCATGGGCAGAACTGCTCCTTGGGCCGACTTGCAACTAACTGGTTGGTTGGAACTCTGCACCAGCGTGCCCCCTGCCCCTGTTCCCCGTCAACCAAATAGTTGGTTACCGCCCTCCCCCGGCCCTAATCTGTGCGTATGCCAGCAGTGAGGGACCCCGAGGCCACCAAGGCCCGCATCTTCGACGCGGCGATCGCCGAGTTCGCCCGGCACGGCATCGCGGGCGCCCGGATCGACCGCATCGCCGCCACTGCCAAGGCCAACAAGCAGCTGATCTACGCCTACTTCGGCAACAAGGCCGAACTGTTCACGCAGGTCCTCGGCACCTGCATGGTCGACCTGGCGGCCTCGGTCCCCGTCGACCCCGACGACATCGAGGGCTGGGTCGACCGCCTCCTCGACTACCACGCCACCCACCCCGAACTGCTGCGCCTGCTCTTCTGGGAGGGCGTCGAGTACGGCACCGCCGAGCTGCCCGACGAGGCGCAGCGCCAGGAGCACTACGCCCGCAAGGTCGCCGCCCTCGCCGACGGCCAGGCGCGCGGCGTGATCACCGACGCGATCCCGCCCGGCGACCTGCTGTTCCTGCTGGTCGCCCTCGCCAACTGGACCGCCGTCGTCCCCCAGATGGGGCGCATCCTCGCGGGCGCGCAGGACCCCGACCGCGACCGCCTGCGGGCCTCCATCAAGGAGGCGGCCCGCAGACTCGTCGCCCCCTGAGGCGCCCGCGCGCCATGCGGACGCGGACGCCGGTCAGTTCGCGCGGGTCCGGTCAGTTCACGCAGGCCCGGTCAGTTCGTGCCGATCCGGGCCAGCAGGTCCACGATCCGCGCCTGCACCTCGGCGCTGGTGGACCGCTCGGCGAGGAACAGCACGGTCTCGCCCGAGGCCAGCCGGGGCAGGTCGGCCGGGTCGACGGCTGCGGTGTAGACGACGAGCGGGGTGCGGTTGAGCTGCCCGTTCGCCCGCAGCCAGTCCACGATCCCGGGCCGCCGCCGGTGCACCCGCATCAGGTCCATCACCACGAGGTTCGGCCGGAACTGCCCCGCCAGCGTCACCGCGTCGTCGTCGTTCGCGGCCCGCGCCACCTGCATCCCGCGCCGCTCCAGCGTCGAGGTCAGGGCCAGCGAGATCTCCGCGTGCTCCTCGATGAGCAGCACCCGCGGCGGATGCTGCTCGCTGTCCCGGGGCGCGAGCGCCTTCAGCAGCACCGCGGGGTCGGCGCCGTACGCCGCCTCGCGCGTCGCCTGCCCGAGCCCGGCCGTGACCAGCACCGGCACCTCGGCGGCCACGGCGGCCTGGCGCAGCGACTGGAGCGCCGTACGCGTGATGGGCCCGGTCAGCGGATCGACGAACAGCGCGGCGGGGAAGGCCGCGATCTGCGCGTCCACCTCTTCGCGCGAGTGCACGATGACGGGCCGGTAGCCACGATCGCTGAGCGCCTGCTGCGTCGTCACGTCCGGCGCCGGCCACACCAGCAGCCGGCGCGGGTTGTCCAGCGGCTCCGGGGGCAGCTCGTCGTCCAGCGGCTGCGGCCGCGGGGTGTCGGAGACCTCGACGGCCCCACCGGGACCGTCCAGCGGCTCGGGCCCCTCGGCGGCGTCGGGCCCCGGGGCGCCTATGGCGTACGACCGTCCCGCCCCCTCGGTGCCCGTGCCGATCCGGGTCTGCCCGGTCGGCGTCGGCTGCGCCACCGAGGTCTGGCCGCCGAGCGAGGGCTGTGCGGGCGCGGGTTCGGCAGGCGGGTGCGGCCGGCCCGCCGGTTCCGGCTGCGCCTCGACGCGGGTGGCCGGGTCCGGGGGCGTGCCGAGCTTGCGCCGGCGGCCGGAACCACCCGGCGTGTGCGGGGGCGGAGTCGCCGTCGGCTGCTGCACCTGCGCGGCCTGCCGTGCGAACGGCACGCCCTGCCCGAGCGTCCGGACGCTGATGGCCCGGCCCTGCGTCGAGTTCGGGTCGGCCGGGGCTGCCGAGGACTCCGCGGGCAGGGGCTGCGCGGCCCGCTGCGGCCGCGCACCGGCGTGCTCCCCGGGCAACGGGGTACCGGGCGCGGGCGTACCGGGCGGGTTCTGCGGCGGTACGGACGTGCCCGCACCGGAGGTGTCGTCGGCACCGGGCCACTGCTGGGGGACGGTGGCCGCGGGGGCGGTGCCGGTGGCCGGCACCTGGCCGCTCGCGGACTCGGTCGGCAGCGGCTGTGCGACCGGGGGCGCCACCGGGGTGCCGCCGGGCGGGGTGACGGGCTGCGCGGCGGGCGCCTGCCGCGTCCCGGCGGCCTGCTGCACCGGGCCGGCGGCCGCCGGTACGGCCTGGGCGGCGGTGTTCTGTGCGGGAACCGCGGGAGCTGAGGGATGGGGGATGGCCACCTGCGGGCCGGCCACGACAGGACCGGGCACGACAGGACCGGGTGCGACAGCACCGGGCTGGGCGCCGGGCCCCGCCTGGGCGGTCACCGGGGCCGCGGCGTGCGTCTGCCCGGCGGGCGTGGCGGGGGCCGCGAGGGGGGCGGTGGAACCGGCGGGGGCGGCCTGGCCGGGGACGCCCTGCCCGGCCGTGGCCTGCGCGGGGATCCCGTGTGTGGCGCTCCCCTGACCGGGAGCCGGCGGTACGGCCGCGCCCTGACCGCCCTGACCGCCCTGACCGCCCGCGGCCGGAACCGGAACGGCTCGGGCCGCCTGCCCGGAACCGGGCGAGTGCGTGGCTGCCGGAGCGGGGTGCCCCGCAGCCGGCACGGCCTGTGCGGCAGCGGCCGCCTCCCCGGGCGCGGCACCCGGTACGACGGCCTGCGCGCTCCCGGCCGGCTGAGCCACGGCCCGGCGGCGCCGACCGGTGGGAGCGGTGGTGGGATGCGCCTGCGGCGGAGTGTGGTCCCCGGCCTGATCGAGCGGTACGGCGTCATGCCGGCCGCCGTCACCGCGTACGCCCTCACCGGCGCCCGGCACGGGCACGGGCATCTGAGCCTGTCCGGGCACCTGGGCCTGTCCGGGCACCTGGGCCTGTCCGGGCACCTGGGCCTGTCCGGGCACCTGGGCCTGTCCGGGCACCTGGGCGTATCCGGAAACCTGTGCCTGTCCAGGAACCTGGGGCTGTCCGGGGACCGGCCCCTGTCCTGCCACCGGTCCCTGTCCCGGCACCGGCCGGTGTCCGGGTAGCTGCCCGTGTCCAGGCACGGCCCGCGCTTCCGGTCCGGTGGCGGGGCCGGGTCCGGCGGGGGCACCGGGGCCGGATGCGGCCATGGGTCCGGCGGCGGCATGAGGACCGGCGACCGCGTGAGGACCGGCGACTGCGTGAGGGCCCGGAACGGCGCCAGGACCGGCGACCGCATGAGGGCCGGGAACGGCACCGGGACTGGGAGCGGCATCGGGCACCTGCCCGGCGGCGGCCTGCGCCTGTCCTTGGGCACCGGTACCCGCGGGCGAACCCGGCCCCACCGGCGCACCGGGTCCCGCGAACGCACCCGGCCCCGCAGGTGCACCCGGCGCTCCGGGCGCTCCCGGCGCGGCCACCCCGTTCGGTGCCGCAGCGGTGTGCGCGTTCACGTGCGTGTCCACGCCCGCATGCCCGTCCGTCACGTGTGCGCCCGCGTGGACGTCCGCCGCCTGCGGCCGGCGGTCGGCCTCGGCCGGTGGCAGGGCGAAGACCGTGCGCGCGCCGCCCGCTTCCGCCGCCGTAGCCGCGGCACGCTCCGCCGCGGCGGCCAGCGCACGACGGCGCCGCCCGGTCGGCTGCGTGCCCTCGGCCGCGTCGGCCGCCGCACCGGGGTTCGCCTGCGCACCCGAAAGACCCTGGGCCCCGTGCACGGCAACCGCCCCCGGCGTCGTCCCGCTGCCTGCCGCCGGCAGGGCGGGCGGCAGGGCGGCCTGCGGGGCGCCGGAGTCGTGGCGGCCGCGGTGGCCGCCGGGCGCGGGCACGCCCTGCGGGGGCACGGTGCCGCCGAGGCCCGTACCGGAGGCGGCGGCTCCGGCCGCATGCTCGGCGGCGGTCATCACGGCACCCTCGGCGACACCCGCTCCGCCACCGGCACCGTCGCCGTCATCAGCGCCGGCACCGGCACCGACGCCGTCACCCGCGGCGGGCCGGCCACGACGGCGGCCGGTGCCACCGGACGCGACGGTGCCACCGGACGCGGCCTCCGCGCGCTCGGCCGGGATCGCCACAGCGGCCTCCTCGGTGGGCGCGCCGGCCCGCCGGCGGCGCCGTCCGGTCGGCGTGGTCGCCTCCGCCTCACCGGTGGCCTCGACCGCACCGGTCACGTCGCCGTCCAGGAAGGCGTCCGTGGAGGACCGCCGGGCCCGCCGCCGTCCGCCGCCGGTACCGCCGGCGTCCGGCTCACCCGCACCGGTCTCCTCCACCGACACCGCGCCGGTGTCCACGCCCTGTGCGGGGCCCGCCACGGCGATCTGAGTGCCGAGCTGGGCGGCGACCGCCCCGGCGCCACCGCCCAGGGGTACTTCGAGCACGTACGCGCTGCCGCTCATGCCCGGCACCTCGTGGGTCTGGAGCACCCCGCCGTGGGCGCGCACGATGCCGCGCACGATCGGCTCGTGCACCGGGTCCCCACCGGCGTACGGTCCGCGCACCTCGATCCGTGCGACCTCGCCGCGCTGTGCGGCGGCGACCACGACGGTGTTGTCCATGTAACCGCCCGCGGAGACGGGCGCGTTGCCGGTCGCGTCGACGCCGGCCACATCCGCGATCAGGTGCGCGAGCGCGCCGGCGAGACGCTGCGGGTCCACCTCGGCCTCGATGGGCGGGGCGTGCACGGCGAACTGCACGCGCCCCGGCCCGATCAGCTCGACGGCCCCGTCGACACCGGCGGCGACGACGGCGTCCAGCATCACCTTCGTACGGGTGATGTCCTCGATGCCGGTGTCCAGCCGCTGGTAGCCGAGGACGTTGTCGATCAGGGTGGTGATCCGCGAGTACCCGGCGGACAGGTGGTGCAGCACCTGGTTGGCCTCGGGCCACAGCTGGCCCGCGTCATCGGCCGCGAGCGCGGACAGCTCGCGCCGCAGCTCGTCCAGGGGTCCGCGCAGCGACTGCCCGAGCAGCGTGAGCAACTGCTCGTGCCGCCCGGCGAGCGCCTCGTAGCGGTCCTTCTCCCGCTCGGCGAGCGCCGCGTACCGGTCCTCGCCTGCGCCCAGCTCCTCCGCGTGCTTCTCGCGGAGTTCCTCCAGCTCGGTGACGTGCTGCTGGCGCAGCGCGGTCAGGTCGGAGGCGTGCTCCTCGGAGAGCCGCTCCACCTCTTCGGCGTGGGCGGCCTCCAGCGCGGCCTTCTCCTCGGCGAGGCCGTCGTAGGGCCGGCGGTCGGTGAAGGTCATGACGGCGCCGACGAGCTGGTCGCCGTCGCGCACCGGAGCGGTGGTCAGGTCGACCGAGACCTTCTCCTCGCCCTTGGACCACAGCACCTGCCCGCGCACCCGGTGCTTGCGCCCGGAGCGCAGGGTGTCGGCGAGCGGGGACTCCTCGTAGGGGAAGGGGGAGCCGTCGGCACGGGAGTGCAGCACGAGGGTGTGCAGCTCCTTGCCGCCCAGCTCACCCGCCCGGTATCCCAGTATCTGGGCGGCGGCCGGGTTGACGAGCACGATCCGCCCGTCGGTGTCCGTCCCGACGACACCCTCCGAGGCGGCGCGCAGGATCATCTCGGTCTGCCGCTGCGAGCGGGCCAGCTCCGCCTCGGTGTCGACGGTTCCGGACAGGTCCCGCACGACCAGCATCAGCAGTTCGTCGCCGGTGTAGCCGTAACCGTCGTACGCCTGCTGTCCGTTCTCCAGGTTCGCGCTCGTGACCTCGACCGGGAACTCGGTCCCGTCGGTGCGCCGCGCGATCATCCGGGTCGGCTTGGTCCGCCCGGCCGGATCCATGTGGTCGGGCCGCCGCATGGATCCGGGGATGAGCCGGGAGTCGAACTGCGGCAGCAGATCGAGCAGCCCGCGCCCCACGAGCGCGGTGCCCGGCGCCTCGAAGGCCTCCAGCGCGATGGTGTTGGCGTTGACGACCGTGCCGTTGGCGTTGACCAGGACCAACGCGTCCGGCAGCGCGTCGAGTATGGCTGCGAGGCGAGCAGCGCCTCGGGATGGCCTGCTGCTCACGAGACGCTTCCCTCCTGTTACCGCACCTTGCCGACCGCTCGGGCCATCTTGCCAACCGGCCCGCGACGTGTCACGCGAGGGAGTCTAAGCGCATGGGTCGCGCCCGCGGCGCCGGATGAGAGGGAGGTCCCACGTGGAAGTGACAACGAACGCGTGACCGCATGCCCGGCTCCCCGAGACCTTCGCCGGACCTTTACCGCACCGTTGATTACGCCGGCCGACTGACGCCGATCCTGCCGGGCGCCCGCCGAGGTCGTCGGGACGCCTGCCGATCCTGCCGGTGCGCCTGCGATCCCACCGGGGCACCTGCCCATGTCGCCGGGGCACCTGCCCATGTCGCCGGGGCACCTGCTGATCCAGCCGGGGCACCTGCCGATGTCGCCTGGGCACCTGCCAAGTCCACGGGTGGCGTCCGCGGATGACCGGGCGGCGTTCGCGGATCCCGCCCGAGCGCGTCCGCCGATCCCCGCGCGGCTCGTCCGCCGACTTCCGTCCTGGACGCGTCCCGCAGCGACGACGCCGGCCCCGCACGCCACTCGGTCGTGTGCACCGGTCCGCCGTGTACGTCATTCCGGTGGAGCGCCGTCCCGCCGTGTACGTCACTCCGGGCTGCGTGTCGGTTCGCCGTGTACGTCATTCCGGTGGAGCGCCGTCCCGCCGTGTACGTCACTCCGGGCTGCGCGTCGGTTCGCCGTGTACGTCAGTCCGGCGGGTCCGTCAGCCCGCCGCGTATGCCGCTCCGCAGTGGACGCCACTCCGCCGCGTACGTCGGTTGCGCCTGCTGCCCGTGCCGCCCGGCCCACTCGCACGCAGGACCCGGAACTCCCGGGTCCCTGGAACTCTCCGGCCCCTGGAACCCCCGGCCCGCGGAACTCGAGGCCCCTGGCACTCTCCGGCGCCGGAACTCCCGGGCCCGCGGAACTCCCGGACCCCTGGAACTCCCGGGCCGCAGAACCTCTGCAGCTCCTCGGCACCTACGCGGACGCCGCCACTTTCGGCAGGAGGGGCACCATTCGGTCCCACCGCCCGATCTCGCATCCGTCGCTGCGGCTGTAGGTGGCGTCGACGGGGCGTCCGGCCCAGGTACCGGTGACATGGGCGGTGGCCGGTCCGCCGTAGAGCATGGTGCAGTTGCTGCCGGCAGGCACCGGGGCGAAGGGGTCCCGGCCCCAGCGGGTGTGCGTGTCGAGCGTGCGGCAGGCCCCGGCCACGTCCGGGTGACGGCCCGCATCGGGATGACACGCCACGTCGTACGTCCCGTCCCGCCCGGCCCCGGCGTGCCGGACGACGACGGTGAGGTGATCGCCGCGCTGATCGGCGTGCCGCTGCGGGGCCCGGTCCTCGGGCCGGACGGGCGGCGGCATGGCACCGGCCGCCATGGCGGGTACGGCGGTGAGCGGGACGAGGGAGGCTACGGCGGCGAGGGACGACACCAGGAGGCGTCGCCCGGCGGCCGGCAGAACAGAATCCATGCCCTGTCCAACGCCTCCGGCCCCCGGACGTTGCGCCACACCCCCCTCCCGCTTCCCGCCCCGTCCCGCCGGGCCCATCCGCCCCGCGACCCGGGCCCATCCGCCCCGCGACCCCGTCGCACCTGCCCCCAGGGCGGCTCCGCGACCCGTCACTCCTGCGGCCCAGGCGGTCCCGGGCCCCCGTCACCCCTGCGGCCCAGATCGTCCGAGCGGTCACGACGCCCCCGAGCCGAGCCCTGCCGATCTCTCTCTCTTCCTCCGGCCACGGCGCCCCCGACACCACGCCTCGCCAGGGGAAGGCCTTTGCCCTGCGCCCCGACTGCCTAGTACCGTGGGGGGCGATTGGTGACACCGCACCCGACTGTGTCATCATCTGCACGCACCACTCGCGCGCTCGCGTGAGCGGTTGTGCTGGAGGCGTCGCCTAGTCCGGTCTATGGCGCCGCACTGCTAATGCGGTTTGGGTCTTACAGCCCATCGAGGGTTCAAATCCCTCCGCCTCCGCACCGATCCCGAAGCCCCGGTCCCCAGGACCGGGGCTTCGGCGTTCCCAGGCGCACCCCGCCGCCCGGCCTCTGGGGCCCACTCTGGTCGTTTCCGCAGGTCACAAGGGGTGTGCCTATCGGATTTCACATGACGGCGGCAGTCATGTAATGTTCTTCCTGTCGCCGAGAGCGGGCCGGAAGGGCCGGGACCGGAGACGAAAAACAAGAAAACAAGCACTCGTAGCTTAACGGATAGAGCATCTGACTACGGATCAGAAGGTTGCAGGTTCGAATCCTGCCGAGTGCACACAGGTTAGAGGCCCCGGATCACTCCGGGGCCTCTTGCGTTTCAGGGGCGTACAGCAGCGAAGTACAGCAACCGCCTCAGCCGGTACCACCCATGGCTTCGGACAGCTTGCGGAGTGCGGCTCGCACCTCTTCCTCGCTGGCTTCGGCGTAGACCTCCATCGTCATGGCGATCTGAGAGTGCCGCAGGATCCGCTGGGCCACCTTCGGGTGCACCTTCAGGGCGACGAGGAGCGAGCTGCATGTGTGGCGGGTGTTCCGGAGCGGGATCACCCGGAGGCCGGCGCGCCGGGCCCGCAGGGCGAACATGCGGGTGAGGTTGCCCGGCTCGATCGGGGTCCCGTACTTGGTGGTGAAGATCAGACCGCGAGTGTCCTGCCACAGCTCACCGGCAGCCTTCCGGTCCCCGGTCTGCTGGGCACGCCGCATCCGGAGCGCCCGGAGGCAGAATTCGGGGAGCGGAAGGAAATCATCGGACTCCTCTGTCTTGGTCTCCCGGTGGAGGATCTGTCGCCCCGCACGCTGGATCTGGTGATCCACGTACAGCTCGCCGGACTCGAAATCGATCGACTTCCAGGTCAGGCCCAAGGCCTCACCACGCCGCAGACCGAGGCAGAGGACCAGGACCCAGGCGGCGAAGAGCGGATCTTCCCGAGCGAGCGAATCGGCGAGGAAGCGCCCCGCCTCGACGACGGACCAGGGCTTGATCCGGCGGCGACGAGGCTTGGGCACCTTCACCAGGGAAGCCACGTTCTTGTTGATCTCCTCCTCGGTCACGGCGTGGGTGAGCGCGGCGCGCAGGGCATCACGGGCCGCCTGGACGACCCGCCGAGACGGGTAGGCCTCGCAGCACTCCCCGACGGCACAGCAGCGCTGACGTGCCTTGTCCCGCTTGGCGTCCTTGCCCTGGGCGCAGCACTGGCAGATGCCGGCCAGCTTGGTCAGCCACTCCCGCACGTCGCGGACGGTCAGCTTGTCGAGCCGCTTCCCACCGAGGTGCGGATTGATGTAGAGCCGCACCGAGCCCTCGTACGACACGTACGACAGCGGAGCGAGGTTGGGCTTCACGATCGACTCGAGCCAGTAGGACAGGAACGCCTGAACCGTGCGGTGCCGGGTCTGCACCGGGCCCTTGCTGGCGTCACTGTGAAGCCTGATCCACTTCTCGTGGGTCTCCTCGCGGGTCTTGCCGTACACGTACTTGCGCTTGCGGTCGCCGTCCGGCGTCGTGACCCAGGCGTAGGCCGCGAAGCCGTTCTTGTACGGGTAGATGGACCCCTCGCCGTTGGCCCGCTTTCCGCTCATGCCGCCCACTCCCCGGCCTCGGAGGCGCAGCGGTTCACGTACTCGTCGACCCAGGCCGGGAGGATGCGGCGGTTGCGGCCGATCTTCACGGACCGGATCTCACCGCTCAGGACGAGCGCCTTGGTCTTGGAGAGGCCGAAGCCGAGCATCTCGGCGACTTCGGCCGTGGTGTGCCACTTACGGGTGACGGTCACCGTGGTCATGCGGTGGGCTCCCCTTCGGTTCCGGGTGCGGGTTCGAGAGATGCGGCCAGCCAGGCTTCGGCATCGGACAGGCCGGTGCCGGCGAAGACCCAGTGCGCGAGGACGTACGTCGTCTCGGTCTCCGGTCCGTTGGCTGCTGCGGCTTGGGCTCGGCGCCATGCGGCGCGGGCGTCGCGGAGGGCACCGAGGGTGGTGGAGTAGCAGCGGGACTTGGTGGAGAAGTGGCCGCGGAACCCGAGCATGTGGGCCCAGGCACGCAGGCGAAGGTGTTCCAGGTTCTTGCGGGCGCCGAGGGCCCAGGCCGTTCGGATCAGGCGGCGGGCGTGCTCGCTGATGTCGAGCTGGGCGAGTTCGGCGGCGAACTTGAGCGGGCGGTCGAGAGCTCCCGTGGCGGTCTCGGCGCCCTTGGTGGCGTACTTGGCGATGTAGGCCGCGACTGCCCGCTCGGTCAGCTCCTGGCCGCCGTTGAAGTCGGCCGAGCGGATGGTGCGGACGTCGAGCTGTCGGCCGAAGGCGAAGGTGTGCGCACGGCCGTCGATGACCGGGCCGTCGACGCGGACCTTGGCGGCGGCGGCCTCGATGGCGTCCGTGAGCAGTTCGGCGGTCGCCCAGGCCGGGGGCGGAGTGTCACCGCCGCCGGGGCCGTCGAGGCGGATGACGGCATGGAAGTGGACGGCTCCGCGCTTCTGGTACTCGGCGACCTTGGCGAACGAGACTCGGGCGTGCTGGCGGAAGTGGCGCTGTGACAGGCCCGCACGCTTGGCGGCCTCTCGGCGGAGGTAGATGGAGAAGCGCCGCCAGAGCTGTCCGGCGTGCGCGTTCCAGAGCACAGCCGCTTCGTAGTCGTAGGTGTCCGGGTCGAGCGGTGTGCCAAGGGCGTCGTCGTCCTGGCCGTGGTGGGCGCCGCAGCGGCAGGGACGGCCGTCTGTGCGGCGGTTGTGGACCGGGCCGAAGCCGGGGGCGGTGAAGGTGGCGAAGACGCGCGGGTGGGCGGCGACGTGTTCCGGGGTGCCCTTGCCGCCGCGCAGTCCGGCGGTGATCAGGTGGAAGGTGTCGCGGCGGTAGACCTCGGCGCAGGCCGGACAGCGGGTGGTCCGGCGGTTGTTGCAGCGGACGAGGAGCTGGCCGGCCGGGAGGGCGGTCGAGTCGAGGTGCTGGAGGATGCGGCCGATCTCGCCGGTCGTGGTGTCGACGTCGTACTCGGTGCGGTGGCCGTCCAGCCGGATGGGGTGCGTGCAGCCGCCGAGCCCGGAGAGCTGACGGAGGATACCCGGCAGGGTGCCGTCGGCGGCGAGGTTGCTGAGTTCCGGGAGTGGCGGCGGGGTGGTGCGGGCGAAGATGGCGGTCTCCTTCTGACGGGCACTGTCGGGAGGGATGGGCCTCCGGGGCGGCGGATGCTTGGCCGTGTCTCGCCGCCCCGGAGGTCTGGGCGCCTCAGCGCCGCTTGTGCTCGTGGAGCAGCGAGCGCAGGACCACGGCGGCGATGGCTACAGAGATGGCCGTGACGGCGACGGCGGCCAGGAGCGCGGTGAGGACCACGCCCGCGACGACCACGGCCGCGACCGTCTTCTGGTCGATGGAGATCGACGGCAGGGCGCGTCGGGCGGGAGCCGGGTCGGTCGGGGCGTGCGTGTGCACCGGCGGCGGGGTCGGGTTGTCCGGGTACTTGGGCAGGAACACGGCGGAACTCTCCTTACCTACTCGTCTAGTCATGTGAGCCGTTTACGACGCCCACGCCGGACCGCGTGCCGGACTCGATGGCGGGAGCGAGGAAGGTGTGCGAGAGCCAGAAGCCGAACAGGGCGATCAGGACGACGATCCAGGTGCGGACGCCGAGGAACTTGATCGCTCCCCAGGCGAAGAAGCCGAGGACGACGACGAGCGGCAGGCTGACGGTCACGGTGGTCCGGGTCCTCTCAACGGGCGGGGCAGCGATGGGTGCGGGCGGCCAGTTCGGCGGCGGCCCGGCTGTCGTAGTCGGCGGAGAAGCCGCAACGCGGGGCGGTGCAGGCGGCGGTGTGCTTCTCGCGGCCTCGGTTGTCGTAGGCGGTGCCGACCTGGACGGGGCCGATGCGGGTGACGTTGCGGAAGCTGCGGTTGGCGGCCATGGATCTCCTCTCAGAGGTGGGCGGCGATGGCTTCGGCCATGGGCACCGGGACGCCGAGGCGAGCGCGCAGGGTCGGGGTGTCGATCGGGGTGCCGGTCCGGGCGTGGTGCTCGGCGGCGACCTTGCGGGCGTGGGCGACCAGGGCGGACGGCACGGGTATGGGTGGGGGTTGCGGCGGTGCTTCGATGGCGGGTTGGGCGGGCGGTTCGGGCGCGGTTTCGGGCTCGTCCTCCTGGTCTTCGATGACCTCTGCATCGGGGCCCGTCTTCGGCGCGGTGTGCGCGAGGAGGGTGCCGCCGAGGAAGGCGACGGCGGGCCAGCCCGCGACGAGGATGCGCAGCCAGGCCGGGACGTTGCCGAGGTCGAGGAGGCCGGCGGTGGCGACGTTGGCGCCGAGGGATGCGGTGAGTGCGACGACGAACCAGCACCAGGCCGCCGTCTTGGTCGTACCGGAGCGCAGTCGGCGCCAGGCGGCGACGAGCAGCAGGTCGACGGAGACGGGGTAGGCCCAGGCCTTCCAGCCGTCCTGTCCGGCCGCCACGGCGACGTCGTGCAGGTGGGCGAAGGACAGTGCGGCGGCGATGAGCGCCTGGACGAGCACCGCGTCGACGCGGGCCAAGCGGGCGCGCATGATGCGGCTCCTTCCGGAGTCGAGCAGAGGAGATCAGTCGGTGACCGGGCGGGGGAGGAAGACCGGGGCCGCGGTCTCGACCGGGCGCACGGGTACGTCGGGCCGGAAGGGCTTCAGCGCGGGCAGGTCGGGCACCAGGTGGGCCGACTCGCGGCAGGTCTCGGCAGCGTCCCCGAGGGAGAGGTACGGCGTGCGGATGCGGGACCAGCCGCCGGAGGTGTCGCCCGCTACGGCCAGGCCGGGCCGTTCGGGAGCGATGGAACAGGCTGCCTGGACAGCCTCCGGAGCGATGTCGCCGAGGGCCATCTTCGCGGAGGCCTCGTCATTGACGCGGTGGCAGACGCGGCCGGTGAGCTGGGCGCGGAGCATGGTGGCGCCCTTGCCGAGTTCAGCGCCGAAGCGCTGCCCGCAGACCTCCAGGTAGATGCCGGCGGCGCGGCCGAGCTGGGCGAGTCGGATGAGCTGGGTGACCATCTCGTCGCGGCGTTCCTCGTCCTTCTTGGTCGCGACGAGGAAAAGTTCAGCGACCTCATCCACGAACAGGACGACGGGCACCGGGCGTTCGTGGTCGGGCAGGCCCCAGATGTCGGAGGTGATCTCCTCGTTCGGAGTGCCAGGGGCGATGCTCTGCCGGGCCTTGATCAGGTCGTACCGGTCCTCCATCTCGTTGACCAGTACGGGCAGCAGCTCGGCCGCCTGTTCCGGATCGGTGGCCAGCGCCGAGAGCCGGGGTGCGAAGGGGGCGAGTTCGACGCCCCGCTTGCAGTCGATGCCGACCAGGGCGACGGACTGAGGAGCGAGTCCGGCGACCAGATGCCGCAGGTACATGGACTTGCCGGACAGGGTGGCGCCGAGGGTGAGTTGGTGGGGGATGGTGCGGTAGTCCCGGACGAAGGGTGTGGCGTCCTCTCGCAGGGCGACCGGCACTTTGAGGGGGCCGTGCGCGGCCTTGCGAGGCATGCGCACCCGCCGTAAGACGTCGTAGCCGACGAGCCGCAGGTCGACGACTCCCGGCTTGACAGTGGTGACGTAGACGGCGTGGACGCCCCAGGCGTGCCGCAGTCGCTCGGCGGAGGCCGCGAAGTCGGCGGGTTCCTGGCCCGGTGCCAGGCGGAGACGGATGCGCAGTCCGGTCGTGGTGGGTCGGATGATGCCCCGGCGCGGTGGCACGGGCCGCACTTCGCGCTGGGTCATGGCCTTGACGGCGAGGACCCGCAGCCGGGAGGGCGCCACGGTCAGGCCGCATGCCTCCATGACCGAGCCGTACGAGCTGAGCAGTCGGACCGTGGACACCGGGAGGCCGACCGTGGACCAGTACGCCGCCGGGTGCTTGGCCCGGGCGTAGGCGGCCCCGCCGCCGAGTGCGGCGACAGGACCACCCACTTCGAGAAGCGTCGTCAGGTCGGACATCAGGCCGCGGCCCCGGTCGTGGCCGGGAAGGCGGCCGGAGTGACAGCGGCAGCGCGGTAGGCGATGCCGTGGCGCTGCTGGCCGTTGAAGACGGACTCCCACGGCCGGGCGAAGAGGCCGGGCAGCGACACCGGCGAGCCGAGGATCAGGCCCTCGGAGACGCCACCCTCGGGAACGGTGACCTTGATGAGCGACGACTCACCGTCCTCGATGTAGACGACGCCGATGGTCATCAGCGCCTCGCCGCTGGTCGCGTCCTTGGCGATCTCGCCGGTCTGCCGGTCACGGACCTTCGGCTCCGGAGCCTCCGTGAGGAGGATCGTCGCGGCGGAGGTCTCAACGCGGATGGTGCGCAAGGTACTACCCCTATCTACTCGTCTATACAAGAGTCGATCTGCGAGCCCGATCTCCGGGATCACGCGGATCACCCTGCCACACAACTTGCCCACTCGTCTATACGAGTAAGCGTGTCGGTGTGTACGAGTTCGGAGGAGCGTCCCCGCGCACTACCGCCGCTCCCGGGATCAGGTCGCCGGGAGCTGGTACGACAGGACGTACGCGTCCGCCGCCATGACCGTGTCGCAGACCTCGACGGCACGTCCCTCGGTGTCGAAGGCGGTCCGGATCAGGTGGATGACGGGCACGCCGGCCGCCAGATGCAGGAGCTTCACCTCTGCGGGCGAGGGCATGCGGGCGCGGATCTCTTCCTCGAAGTGGTCGAGGTGGTGCCCCAGTTCTTCGAGGCGGGCGTAGATGCCGCCGGGACCTGGGTTGGGCTCGGCGATAGGAGTGCCGCGGGCGATGTCGAGCGGGAGGTAGGAGGTCGCGAACTCGACCGGCCGCCCGTCGAGGAGATACCGGCGCCGACGAGCGAGGACGCGCCGCACCGACCCGAGCCGGGTGGAGATGTCCTGGCTCGCCTTCTCTTCCTTGACTTCAAGGCTGTCGACCGTGGGATGGCTGCCTGCGGCGTCGGCCTCCACGATGAAGGCGGACTTGCCCTGCTCGCGGTGACGCCGGGCGAACCGGTCGGAGGCGAGCCGGCGCACGGGGGGGCGCGGCCGGACGAAGACGCCCTTGCCGTGCTCGGCGTGCACCAGGCCCTCACCGGTGAGGACAGAGAAGGAGTTCCGCACGGTCATCCGGGAGACTCCGTAGTGCTCGACCAGCTCGGCTTCGGAGGGCAGCTTCTCGCCCTCGCGGAATCGCCCACGGTCGATGGCCTCGCGGAGCTGGTCGGCGATCTGCCGGAAGACCGCACGATCGCTCGTGGGGTCGAGATCACCGAGGAGGCCCGAAGGAAGAGGGCTCACGTGAGTACTCCTTTAGGTATCTAGACGAGTGGGCGAGTTCTGTTGCTACGGTGGAGAGCCTAGCCAGCCGAGAGGGCCGAGGAACGTGAGCACTGAACGCCCGCACTCCGTGAGCGTCGCCGGGGTCGTCGTGGACGACCAGGGCCGGGCCCTCCTGATCCAGCGCCGGGACAACGGCCACTGGGAGCCGCCGGGCGGCATCCTCGAACGCGAGGAGACCATCCCGGAGGCCCTTCAGCGCGAAGTCCTCGAAGAGACCGGCATCAAGATCGCGCTTCCCGCGACTCTGACCGGCGTTTACAAGAACATGACGGGCCTGATCGTCTCGCTGGTCTTCCGCTGTGAAGCCGCCGACGGTGTGCCCACCACCGGTGACGAGACCCGCGCGCTGCGCTGGGCCACCCGCGAAGAGGTCACCGAGCTTGCCGACGAGGCGTACTCGATCCGCGTCCTGGACGCACTCGACGCGACGACCCCGCCGGCCATCCGCGCCCACGACGGCGTGAAACTCGTCTAGCCCGAACCCGCTGCACATGGCGGCCTACCAGCGTAAAGGAACTTGTATGCACGAGTATACGAGTGAGGCCCGGGTCTGGGGGCTGAGTTGCCCAGGATTCCCGGAAGAGGTGAGCCGGGCCCGCCGATGGACCCGTGACATCCTGCGCGGCTCCCCTTTAGCCGACGACGCCGAACTGATCGTGAGCGAGCTGAGCGCGAACGCGATCCTCCACACCGCGAGCGGCCGGGAGTACGGCAGTTTCCACCTGGCCGTCGCGGTGTCCGCTCAGGTGGTGGCGGTTTCGGTCACGGACGACGGCGGTACGGGAACGGCCCCGAAGGTCGAGCACCAGGACCAGGACGCCGAGCACGGCCGGGGCCTGGGCATGGTCAGCGTCATCGCTCACCGAGTCGTCGTCCACGACAGCGACCAGGGTCACACGGTCACCGCGGAGCTGTTCGCGGACGCCCGGCGGGGAGGCCGCCCGTGCTGATGACAACACCGCAGCGGGGCTACTGGTGCGAGTGCTGGACCGAGGACCTGATCGAGGAGTGGCCGCCGGCACTGCTGGCATCCTTCGACGCCTACTCCGCGCCGCAGGCGGACCGTTGGGTAGCGGTCGTACTCCGCACGATCTCACCGGCACTGGACGCGGATGCCTCCGATGAGGCCTGGGAGTGGCTGTACGAGGGCCGCATCGAGACCCGACGAGCCCTGCTGCGTGCCGAGCCGTGCACGGTGTCTGTCACCCACGCCAGGACCCGGATCACGTGGACCATCCGACCGGTGATCTTCCTGCCGCTGGCCCACCGACAGGGCACCGAACTACCGGCGTGCGCATACCGTTTCAAGGCCCACGCGACCGACTGAGTTACAACTTTCTCTACTGGTTCAAGGCGGCTCGCTCCGCTCCCCGCGCGCGGCCCGGGCGCCGGCCGGGCCTGCGCTCCTGTCTCCGCCCCGCTCCAGCCCGGCCGGCGCCCGTGCCGCGCGCACAGCAGTCAGTCACCTGATGCCAGAGAAGGGGTACGTCGTGGCTGGGGCGGTCGGCTCCACGGCTTCAGCCACCTCCCCGGTCCGGGGCCCGCGTCGAGCAAGACCAGGGGGCCACCCGTGCACAGTGCGGGCAGGCTGAAAGCCTGCCCGAGTTGCCAACCAGCGTACGGCCCCCTGGTCATGCTCGACCCCAGACCGGGCAGGCCACCGGCCAAACCCGCTCCGCCCACCTTGGGCGTCTCTCTGAACTAGTTGAACGAACATCGGCATACCCGTAGCAGCCGACCCCCACTTCCGCGATGCTGTTACCAAGCAGGGATGGTCGATCCATGAATCTTTCTTATTGGGGGCCGGATGGATCCGTACGCCAGCGCGAAAGATGAGCTCAAGAAGCTTGTTTCATCGCCCACCGTTGGCAGCGGAGCTAACGAGGACACTACTCGGCTTCAGCTGATTGACGCCTTGCTTTTCAACTGCCTCGGCTGGCACACGCAGGATGCAACGACGGAAGACCACCACAATGGCTCTTATGTTGATTACATCGTCGGTAAACCGGCGGCGCAGTTCATCGTAGAAGCGAAGCGAGAGGGGATGCCATTTACACTTCCGGCAGGAATCACTGGCAGGCATGCCGTTTCTGTTCCCACGCTAATGGAGGATAAGAGCACGGCTGACGCCATTCGCCAAGTTCTAGGATACTGCCAAGAGCGAGGCGTGCCGATCGGCATTATCTCCAACGGGCACCAAATGGCCGCATTCTTCGCTTCACGGCAAGATGGGGTAGCGCCCCTCAAGGGCGAGGCGCTGGTTTTTAGCTCCTTGCAGGAAATGCATGACGATTTCAATATGCTTTGGGGTCACCTGTCGAAGCCTGCGGTAAGCACCAAGAACCTACAGAGGTACTTGATTGGAAGGAAGAACCAGGCGCTTGCGCCGGAAAAATTGGCCAACTCAATTCCCCACTATCCCGGATTCCGGAAGCGGACCGAGTTGGAAACGGATTTGAAGATGCTTGGTCAACTCTTCATCCAAGACCTAGAACAAGAGGAGCAGATCTCCGACGATTTCGTAAGGGACTGTTATTGTGCAAGTGGCGCACTTTCCCAGTACTCGATGCTGAGCAGGGAGGTGCTAAGAGCTCGGTATGCTTCTGTGGCTTCCGCCGTGACAGGAGGAACTGAAAAGGCCGCGACCAAAAAGGGAGTGAACCCGAAACTCACAGCCGACATGGTCACCGCCGCCTTGAGCAGAAGGCCCATTATTCTCCTCGGTGACGTAGGGGTCGGCAAAAGCATGTTTCTGCGTCACTTGATTCGAGTCGACGCCAAGGACGTACTGAAGAACTCACTGATTCTCTACGTGAACTTTTTGCGAGAGCCTGTTTTTGTCGACGATCTCCCCATGTACATCACAGAGAGAATGTCTGATCAGCTGGAATCGCACCACGGGATCGACGTTCATGACAGAACTTTCGTGAAACCTGTCTACAACAAGGAGATCAACAAGTTCAAGCGGACCATCTTCGGTGACGAGTCCGATCCGGACGAATACAAAAGGCAGGAACGACTAATGCTGGCGGGCCACCTGTCAAAGGAGTTCGAACACCTCCGTCGATCCCTGGAGCACATTCGCGCCACGTCGGGCAGGTCTCCACTTGTTATCTTGGATAATATCGATCAGCGCCCTCCGGAGTTCCAAGAAAGCATTTTCGAGACGGCTCATTCGATTGCCGATTCATGGCCGGGAACAGTCTTCGTCGCCATCAGGCCAAGCACCTTCTTTCAATCCCGCTCGCGGGGCACTCTTGCTGCCTACCAGACTCGCATGTTCACCATTGAGCCAGCCCGGACAGACCAAGTCATCATAAAGCGACTAGAGTACGCTCGGGCCAAAGTCGTGGAATCTGGCGCTGCTGGGGTATTCCCGGAAAATCTTTCAATCGACGATGCCGACTTGGTCGCTTATTTGGATGCTCTGATTAAAGCATTCAAATACGACGACGAGCTTAAATCGCTTATCGACAACATGAGTGCCGGAAACACCCGAGACGCACTCATGTTCCTTTTCACCTTCATTGGCAGTGGATATGTTTCCACTCAAAGGGTGCTCGATATTGCAACCGCGGGTCGCGTCTACAACGTTCCCATGCATGAATTTATTCGGGCGATTGTATTCGGGGACTACGATTATTTTAGCCCTGAGGCTAGCGCAGTCTGCAACATCTTCGACATCACTACCAATGATGGTCGTGAACACTTTCTACTGCCTAATATACTCGCCCATTCCCAAAGGGTTGCAGAGAGCGCCGGCAGTGAGGGCCTAGTATCAGCGGCGAGCATCTACTCATTCGGCCAGAGTGCCGGGTTTTCTCAGGAGCAAATCGGCGCACAGCTGGACAGAGCCGTGAAAAATAATCTGCTAGTATTTTCCGCCTCCATGGACGAAGGTTCTTATCGTCCTACGAGTGTCGGAAGTTATCTGCACCGTAAGCTCGCGCGGTCATTCAGCTACGTGGATGCCATGATCGTAGATACCCCCATCGTCGATCCAAGCGTGCGGAGAAATGTAAGAGATGTGCACAGCATCAAGGATAGACTCCAGCGAGCAAAGCACTTCCAAGCTTGTCTGGACAAGCAGTGGGAAATTTTCGATCCGCCAAGAGATGGCATTCCATTTCGTTGGGACGAGGTGAGTGTCGAACTCGCGGCTGATATTGAAGCCGTAGAGTTCAAGGCTGACGCCGCAACACAGAAGAGGAATGAATCGGCTACAAACTTCTGGACGACGTAGGGATAGCGCAGCCCATGGGGCGTCGCAGTAGTCCACGGCCGCGCCCAGACGAAGAAGAGGGTGAGCAAGCGCCGCAGGAAGTGAGCCGGAGCCATGGTGAGTGTCTAACTGCGTGACAACGCTGGCGAACATTGGCGGACAAGCGCGAACGCTAGCGGACCATCAGCGCAGGTGAGAGCCGCATCAGCCCAAGGCAGCACCAGCGCCCAAGTTGCTTCGGGACGAAGAAGTCACCGCGCAATGTCTCATCACCGCGGTTCCGCCGGCGCAGCTTGCTCTGATAGACGCCGATCGAGCAGCGTGGCTGATGCCGGTGGGGGCAGCGCTACACACGCGCGCGTGATCGGTTGACGCACCCGCCATCGTGGCTGACTGTCGTCGGCCGGGGCTCAGACCTCGGACCGCCGCACCCCAGTGCACGCGATCAGCCTGCTGCCGTCACCCGTGAGAAACAGCATGAACGTCCAGGAACCATCGGCAGTCCTAACCTGCCCCAGGCGAACCGGCTGCTGATGCCGGCCGAGCAACTCCACGGCGCGCTCCAAGTCCGTGGTCTCGATGCCCCGGCGACGCGTGTGCAGCAGTCTGCGTCCATAGACACGGGTGAGCGACTCGGCGGACGTAGCCCCGTCCCAGACCACATAGGAGCCACCGCAGCGGAGCGCAACCAGGGCGGCCACAGACGCCTCATCGCTGCCGACCAGCAGTCGTTCGAGTCGTTCCCGCTCCATACCCCTCACCCCCACCCGGATCCTGCTGTACAGCAGCCGGATACAGCAACCACAGCAACCGTCCCCACCCCGTAGCGCCCCCCTGAGGCTGGAGCGAGACCTGTATGACCGTCCCCGCCCCGTCTTTTTAGAGCTACGGATCAGAAGGTTGCAGGTTCGAATCCTGCCGAGTGCACAGCTTGCCAGAGGCCCTGTGGAGTGATCCACAGGGCCTCTGGCTTATGCCTTGACGGCAGTGCTTGACGGCAACCGCCTCAGTAGGCGCGGGGGCTTTTGCTGGGAGCTGCTTGAAGAAGCAGGTATTCGTGTGCCCGGCAGGAGCGTGTGCGTCAGACGGTCGCGGCCAGCCAGCCGATGGTTTCGGTGGTGTGCTTGCCATCGCTCTTGGTGGCGCCGGCGTACACCTCGTTGAGGCGGATCAGGAAGCCCGTGTTCGTGACGTCATGGACGCGGATCCCCGGCGTCTCCGGGCCGTTGAAGGTCTGGGTCAGAGGCAGGACGACGACGTTGGAGCCCGCGGGGAACGGAGTCGGAAACGTGACGCGCGTGAAGGTCGAGGTGTTACCACCGGTCGTCTCGATCGGGTTGTCGGACCGCAGGTCGATCTTGCCGGTCTGAATGAAGCTCACTGTCGACTTCCTTCGTGTGGGGGTTGGATCGCTCGGCTGGCTCTGGCAGCCGACGGGAGACTCGTCACCAAAGGGGCCATGTATGCCGAAGTCCCGCAAACGGGTGATCGTCTTTCGGACAGCGGTAGATCCTGTGCTTCCATCACGTGCGCATAGGTGTCCAGCGTCTTCGTGATCGTGCTGTGGCCAAGCGTCTCCATGATCGTGCGCGCGTCGACACCCTGCGCCAGGAGCAGTGACGCGCACGTGTGCCTCAGGTCGTGCACCCGCACGCGCCGCACCTTCGCATCGCGGCACAAGATCGTGAGCATCGGTGTTCAAGCCGCGCGGGTCGATCACCCTGCCCGTGGACGTGGCCAAGATGAGCCCCGCCGGCTGCCTCGGAGTCGGCTGCCACTTCCGCCCGGCGGCCTTCCGCCCCTGCTCTTGAGCCTCCCGGTGCGTCGTGAGCGCCTGCACGCACCGTCGGGGCAGAGAGATCGTGCGCGTGGACCTCATGGTTTTGGGGGGTGCCGAAGATCAGTTCTCGCCGGATCCGCTGCACGTTCCGGCGCACCCGGAGAGTCCCCGTGCTCAGGTCTACGTCCGCCCATGTCAGCGCGAGGGCTTCCTCGCGTCGCAGGCCGGTGGAGACCAGCAAGAGTCACAGCGCGAAGCCTGTGGAGCCGACGGGTGCGATGTACTTCGCCACGGTGTCACCGGTTTGGGGAGGCGGACGAGCCTTCTGTATCCGGAAGCGCGCGGTCGTGTGCTCGCCGGAGCCCATCTCGTGACGGTCGACCAGTTCTCAGATAGTGCAGCACAGGAGATGTACCGGGAACCTGGAGCGGAAATCGATCTCTCCACCGTTCTCGCGGAAGGGCGCGCAGTACTCGGAGACGGACGATACGAAACACTCGTACTCGCCGGTCAATTGGATGGTCTCCCCGTTCTCACTTTCACCGCCCCCTGGGGGTGAACGACGTGCGGTGGTCGCCCCCGCCGGCTGCATACGTCCGCTTCCTGGCATCCGGGCTTCTGGCTGCCGGCGTGGCTGAAGTCGGGCAGCGGGAGACCGCAGCGGTCTCCCGCTGCCCGAACGTGATCACCGGCCAGGCTGGGGCGCGATTGATCAGGCCCGGGTCACCGGTGCCTGCAGTTCCGTCACCCAGTCGTCACGGTTTTCCGGGCACTCCAGGTTGATCTCGCGGGGGTATCCGGTCGACTGGTAGTGGTGGGCGTCGATCCATCGGGCCAGAGCCTGGGTGGTGGGGAGCACGGCGTCCATCGAACCGCGGTGCACGGTGGTCGCTGCCTGGTCGAGGGTCGGCAGGTCGAGGATCCGGAAGGTGCCGTCCTGGAGAGGGGCGGAGACCTGGACGGCGGCGTGGACGCTGATTCTGCCTCCACCCTCCGGGACGTCCTCGTAGTACGCGATGCCGGGGCCCGTGGGGGTGATACGCGCTGAGCCCAGGCACCGGAACAGCTCGTCGTAGAGCGGTCCGATGACCGGGCCGATGTCCTCGGGCTCGAAGCTCGCGGCGGTCGCGGTCAGCTCCGCCACCCGGACGGAAGGGACGCTCTTGATGACGACGTCGTTCGTGGGCATGTGCCCCTCGCTCTCGATCGCTCGGAATCTCGCCTCGACCTGGATCAGCCGTGCTCCTGCGGCAGCCATTGCGGTCTCCAGTTCGGCCCGCCGCAGCCGCAACATGCCGCGCAGTTCCTCGAGGCTGACCTTCTCGTCCACGATGTCCTGGACCTGTTGGAGAGTGAATCCGAGGTCTTTGAGCGCGATGATCCGGTTGAGGCGGGCGAGCTGGGTAGCGGTGTAGTAGCGATAGCCGCTGGCGGGGTCGACGTGAGCCGCTCGCAGCAGTCCGGTCGCGTCGTAGTGACGCAGCATCCGGACCGAGACGCGGCCATGCCGGGCGAAGTCTCCGATGGTGAACATGATGTCTCCGAGCTGACCGCCTGACACGGTGTGAGAGTCAAGAAGCTACTTGGCGGCCGGGAGACATGGAAAACTCGGGGATACGCTGGCCCAGTTGCATGGGCGTGTCGTCATGTACACCATCGGCTGCATGGAGCACCCCGAGGTCCACCTGGGGGTCGGCAAGCTCGTCGACATCGGTGTTCACCAGCTCATCCTCGACACGCCGGTGTGGTGGGCCCTCTGCGCCGTGTACAACGAGGGCCGCTACAAGCACCACGCCCCGTTCATCGAGCGCCGCCGCGACGGCCTCTCCGCACGGCGGACTTCCTGAAGTCCATCGGCTTCGGCGTCGACGAGGAGTTGTGGGCGATCGACGGCACGGACTGCTCGCCGTGTGGCAACAAGGTCCCCGACAGCCACTGAACGGTCCTACCCTGGCCCCTGTCCTCGGTCCCCCGGAGGACAGGGGCCAGCCCTTTCGAAGAGGAATCGCCTTGCCCGCACAACACGACATCGCCGCCGAGACGGAGCTGTGGGACACCTACGCCGCCTCCGCCTTCAAGGACGACGCGGAGCCGAGCTTCTGCTGGACCCAGTACGCCGGTCACGGACCCGGCCCGGAACTACTCGGCGACCCGCGCTCCGTCCTGGAGATCGGCTGCGGCACCGGCCGCGCCCTCGCCCACCTCGCGCAGCGCGGTATCGCCGCTCGGGGCGTTGACCTCTCTCCCGTCATGGTCAAGAAGACCACCGCGAAGTGGGCCGGTACCGGCGCGGAGTTCGTGTGCTCCGAGGTCCTGGAGTACCTGGGCGAGAACGAGGACGCGTACGACGCCGTCTACTCGATCTTCGGAGCCGCCTGGTTCACCGACCCGGGACGCCTGTTCCCCCTCGTCCGTCAGCGGCTCAACTCCGGCGGCGTTTTCGTCTTCTCACAGCCTCCCGCCATCCCCGGCGCTTACGGGCCCCAAGGAATGTACAAGGGAGGCTTCGCCGGCAAGGCGATGTTCACCTACCGCTACAGCTACCGTCCGGCCGTGTGGGAGCGCCTGCTCACCCGGGCCGGCTTTGCCACGGCCAACGCGCAGATCCTCGACGCACCGCAGCCTGGGCATATCGGAACGCTCCTGGTCCGCGCCGTGACCCCATGACGATGTTCCCCAGCCGTGGATGGGCCCGATGGCGCGGTCGTAAGCCGCTCGCATATGGGTCCCATCGCTACATCATCGGCGCGTTCCACGAGGTGCCCGCGAGCAGCCTCCACAGCTTGCTAGGCGGCAGACGCAATTCCGCCTCGCGCAGGGCGCGAAACCCCTCCCGCGCGGCTCTATGGAGTCTGCGAGCCTCGGCCATGATCTGGTCGGGCGAGCGCCCCGCTGTGGGGATCGCCTTCTCGTGGCGGGCGAGGGCGACCTGCAGGATTGTTCGCCGCGCTTTGATCTCCTCGTACGTGCCTGTCTCGGCGTGAGCCAGACGGGCCGTGGAGGTCTGGACTTCTGCTGCGAGATCTTCAGGGAGCTCCGCGGACTTGACGGATGGACTGGAGAGCGCCCATCTCGGCCAGTGAAGCGGTCCGATGAGGTGCCACCACCCTCCGGGCCAGCTTGCGGCTGACGGAGGCCGCAGGTTCGGAGCACGCCGAGCGCAAAGTTGATCAGAGGCAGGGGGAGCAGGGAGAAGCGCGGCCGTTCCGGGCGCCAGGATCAGGCGGCCGGGCGGCGGGCCCACGTCAAACGCGGTCGGTCAGGCCGCCGTTGGGATGCCGAGTTCCGTGAGCAGGCCGCGCACGCGCTGCTCGATCTCGTCCCGGATGGGCCGCACCGCGTCGACTCCCTGGCCCGCCGGGTCGTCCAGCCGCCAGTCCAGGTACCGCTTGCCGGGGAAGACCGGGCAGGCGTCACCGCACCCCATCGTGATCACCACGTCCGAGGAGCGCACCGCCTCGGTGGTGAGGACCTTGGGGGTCTCGGCGGAGATGTCGATGCCGGCCTCCGCCATGGCTTGGACGACGGCCGGGTTGACCGCGTCGGCGGGGGCGGAGCCGGCCGAGCGGACCTCGACCCGGTCACCGCCCAGGTGGGTCAGGAACGCGGCGCCCATCTGCGAGCGGCCGGCGTTGTGGACGCAGACGAACAGGACCGAGGGGCGCGGTGCGGGGGTGTGCATGGCAGGCGTCTTTCGAGAGAGCGGAGCGGATCAGGAGGAGGCGGGTCCGGGTTCCCCGTGCGGGACGACGACCGCGTCTGCGGCGGGTGCGGGTGCGGGTGCGGGAGGACCGTACAGAGCGATGACGGCCCCCAGTCCGAACACGGCTCCGGCCAGCTGGGCGGCGATGAACGGGGCGACGGAGGCGGGGGCGATTCCGGCGAAGGTGTCGGTGAGGGCCCGGCCGATGGTGACTGCCGGGTTCGCGAAGGAGGTGGAGGAGGTGAACCAGTAGGCGGCGCCGATGTACGAGGCCACGGCCACCGGCGCGAGGGAGGCATTGCCGGCGCGTTCGAGTCCGAAGATCAGCAGGATCAGCCCGGCGGTGGCGACGACCTCACCGAGCCACAGGTGGGAGTCGGACCGGTCGTGCGTGGACCACTCGACCAGCGGCTCGGCGAACATGGCGTCGGCCAGGACCGCCCCACCGATCGCTCCGGCGATCTGTGCGGGTACGTACGCGGCCACGTCCCGCAGGGTGAGGCCGTCGGCCCTGTGGCGGCCGGTGAACCAGGCGGCCAGGGTGACGGCCGGGTTGAAGTGCGCGCCCGAGACGGGGCCGAGCACGGCGATCAGCACGCCCAGGCCGAAGACGGTGGCGAGGGAGTTCGCGAGCAGTTGCACGCCCACGTCGCGCGACAACTCGGCGGCCTGGATACCGGAGCCGACCACCACCGCCACCAGCAGCCCGGTGCCGACGGCTTCGGCGGCGACGCGCCGGCCCAGGGGCGCGGTCACGCGCCGGCTCCGGCGGCCTGCGGCGCGGTCAGGAACGCGGCGAGCCGGTCCAGGACGCCGGGCAGCACCCAGTAGTACACCCAGGTTCCGCGACGCTCGCAGTCGATGAGCCCGGCCTGCCGGAGCAGCTTGAGGTGATGGGAGATCGTCGGCTGGGACAGGTCGAAGGCCGGTGTCAGCTCGCACACGCAGACCTCGCCGCCCTCACCGCGCGAGGCGATCATCGACATCAGCCGGAGCCGGACCGGGTCGCCCAGGGCCTTGAACGCCTTCGCCGGCCCCGCCGCCTGCGCCTCGTCCAGCGGCGCGGCGGAAAGTCCCGTGCAGCAGCCCGCGTCCTGCCCGGTCACCTCGAGCTCTTGTTTCGACATGCGTCTATGTTGACGTTTTTCGATTCAAGGCGCAACCTTGCATCAACGAACGTCGATACAGGCCGTTCCGGGGCGCCTCCATGCCCCCGTCCTCCTGGGAGTGAGTCATGCGCGAGCAGTCCACTGACCTGCGTGAAACCGTCCGCCGGCGCTATGCCGCGGCGGCCGTGAAAGTGACCGAAGGAGGCACCGCGTGCTGCGGGCCGCAGCCGGTAGAGGCCGACGAGAACTTCGGCTCGACCAGGTACGCCGCCGCCGAGCGCGACGCCCTGCCCGCCGAGGCCGTCGCCGCGTCCCTCGGCTGCGGCAACCCGACCGCCGTCGCGGAGCTGCGCGAGGGCGAACGCGTCCTCGACCTGGGGTCGGGCGGCGGCATCGACGTCCTGCTCTCCGCGCGACGCGTCGGCCCCACCGGCAAGGCGTACGGGGTGGACATGACCGACGAGATGCTGGCCCTGGCCCTGGCCAACGCCGAGAAGGCCGGCGCGACGAACGTCGAGTTCCTGAAGGGCACCATCGAGTCCATCCCGCTGCCCGCCAACACCATCGACGTGGTGATCTCCAACTGTGTGATCAACCTGTCCGTCGACAAGTCCGCCGTATTCGCCGAGACCTTCCGTGTCCTGAAGCCCGGCGGTCGCATCGGTGTCTCCGACGTCGTCGCCGACGACAGGCTCTCCCCCGAACAGCGCGCCGAGCGCGGTGACTACGTCGGCTGCATCGCCGGTGCACTGTCGTTCGCCGAATACCGCCGGGGACTGGAGGCGGCCGGCTTCACGAGCGTCGAGATCACTCCCACCCACCCCGTCGCCGACGGCATGCACTCCGCCATCGTCCGCGCCGTCAAGCCCGCGGGCGCGACCGAGGCGAACGGCCGCTCCGCGACCGGGGCTCCCCGACCGAGGTGAACGGCTGCTCCGCGATCGAGGTGAACGGCTGCTCCGCGACCGAAGCGAAGGGCCACTCTGCGACCGAGGGAAACGACTGCTCCGCGACCGCCGAGCGGCTCTGACCCGCCGGCCGGCGTTTTCCGGGCCGGGTCGGGTTGGTCCGTTCGACCACGTCCGCGCCGTTCGCGCGGGCGGAGTCGGGTCGGGCCGGCCGATCGCGTCGGCGTCGGTCGGCGTTTTCCGGGCCGGGTCGGTCCGTTCGGCCGCGTCCCCGTTCGCGCGGGCGGAGTCGGGTCGGTCCGGTGGATCGACTCGCCGTCGGCCGGTGTTTCCGGGCCGGGTCGGTCCGCTCGGCCGCGTCCCCGTTCGCGCGGGCGCCGTTGTCAGACCCGTCCCCTACGCTCGCGAGTGATGGCACAGGTGTGGAGGTGCTCGGGGCTGCGCTGGTCGCCGGAGGGTCCCGTGCTGGTGTGGGACGGCGGGCGGCGCAGTGTGCTGCCCCGGGGGAAGCGGATCGCCTTCGCGGTGCCGGAGGGCGGTGCGCGCACCTGCGTGGGGGCGCGGGGGAATCCCTGCCCGCTGCGGGTCACCGTGCCGGGACGCAGTACGGGGGCCCGGTGCGAGGAGTGCGCGCGCCTGGACCGGGCGCATTCGGTGGCCGCCGACACGATCGCCGACGATCCCCGGCCCTACCGCGTCTATCTGGCCTGGTTCGGCCCCGGCATGCTCAAGGTCGGCATCACCGCCGTCGAGCGGGGATCGGCCCGGCTGCTCGAGCAGGGCGCCGTCTGCTTCAGCTGGCTCGGCACCGGTCCGCTGATGGCCGCGCGTCGTACCGAGGAGCTGTTGCGGGCCGCGCTACGGGTGCCCGACCGGATTCCGTACGCCGAGAAGCGGGCGGTGCGGTCGCTGCTGCCGGGCACGGAGGCGGAGCGCGCAGCCGAGGTGCGCGAGCTGCACGCGCGGGCCGCGGCGCTCGCCGGGTGGCCGGAGTCCCTGCGTCCGGAACCGTGCCGGGTGACCGACCACCTGGCGGCGTTCGGGCTGGTGGGAAGCCCGGCGGCGCTCGGTGAGGTCGTGGAACTCGTGCCGGGCGGCGCCGTCAGCGGTGAGCTGGTCGCGGCGGCCGGACCCGACCTGCATCTGACGGCCGGGGCCCACCCGCATCCAACGGTCGGGGCCCACTCGCATCCAACAGCCCGGCGTGACCTGCGTCTGACGGCCGGGGCCCACCAGCATCCAGCGGCCTGGCATGACCCGCAGAGGGCGGCCGGCCCCGATCCGCATCCGGCGAGCCGCGCGGGTGGGGTCGTCGTCCTCGACACGCGGCTGATGACCGGCTGGGAGCTGCTGCCCGCGGCGCCGGGCGACGACGGATTGACCGTGCCGGTGGGCGCGTTCAGGACGGAGAGGGAAAAGGAGGGGGAGCAGGAGGGACTCTTCTGAGGAGAACGCGTCGAACCGGCGGGGACCTGCCCGGTGAGGCGCGGACCTGCCTGGTCACGCGGGGGCCTGCCCAGTGGCGCCGGTACTGCCTGGTCGCGCGGAGGCCTGCCCGGTGAGGCGGAGACCTGCCTGGTCACGCGGGGGCCTAGCCGGTCGCGCAGGGGCCTGTCCAGTGGCGCGGGGGCTTGCCCACTGGCGCCGGGACCTCCCCAGTCGAGCCGAGACCTGCCCCGTCGCGTCGGGAGCTGCCCAGTCGAGCCGGGAGCTGCACCGTCGTCCGCGGGCGCCCTGCGCCCTGCGTCTTGTGCCCTCGCGTCAGCGCGTCCCGCGGGCCGCTCCCCTCCTAACAGCCCCGCTCAGGCCGTCGCGTTCGCCTCCGCGGGTAGCCGTGCCACCGCCCCGATAGCCGTGCCACCGCCCCGAACGCCCGTAGCACTTCGCCGAGTTGGCCTCCGCGGACGGTGCCGGCGGCCCCAGTGCGCTTCCCGGCCCTCCTCCCGAGAGACGCCTGTGCGTTTCTCAGGAAAATCACAGAATCCGGAAAGTGTCTTCTCAGAGGGCCCCGACAAGGTGTCCAGCATGACCACGACCTCGCCCCAGGGGCGCACCGAACTGCTGAGGCCGGACGGGAGCCCCGTCCGGGTGCTTGTGGTGGACGATGAGCTGTCGATCACCGAACTGCTGAGCATGGCCCTGCGGTACGAGGGCTGGCAGATCCGCAGTGCGGCCGACGGGCAGGGGGCGATCCGGACGGCGCGTGAGTTCCGGCCCGACGCCGTCGTGCTCGACATGATGCTGCCCGACATGGACGGCCTGTCCGCCCTCGGCCGGCTGCGCCGGGAACTGCCGGACGTACCCGTGCTGTTCCTGACCGCCAAGGACGCGGTGGAGGACCGGATCGCCGGGCTCACCGCCGGCGGCGACGACTACGTCACCAAGCCGTTCAGCCTGGAGGAGGTCGTGGCCCGGCTGCGAGGGCTCATCCGCCGCTCCGGCGCCGCCGACCGGCGGTCGGAGTCCGTGCTCGTCGTGGGCGATCTGACGCTCGACGAGGACAGTCACGAGGTCTCGCGGGCCGGTCGGTCGATCCATCTGACCGCCACCGAGTTCGAACTGCTGCGCTTCCTGATGCGCAACCCGCGCCGTGTGCTCAGCAAGGCGCAGATCCTGGACCGCGTCTGGTCGTACGACTTCGGCGGCCAGGCCAACGTGGTCGAGCTGTACATCTCCTACCTGCGACGGAAGATCGACGCGGGCCGGGAGCCGATGATCCACACCCGGCGTGGGGCCGGTTACCTGATCAAGCCTGCCGTGTCATGACCGGACGACGCCGGCCGCGGTGGCGGAACGGCCGGGCGGAACAGCCGCGTCGGCGGTGGCGGAAGGGGCATGCGGAACAGCCGTGTCGGCGGTGGCGGAAGGGGCGCGCGGGAGCACCGGGGGCCCCGTCGCGGAAGGGACCGGCGCCTCGGCCGCGTACCCGGGTGGCGAAGCGGCGTCCGCGTATCGCGGTGGCGAAACGGCGTCCGCGCGCGTGGTCGCGGAAGTGGCGGGCAGGACAGCCCCGAACCCTGCGGGCCCGGCTCGTCGTCGCCTCGGTGGTGCTGATCGCCGTCGTCTGCGCGGTGATCGGCGCCGTGACCACGCTCGCGCTGCGCACCCATCTGTACGACCAACTGGACGACAAGGTGACCGACATCGCCATGCGGGCGACGGGCGGCCGCCTGCCGAACCCGGGTGGCAGATCACCCACCGCCCCGTCCGACGCCGTCTCGTCGTCGCAGTCACAGATGCAGTCGCAGACACAGAAGCAGTCGCAGGCAAAGAAGCAGTCGCAACCGCAGTCACAGTCACAGATTCAGCCGCAGCCGCAGCCGCAGCCGCAGAACAGCGGCGCACCCAGCGACAGGATCGGGCGCCTCCTCACCATCGGGCCGACGCAGGCCGACACCGTCGCGGCGTACCTGGAGAAGGGCTCGATCACGGACGCCGCCAAGGCGGTGCAGCTGAAGAACAGTTACGGCGGCTTCCGAGCGATGGCCACCGCCGACCTCGACGCCGCGCAGCGCAGGACGCTCGCCACGGTGCCCAGGGACGGCGCCGCGCACCCGGTGCGGCTGCCCGGGCTCGGCAGCTACCTCGCCAAGTACCGCGCCGGCCCCGGGGGCGCCTACTACGTCGCCCTGCCCACCAAGGACGTCGACGACAACATCGACACCCTGATCCTCGTCGAGATCTGTGTCACCGCAGCCGGCCTGATCGCGGCCGGCCTCGCCGGCACCGTCATCGTCGGCATCGCCACCCGCCCGCTCCGCAGGGTCGCCCACACCGCCACCCGGGTCTCCGAACTCCCGCTGCACACCGGCGAGGTCGAGCTCAGCGAGCGGGTCCCGGAGTCCGAGTGCGACCCGCACACCGAGGTCGGACAGGTCGGCGCCGCGCTCAACCGCATGCTCGAGCACGTCCACGGCGCCCTGCACGCCCGCCAGCAGAGCGAGACGCGGGTACGCCAGTTCGTGGCCGACGCCAGTCACGAGCTGCGCACCCCCCTCGCCTCCATCCGCGGGTACGCCGAACTGACCAGGCGCGGGCGCGAGCAGGTCGGCCCCGACACCCGGCACGCCCTCGGGCGGATCGAGTCCGAGGCGGACCGGATGACGCTGCTCGTCGAGGACCTGCTGCTGCTCGCCCGGCTCGACGCCGGACGGCCGCTGCGGTTCGCGCCGACCGATCTCCTCCCGCTCGTCGTGGACGCGGTCAGCGACGCCCGCGCGGCCGGCATGGACCACAACTGGCGGCTACACCTGCCCGGGGAGCCCGCGACCGTCTCCGCGGACGCCACCCGGTTGCAGCAGGTGCTGGTCAACCTGCTGGGCAACGCCCGCACCCACACGCCGCCGGGTACGACCGTCACCGCCCGCGTGCAGCGGCGCGGGCCGTGGACGTGCGTCGACGTCGAGGACGACGGGCCGGGCATTCCGCAGGATCTGCTGCCGCACGTGTTCGAGCGGTTCGCGCGGGGCGACTCCGCGCGCTCCCGGGCCACCGGGTCCACCGGGTCCACCGGCCTCGGGCTCGCCATCGTGCAGGCCGTCGCGACCGCGCACGGCGGTGCGGTGACCGTGGACAGCGTTCCGGGGCGCACGGTGTTCACCGTGCACCTGCCCGCACTCGTCCCCGCCGCCGAGCTGCTCGATCTCGCCGCCGAGCCGTTCGTCGCCGCTGAGCCGTTCGTCCCGGGTGCGGAGCTTCCTCTCACCGCCGCCGAGCCACTCGTCCCCACCGCCGAGCCGCTCGATCTCGCCGCCGAGCCGCTCGTCCCCGTTGTTGAGCCGCTCGATCCCGCCGCTCAGCCACTCGTCCCGGGTGCGGAGCCTCTCCTCCCGGCCGCCGAGCCGCTTGTTTCTGATGCGCAGTCGCTTCTCCGGGCTGCCGAGCCGCCCGTGCCGAACGCCGCCCCGCCAGTGCCCGAGGCCGGGCGGGGAGCGCACTCACAGGCTCGGCACAGGGCCACCACACGGGCGGGACAGGGCGTCTGACGAGAGTCGGTGCCATGCCAACCGACTCTTCTTCCGGCACACTGCCGGCGCGGGAGCACCTCCCGGCCGGCGACGCCGGTACGCCTGTCCTGGACGTAGTGATCCCGGTCCACAACGAGGAGAGGGACCTCGGGCCGTGCGTCCGCGGACTGCACGAGCACCTCACGCGCACCTTCCCGTACGCGTTCCGCATCACCGTCGCGGACAACGCCTCCACGGACACCACCCCGCTGGTGGCGGCCCGCCTGGCGGCCGAGCTGCCCGAGGTCACCGGCTTCCGCCTGGAGCAGAAGGGCCGCGGTCGCGCCCTGCGGACCGTGTGGTCCGCGTCCGAGGCGCCGATCCTCGCCTACATGGACGTCGACCTGTCCACCGACCTCAACGCCCTGCTGCCGCTGGTGGCGCCGCTGATCTCCGGTCACTCGGACCTCGCGATCGGCTCCCGGCTCACCCGCGGCTCCCGGGTCGTGCGCGGCCCCAAGCGGGAGTTCGTCAGCCGGACCTACAACCTGATCCTGCGCGGCTCACTCCAGGCACGCTTCTCGGACGCCCAGTGCGGCTTCAAGGCGATCCGGCGGGAGGTGGCGCGGGTACTGCTGCCGCTGGTGGAGGACACCGGATGGTTCTTCGACACCGAGATGCTGGTGCTCGCCGAACGGGCGGGCCTGCGCATCCACGAGGTGCCGGTGGACTGGGTCGACGACCCCGACTCCACCGTGCACATCGTGCGGACCGCCACCGACGACCTCAAGGGCGTGTGGCGGGTGGGCAGGGCACTGGCCACCGGTTCGCTGCCGCTGGACCGGCTGACCCGGCCCTTCGGGGACGATCCGCGCGACCGTGAACTGACCGGCGTGCCCAGCGGGCTGGCCCGCCAGCTCCTCGGCTTCTGTGTGGTCGGCGTGCTGTCGACCCTGTTCTACCTGCTGCTCTACAGCGTCTTCAGGCAGTACACCGGTTCGCAGGTGGCCAACGCGCTCGCGCTGCTGGTCTCCGCGGCGGCCAACACCGCCGCCAACCGCCGGCTCACCTTCGGGGTGCGGGGCCGGCGCGGCGCCGTCCGGCACCAGGCCCAGGGCCTGGTCGTCTTCGGCATCGGACTCGCCCTGACCAGCGGCTCCCTGGCCGCACTCGGTGCGGCCACCGACCACCCGGCGCACTCCACCGAGCTGGCCGTGCTCATCGCCGCCAACCTCGCGGCGACCGTCCTGCGGTTCCTGCTCCTGCGCGCCTGGGTCTTCCCGGACCGGACCGGCGCCGGTGCCGACGTCGAGGCCGGCGCCGGCCCGGTGGCGGCGACCCCGTCCGCGCAAAGACCGGTGCTGTACGGGCAGTTGCCGTACGGGCGGTCGTACCAGGAGTCGCCTGAGCAACCGTACGGGCAGCCTCGCGAGCCGTCGCCTGAGCAGTCGTACGAGCCGTCGCCCGAGCGGTCTTACGAGCAGCGGCCGTACGAGCAGTCGTACCCGCACCCAGAGCAGCAGCCGTATCGGCGGCCGTACCCGACCATCCAGGTCCGCGCCGGTGAAGCCGCGGACGGCAACCGGAGGGACGCCACCCTGCACCCGCAGCCCGTGCTCCCCCACGACACCGACCCGGGGGACCCCCGATGACCACGCACCACGACCCGTCGGCAGAGCAGAACGGCACCAATGGCGGTCCGGCCGCCTGGGGCCCTCCCCAGGCCGCCACTCCCGCGACCACCACCACCCCGGCGACCGCGACCAGCACCCCCGCGACCGCAACCGCGGCCACCACCAGCACCCCCGCGACCGCAACCGCGGCCACCACCACCGTCACCGCGACCACCACCCCCGCGACCGCCACCACCGCGACCGCGGCCACTGCGGCCGCCCCCGGGACCGGTGAGCCCCGGCCGCCGTTCGTGCGCGGACTGTGGCGCGGCCCTTCCGGGGACCCGCGCTGGGTGCGCCCGGCCTTCCTCGGCCTGCTGGCCGCCACCCTGCTGCTCTACCTGTACGACCTGAGCGCCTCCGGTTACGCCAACTCCTTCTATGCGGCGGCCGTCCAGGCGGGCAGTACGTCGTGGAAGGCGTTCTTCTTCGGCTCGCTGGACGCGGGCAACGCCATCACCGTCGACAAGCCACCGGCCTCGCTGTGGCCGATGGCGCTCTCGGTGCGGATCTTCGGGCTCCACTCCTGGGCGATCCTGGCGCCCGAGGTGCTGATGGGCGTGGCGGCCGTCGCCGTGGTCTACGCCGGTGTGCGCCGCCGGTTCAGCCCCGCGGCCGGTCTGATCGCGGGCGCGGTGCTCGCCCTCACCCCGGTCGCGGCGCTGATGTTCCGGTTCGACAACCCGGACGCGATGCTGGCCCTGCTGATGACCGTGGCCTGCTACCTGGTGGTCCGGGCCGTGGAGGACGGGCGTACGCGCTGGCTGGTGGGGGCCGGGGTCGCGATCGGACTGGCGTTCCTCACCAAGACGCTCCAGGCCTTCCTCATCCTGCCGCCGCTCGCGCTCGTGTACGCGGTCTGCGCTCCGGTGCCGATGAGGAAGCGCTTGGGCCAGCTGGCGGCGGCGACGCTCGCGCTGGTCGTCTCGGGCGGCTGGTGGGTCGCGATCGTGGAGCTGTGGCCGGCGTCCTCCCGCCCCTACATCGGCGGATCGCAGAACAACAGCTTCCTGGAGCTGACCTTCGGCTACAACGGGTTCGGCCGCCTGAACGGCGACGAGACCGGCAGCGTCGGCGGAGGCGGCCGCGGCGGTGGCGGCACCGGGATGTGGGGCGAGACCGGCTGGGACCGGATGTTCGACTCCGAGATCGGCGGCCAGATCTCCTGGCTCCTGCCCGCGGCTCTGATCCTGCTGGCGGCGGGCCTGGTGGCCACCCGCAAGCACGGGCGGACGTCCGTCACCCGTGCCTCGTTCCTCGTCTGGGGCGGCTCGCTGCTGATCACGATGGCTGTCTTCAGCTACATGGCGGGCATCTTCCACCAGTACTACACCGTGGCCCTCGCCCCCTATCTCGCCGCCGTGATCGGCATGGGCGCCGGGACGCTGTGGGAGAGGCGGCGCGAGCTGTGGGCAGCGATCACCCTCGCCGCCGCCGTGGTCGCGGCGGCGGCCTGGGGATACGTCCTGCTCAACCGCACCTCCGACTATCTGCCCTGGCTGAAGTGGCCGGTGCTGGTCGGCGGTCTGGCGGCGGCGCTCGGCCTGATCTTCGCCGGCCGGCTCCCACGGCGGCCGGCCCTCGTGGCGGCGGCATTGGGCCTCGTGGCCGCGCTGGCCGGACCGACCGCTTACACCCTCAGCACGCTCCAGCAGGGCCACACCGGTTCGATCGTCACGGCCGGTCCGGCGGGGGCGAGCATGATGGGCGGCCGGGGCGGCGGTCCGGGCGACGGTGGCGGCATACGCGGCGGCTTCGGCGGCGGCATGCCGGGCGCCCCGGGCCGGCAGAACGGCAACGGAGGCACCCCGGGCCAGAATCAGCAGGGGCAGCAGGGGCAGCAGAACGGCAATGGTCTACCTGGCGGCGGCTTCGGCGGTGGTCTGCCGGGTCGGCAGAACGGCAACGGAAGCACGGGGAACCAGCGGAACGGCAACGGAAGCACCGGGAACCAGCAGAACGGCAACGGCTTTCCCGGTGGCCGCGGGGGTGGGGGCGTTAGGGGAGGCGGCGGCGCCGGCGGCCTGCTGAACGGCGCGCGCGTGTCCGCCGAGGCCGAGAAGCTGCTGGAGAAGAACGCGTCCGCCTACACCTGGGTCGCCGCGTCCATCGGCTCCCAGAACGCGGCCGGCTACCAGCTCGCCACCGGTGACCCGGTGATGGCCATCGGCGGCTTCAACGGCACCGACCCCTCCCCGACACTGGCGCAGTTCAAGAAGTACGTGGCGGCAGGACGCATCCACTACTTCATCGCCGGCGGCGGCATGGGCGGCGGTGCGGGCGGCGCCGGCAGGGGCACGTCCTCCCAGATCAGCGCGTGGGTCCAGGGCAACTTCAAGAAGGTGACGGCCGGTTCGGCCACCTTCTACGACCTCACGCAGAAGACGGGCGACTGAGAGGCGAGCGGTGAGGAGGTGACCGGCCGGGGGTGAGCGGCGGGGAGGCGACCGGCGGGGAGGCGAGCTGCTGACAGACGCGCTGCCGGGAGGTGAGCGGTCGAGCTGCTGACCTGCCGAGTTGCCGACTTGCCGAACCACCGAGTTGCCGAACCGCCGAACCGCCGAACCGCCGGGCCGCCGGGCCGCCGAACCATCGGGCCGAGAAACACGTTGTACACCGTATAGTCACAGCTATACGGTGTACGGCATGTCCTCCTCCCACGCTCACCCGCGGCGCTGGCTGATCCTCGGCGTCATCTGCCTGGCCCAGCTCACCGTGCTGCTCGACAACACGGTCCTGAACGTGGCCATCCCCTCCCTGAAGCGCGAGCTGCACGCGGCGACCTCCGACATCCAGTGGATGATCAACGCCTACTCCCTGGTGCAGTCGGGCCTGCTGCTCACCGCGGGCAGCTCCGCCGACCGCTACGGCCGCAAGAAGATGCTGATGGCCGGGCTGGCGCTGTTCGGCATCGGCTCGCTCGTGGCCGGGTTCGCGGAGGGCACCGGCCAGTTGGTGGCCGCACGGGCCGGCATGGGCATCGGCGGCGCGCTGCTGCTGACCACCACGCTGGCCGTGGCCATGCAGATCTTCGCGCCCGAGGAGCAGCCGAAGGCCATCGGCGTCTGGAGCGCGGTCAACGCGCTGGGCTTCGCGGGCGGTCCGCTGATCGGCGGCTTCGTGCTCAACCACTTCTGGTGGGGCGCGATCTTCCTGATCAACATCCCGGTCGCCGCCCTTGGCCTGCTCGCGGTCGCGGTCCTCGTACCGGAGTCCAAGGCTCCGCGTGGCGACCGCCCCGATCCGCTCGGCGCGCTGCTGTCCACGATCGGCATGGCCTCGCTGGTGTACGCGATCATCTCCGGCCCGCGCCACGGCTGGACCTCGGGGCGCGTGCTCGGCACGGCGGCCGTGGCGCTCCTGGTGCTCGCGGTCTTCGCCTGGTGGGAGAGCCGGATCGACGAGCCGATGCTGGACCTGCACTTCTTCCGCAACCGGCGGTTCACCGGCGCGGTCGCCGGTGCCGTGCTCATCACGTTCGGCATGGGCGGGGCGCTGTTCCTGCTGACCCAGCACCTGCAGTTCGTCCTCGGCTACGGGCCGTTGGAGGCCGGTCTGCGCACCGCTCCGCTGGCGCTGACCGTCGTGGCGCTCAACTTCACCGGTCTCGCGGCGAAGTGGTCCGCGCGCCTGGGCACGCCGGTGTCGATAGCGCTCGGGATGGTGGTGATGTCTGCGGGGCTGGTGTCCCTCGCCCAGTTCGACACCGGGGGCTACGCCGGCACGCTGCTGGGGCTGGTGCTGATCGGTGCGGGATGCGCGATCGCCAACCCGGCCATGGCGCACGCCATCATGAGCGCGATCCCTCCGGAGCGGGCCGGAGTGGGCGCGGGGATCAACGGTACGTTGGCCGAGTTCGGCAACGGGCTCGGAGTGGCCGTGCTCGGCGCCGTGCTCAGCTCGTCCGTGGCCTCGGGGGAGTCGCTGTCCGCCGGGCTCGGGGCAGGCCAGCTGGTGGGGGCGGTCGCCGTGCTGGCCGGCGGACTGCTGGCGGCGGGACTGCTCCGCCGGGCGGAGCGAGTGGTCGCCTAGCGGCCGGGGGTATGGGTATGCGAGCGACCGCGGGCGGTCCGGGGCCGATCGGCCCCTCGCGCAGGCCGCTCCGCGGCGGCGGAGCGCCGTGGCCGCCTGGTCGCGGCGGTCCTGGCATCTTGATCAATGGGCGGAAATCGAGGAAGGTGCGCCGATGACGAAGACACCAGGTCGGTCGGCGCGGGACAGCGTGTGGCTGGAGGGCAGGACCCGCCGGGGCGGGCGGGGCGGGCAGCCCTCCGGGCTCGACCGGGAGCGGATCACCGAGGTGTCCGTACGGCTGCTGGACGCCGAAGGGCTCGCGAAGTTCTCCATGCGGCGGCTGGCCGGTGAGCTGAACGTCACCGCGATGTCCCTGTACTGGTACGTCGACACCAAGGACGACCTGCTCGAACTCGCACTGGACGCGGCCTTCGGCGAGCTGCGGCTGCCCGATCCGGGTGATGAGCGGGAGGACTGGCGGGAGCAGCTGCGGGCGCTGGCCGCCGACTACCGGGCGCTGCTGGTGCGCCATCCCTGGCTGTCGCCGCTGGCCGGGCGCTACCTCAACATCGGCCCGAACTCGCTCGCCTTCTCCCGTGTGGTCCAGCGAGTGGTCCGCCGGGCGGGGCTGCCCGCGCACGGGGTGATGGGGGCGATCGCGGCCGTCTTCCAGTTCGTGTACGGCTACGGCACGATCGAGAGCCACTTCTCGGCGCGGATCGAGAGCACCGGGCTGAGCCCCGAGGAGTACTTCGAGCAGGCCATGACGCTGGCGTCGGAGGACCCGGGGACCGCCGAGGTCATCGCGGAGTCCAAGGAGCTGATGGCGGCCCGCGGCGGGGACACCGTGGCGGAGATGCTGGAGCGCGACTTCACCTTCGCCCTGGACCTGCTGATCGCCGGCATCGAGGCGATGGTCGCCCGCGGCTGACCCCGTCCGTCGGCCCCGAGGCGATCTCGCCCGGGGCCGACCGTGAGCCGCCGACCGTGAGCCGCCGACCGTGAGCCGCCGACCGTGAGCCGCCGATCGTGAGCCGCCGATCGTGAGCCGCCGATCGTGAGCCGCCGATCGTGAGCCGCCGATCGTGAGCCGCCGATCGTGAGCCGCCGGTCCCCGTCCACCGAACGCCGCCGGTCCCGGTCCACCGAACGCCGCGCCCGGCTAGCGGCCGGGTGCCAGGTGTGCCGGGAAGCCGCCCGTGGCCACCGGGCCCCAGCGTTCCGGCGTCACCCGGATGATCGACTTGCCCTGCTCGATCATGGCCCGCCGGTACTCGTCCCAGTCGGGATGCTCGCCGGCGATGTTGCGGTAGTACTCCACGAGCGGTTCCACGGAGTCGGGTGCGTCGATGACCTCGGCCGAGCCGTCGATCTGCACCCAGGGGCCGTCCCACTCGTCGCTGAGGACGACGAGGGCGACCCGGTGGTCCCGCTTGGCGTTACGGGTCTTGGCGCGCTCGGGGTAGGTGGAGACCACGATCCGGCCGGAGTCGTCCACGCCACAGGTCAACGGGGAGGCCTGCGGGCTGCCGTCGGCGCGCCGGGTGATCAGCAGGGCGCGGTGCCGGGGGCGTACGAACTCCAGCAGCTCGTCCAGCGATACACGGGTGTTGGTCGCGATGTTCGGTGCCATGGGCGCAGCCTAGGGTGAACGCGCGCGTTCAGCCTGACCCTGCCGGGCGCAGGCTCACCCGTGTCCGCGCCCGCGGGGCCGCCGCCGGTGTCGTCCGCCCGGTCGCCCGTGTCCGCGCCCGCGGGGCCGCCGCCGGCGTCGTCCGCCGGTCACGCCCCCACCACCGGACGTCACTTCACCGCAATAGAGCAGCTAAAGTGCTGATGTTCTGTGCTCGCAGTCGGGAATGTGCTGCGGAGCTCTCCTGTGCACGGCCGTACGGTCGTGCCATTCGAGAGGTTCGTGGTGGATACGTCCGACTTTTCCGATGTGACCGGCTTCCCCGTCGGCTTCGAGCTGGCCGAAGCGCTCACGGCGGCGGCGCGTGAACTGCACGAGTCGACGACTCTGGACGCCACCCTGGACGCGGCCGTCCGGCTCGCGGTGCATCTGCTGCCCGGCGCCGAGCATGCCGGCGTCTTCGAGATCGAGGGCGGTGACTCGCTGCGCACGGTCGCCTGGACCGACGACATCGTGCGCGAGGCCGAGACGGCGGACCGGCTGCACTGGCAGCGGTTGTGGACCTCACCGGTGGTGCACGTGACGGGCGACGGGCAGGACGGTGAGCGGCCGGGGCTGCGCTCGGTGCTGTCCATGCGGCTGCGGGCCGACAGGCGCCGGCTGACGGTGCTGACGGCCTACGCCCGCGCGCCGCACGCCTTCGACGAGCAGGCCGCCCGGCTCGGCCGGCTGTTCACCGAGCATGTGCGCCTCGCCCTGAACTCGGTGACGGTGCGCGAGCAGTTGACGGAGGCCATGCGCACCCGGGACCTGATCGGACAGGCCACGGGTGTGCTGATGGAGCGTCTCGACATCGATGCGGAGGCGGCCTTCGCGAGCCTGGTCCGTGCCTCCCAGCGGGAGAACATCAAGCTCCGCGACCTGGCCCGCCGCATCGTCGGGCCCACCGAGAAGAACTAGACGGCGGGCAGGGCGTCGCCCTGGACCGCCTGGATGTCCAGCTCCACCTTCAGGGTCGTGCCGACGGCGGCGATGCCCGCCTGGAGGACCTGGTTGTAGTTCATCGCGAAGTCCTCTCGGTGCAGCTCCCCCGTGGCCCGGAAGGCGGCCCGGGTGCCGCCCCACGGGTCGGCGCCGCTGCCGAGGTAGGCCAGGTCCAGATCGACCGGCCGTACCACTCCGTGCATCGCCAGCTCGCCGTGGACCGTCCAGCGGTCCGGTCCGGCCTGCACCAGACCCGTCGAGCGGTAGGTGATCTCCGGGTGCCGCTCGACGTCCAGGAAGTCCCCGGACTTCAGGTGCGTGTCGCGCATGCCGTTGCCCGTGTCGATGGAGGCGGCGCGGATGACCGCCGCCACGCGGGACTTGGTGACGTCGTCCGGCGCGATCTCGATCGTCCCGCCGAAGTCCGTGAACCGGCCGTGCACGCTGGAGATCCCCAGGTGCTGGGCGACCGCGGCGACGGAGGAGTGCACCGGGTCGATGGTCCAGGGGCCGGGCGGTGGCAGTTCGGTGCCGCCCTGCCGGGCCAGCGTGACGACGCCGACCTCGGCCCGGCCGCTCGCGGTGACGATCGCGCTGGACGCGGCGGGCGCGTACCCGACGGCCGTCACGATCACGGTGTACGCCCCGGGCGCCAGCTCCGTGGTGTCCCGTACGGCCCCCTCGGCGTCCGTCTCGGCCCGCAGCACCTGCGAACCGGTCATGTCGGTCACCGTGACGACCGCGTGCGAAAGGGCCCACCCGTCCCGCGTACGGATCTTCGCGGTCAGTCCCATCCCGTTTTCTCCCTGCAAAGCCTTACAAAATGGTCGTATGGAACCGGCCCGTGGGGCGCGCCGCACCTGCGGGGGCGGCGCGCCCCACGGGCCGTGGGTCGAGCTACTCGCCCGGGTGGGCGAGGGTGATGTCGTGGCCGTCCGTTCCGGTGCCGGAGACGGTCAGGGCCGTCGCCACCGGCGGGTAGCCCGTCGCGATGACGGTGTACTCGCCGCTGTCCAGGTCGGTGAAGGCGTACGCCCCGTCCGAGCCGGTGGTGGCGGTGCCGACCACGTTGCCTGCCTGGTCGACCAGCGTCACCCGGGCGTCGGCCAGCGCACCGTGCGGGGCCCGCACGACACCCTGCAGCCGGGCGCCGGCGTCCAGGTCGACCTCGATCCGGGTGACCCCGGTGGCGCCGACCTCGACCGGCAGGGCGCGCGGGCGGAACCCGCTCGCGTTGACCGCGACGGTCACCGTGCCGGGCACCAGGTCGGTGAGGGCGAAGTCGCCCTGCTCGCCGGTGGTGGCGGTGGCCAGCAGGTCACCGCGCACATCGGTGACGATCACCATGGCGTCCTTGACCGGCAGCGCGCTGCCCGCGGCCCGGACCACACCGGTCAGCCCGCTGGTGCCGCTGAGCAGGATGTCGTAGGACAGCGGCTCCTCGCCCACCACGACGGTGGACGCCTGCGGCTGGTAGCCGTCGGCGGACGCGATCAGGACGTACGACCCGGTGCCCGGGGCGGCCAGCGCGTAGGAGCCGTCCGCCTGGGCGACCGAGCGGCCCAGCTGGCGGCCGGACAGCGAGATCAGGGTGACCGCGGCCTGCGGGACCGGGGCGCTCTCGGCGCCGCGGACGAAGCCGTGCACCGGGGTGCCGCCGCCGGTGCCGGGCTCGGCGGCCGTGGCGACCGCCGTCACCGGCAGGGTCGCGGTGGCGGTGCCGCCGGACGTGGTGCCCTCGGACGGCGCGGTGGCGACGGCGGCCGGGACCGGCGCGGCGGCCGGGGCCTGCGCCTCGGCGACGGCGGGAGTGGCGGCCGGGTCGGTCACGGGGGCCTCGCCCTCGGCGCTCTGCGCGAGCGCGCCCTTGGTCTTCAGCGGGACCTCCTTGATGAACAGCGTGATCAGGAAGGCGACGGCGGCGAGGCAGCCGGCGATGAGGAAGACGTCGGCGATGCCGTGGCCGTAGGCGCTCTCCAGCAGCGTCCGGATCGGGGCCGGCAGCTTGTTCATGTCCGGGATGCTGTCGGTGGATCCGGAGCCCCCGGCCAGGGCGGCCTGGTACTTGGGGCTGAGGGCGGAGACGCCGTCCTTGACGTAGTCGGTGATCTTGTGGGACATCACGGCGCCGAGCGCGGAGACACCCACCGCACCACCGAGGGAGCGGAAGAAGGTGACCGTGGAGCTGGCCGAGCCGAGGTCCGAGGGCGCCACCTGGTTCTGCGTGGCGAGCACCAGGTTCTGCATCATCATGCCGATGCCGAGACCCAGCAGGGCCATGTAGATGGCCATCTTCCAGTAGTCGGTGTCGTACCGGATGCCGCCGAGCAGCAGCAGGCCGGCCGTCACCAGGACGCCACCGCTGACCAGCCACGCCTTCCAGCGGCCGGTACGGGTGATGAACTGACCCGAGACGGTCGAGGAGACGAACAGGCCGCCGATCATCGGGATGGTCATGACGCCCGACATGGTCGGGGACTTGTCACGGGCCAGCTGGAAGTACTGGCTGAAGAAGACGGTGCCGGAGAACATCGCGATACCGACGAACAGCGAGGCGAGCGACGCGAGCGTGATCGTGCGGTTCCTGAACAGGCGCAGCGGGATGATCGGCTCGCTGGCCTTGGACTCGACGAGCACGAACAGCAGGCCGAGGACGATCGAGCCGCCGACCATCGCGTACGTCTGCCACGAGACCCAGTCGTACTTGTCACCGGCGAAGGTGACCCAGACCAGCAGCAGGGACACGGCCGCGGATATGAGGGTCGCGCCGCCCCAGTCGACCTTGACCTCCCGCTTGACCACGGGCAGGTGCAGGGTCTTCTGCAGCACGATCAGCGCGATGACCGCGAAGGGGACGCCGACGTAGAAGCACCAGCGCCAGCCCAGCCAGGAGGTGTCGGTGATGACACCGCCGAGCAGCGGGCCGCCGACGGTGGCGACGGCGAACGTGGCGCCCAGGTAGCCGGAGTACCGGCCGCGCTCGCGCGGGGAGATCATCGCCGCCATGACGATCTGCGCCAGGGCGGACAGACCGCCGACGCCGATGCCCTGGAACACCCGGAACGTGATCAGCATGCCGGGGTTCTGCGACAGGCCGGCCGCCATCGAGGCGACCACGTAGATGACGAGGGCTATCTGGACGAGAGCCTTCTTGCTGTACAGGTCGGCGAGCTTGCCCCACAGGGGAGTGGCCGCGGTCATCGACAGCAGGGCGGCCGTGACCACCCAGGTGTAGGCGGACTGGCCGCCGCCGAGGTCCCCGATGATGTGCGGCAGGGCGTTGGAGACGATCGTGGACGACAGGATCGCCACGAACATGCCGAGCAGCAGCCCGGAGAGGGCCTCCATGATCTGCCGGTGGGTCATCGGGTCCTCGCCGTGGGAGCCTCCCCCGTGCTTGGCGTGAGCCCGCACACCGGCTGGTGTGGTCGTTGCCATGGGCTTCCTTTTCTTACGTGCTTGCGGGTGTACGGGTGGTCTCTTCGAGTACGGGGGCGGCGGCGGGCCGGCCCGGCCCGGAGCGGCAGTCGCCGAAGGACGCGCGCAGACGCGACATCAGCCCGATCAGCTGGCCGACCTCGTCGTCGGTCCAGTCGCTCAGCCGTTCGGCGAGCAGATGCGAGGTCCGCCGGGACAGCTCGTCGAGCTGCCGGATCCCCTCGGGCGTCAGGCGCAGGATGCGCGAGCGCTTGTCGGCGGGGTCCGGGGACCGCTCGATCCAGCCGCGTGCCGCGACGTGCGCGACATGCCGGCTGGTCACCGACATGTCCACGGAGAGAAGCTCCGCGAGCTTGCTCATGCGCATGTCGCCGTGACGCCCCAGCAGGGTCAGCACGGCGGCCGAGCCGGCCGGGCAGTCGGGCGGCAGGATCCGCCCCATGTCCCGTTTCACTGCGCCGACGGCACTGAGCTGACGCGCCAGCTCTTCGAACTGCGCCTGCTCGGCCATCACACCTCCCGTATTCGTTGCTTGGGGCAACCATACGGGTGTTTGGTTGCTGCAGGCAAACAACAGGGGTCCCGGCGGCGCAAAAACTTGGCAAAGGCAAGTATTGCGGATGTAAATACGCAGGTGATCGCGGGTGGCGTGCCCCCGTCTGTCCCGGTGGCCCCGCACTTGGGTCGGCCACCCGGATTCGCTAGGGTCTCGGGACATGGCTAACACCCAGGGCCCGCAGGGCAATTACGACCCCGCCGGCAACACCCAGATGTTCCGCGCGTTCGTCGACGAGGCCCCCCAGGGGCGGCAGCAGCAGGCGGCCCCCTCCTCCTCCGGCCCGCGCATCGGCCTGATCGTCGGTGTCATCGTGGCCCTCGCCGTGGTGGCGGGAGTCGCCTGGCTGGCGCTGAAGTAGGCGACAGCCGGAGTCGAAGCAGAAGGCACCCGGAGTCGCCGTGGACGACACCCGGAGCCGCCGCTGACGGCACCCGCGGCTGAAGCGGGTGACGTACGGGGCGGGTCCTACTCCCAGCGGACGGACACGTCCCGCGTCTCGATGTGCATGCCGAGCGGTACTCGCCAGGCGTCCACGCACACCGTCCAGCCGTGGTCCGTGCGCGCCCCCGCCGCGATCGGCACCGGCAGTTCCTCGGCCGTCTCGACGGTCGCCCAGTCGACACCGAGCGCGCCGACGACGTGCGTCCCGAACGTCACCGAACCCGAACGCACCGGCCGACCGCCGGAGTTGCGGAACGACACGGTGACCTTCTGGCACCAGCGACGGTCCGTGTCCTCGGTCGCCGGGCCGCTCCAGGAGAGGTCGGCCGGTGAGGCCGGAGGAGCGGTGCTGTGGCCGGGCGTCGCGGTGGGCGACGCGGGCCTCGTCGTGGGACCGGGCCGGCCGCCGTCCCCGGCAGGGGCTTTAGTGCCGGAGGGGGCCGCAGTGGCCGAAGGGCCCGCGGAGGCGTCCTCGGCCGGCCCGTAAGCATGGTCCGGCGCGGACCGCCCGGAGCCACCCGCCCGAGCGTGGCCGTCGGCGGGGCGGGTGCCGTCCGCCGTGCCACCGCCGTCCCGGACGCCGTCCGCCGGCCGTCCGCCGTCGAGGGGGACCAGGCTGACCGTGCCGGTCGGAGCGGTGACCGAGGGGCCGGCGTGCCCCGGGCCGTCCCCGGCACCGACCGCGGCGTACCCGCCACCCGGGCCGCCGCCCGCGCACGCGGCCAGCGCCGCGCCCAGACAGACGGCGGCCGCCGACGCTGCCGTCACGGCGCCTCGGCGGCCACGGGTCCAGGTGGTGCGCGTCGCCCCTGCGGTCCTGTTCCGGCCCGTCGCTCGCAGCATCGGGCCAGTGTGGCTGACGGAGTGTCAGAACAGAAGCCTCAGTCCGAGATCAGGCCCTCCCGCAGCTGGGCCAGCGTCCGGGTCAGCAGCCGGGAGACGTGCATCTGGGAGATGCCGACCTCCTCGCCGATCTGCGACTGGGTCATGTTGGCGAAGAAGCGCAGCATGATGATCCGGCGCTCCCGGGGCGGGAGTTTGGCCAGCAGGGGCTTGAGGGACTCGCGGTACTCGACGCCCTCCAGCGCGCTGTCCTCGTAACCGAGGCGGTCGGCCAGCGAGCCCTCGCCCCCGTCGTCCTCGGGAGCCGGGGAGTCGAGGGAGGACGCGGTGTAGGCGTTGCCGACCGCGAGGCCGTCGACCACGTCCTCCTCGGAGACGCCGAGCACCGCGGCCAGTTCCGTCACCGTCGGGGAGCGGTCCAGCTTCTGGGAGAGCTCGTCGCTGGCCTTGGTGAGGGCCAGGCGCAGCTCCTGCAGCCGGCGCGGGACCCGCACCGACCACGAGGTGTCGCGGAAGAACCGCTTGATCTCGCCGACGACCGTGGGCATCGCGAAGGTCGGGAACTCCACGCCCCGTTCGCAGTCGAAGCGGTCGATCGCCTTGATCAGGCCGATGGTGCCGACCTGGACGATGTCCTCCATCGGCTCGTTGCGGGAGCGGAAGCGCGCGGCCGCGTAGCGGACCAGCGGCAGGTTCAGCTCGATCAGCGTGTCCCGGACGTAGGCCCGCTCGGGACTGTCCTCGCCGAGGGTGGCGAGCCGCAGGAAGAGGGAACGGGAGAGAGTACGGGTGTCGATGTCCGCCGGGGCCGGCAGGGCCGGGACGGCCTCCGCGGGCACGGCGGCGGCGGTGCCGGCCGGGGCCGGCACGGCGTCGAGGGCCGTGACGTCGGCGAGGACGTCGAGAGCGTCGAGCTCTTTGGGCGCTGCCTCGCTCAGCGTGGGCGTCAGCACCTTCGAGCTGCCCTGTTCTGCGGACATGCCACCCCCTTTGGGTCGCGGGACGGTCGCGGCGGTGCTGCCTTTCGAGCAACGCAGCCTTCACCTGAATACCGGAGCCGGAGCCACGGCAAACGCGCTTCCCGCAGAATGTCACATGTCGGCAACGCGCTGTAGCGACATGTCGACATGCAAGATGCGAAACGGCCCTGCAAACAAGGGGTCTGATGCTCTTTCGGGCGCAACTGCGGGGAACGGCGCTGGTGAGCGATTCGCTCGCGACGGTTAACGATCGCTCGGGCTTGCGATGCAGTGCTGTTCGGGCCGTGCTTCCGTGCGCCCGCTATGCATCTGCCGCACACCCGCTGTGCCTCGGTCCGACGTGCGGCCGGAGCGGCCCCGGTCCGTGGGTTATGCGTCGATCCGGTTCGCGGAGCGCAGCCGCTGGAAGCTGCGGGCGAGAAGCCGCGAGACGTGCATCTGGGAGACCCCGAGTTCCGCGCTGATCTGGGACTGGGTGAGATTGCTGTAGTAGCGCAGCAGAAGGATCCGCTGCTCACGCTCGGGGAGTTGGACGAGGAGATGGCGGACCAGGTCGCGGTGCTCCACGCCGTCCAGGGCCGGGTCCTCGTAGCCGATCCGGTCCAGCAGTCCCGGCATCCCGTCGCCCTCCTGCGCCGCCTCCAGCGAGGTGGCGTGGTACGACCGCCCCGCCTCGATGCAGGACAGCACCTCCTCCTCGCTGATCCGCAGCCGCTCGGCGATCTCGGAGGTCGTCGGCGAGCGGCCGAATGCGGTGGTGAGATCCTCGGTCGCGCTGTTGACCTGCACCCACAGCTCGTGCAGCCGGCGCGGCACGTGGACCGTGCGGACGTTGTCCCGGAAGTACCGCTTGATCTCGCCCACCACGGTCGGCATGGCGAAGGTGGGGAACTGCACGCCCCGGTCGGGGTCGAAGCGGTCGATGGCGTTGATCAGGCCGATGGTGCCGACCTGGACCACGTCCTCCATCGGCTCGTTGCGGGAGCGGAAGCGGGCGGCCGCGTAGCGCACGAGCGGGAGGTTCGCCTCGATCAGCGCCCCCCGTACCCGGTTGTGCTCCGGCGTGCCCGGCGTGAGCTCCTTCAGCTCGGCGAAGAGCACCTGGGTCAGGGCTCTGGTGTCGGCGCCGCGGCGCTTCTCGGGAGCCGGAGGAGCCTCGGCGGGCGCCTCCTCCTGGGGCGGCGCAGTACTGGCCGACACGGTCAACGCCACCTCTTCATCGGTCAATCATCCGTCAAAAGCGGTCATAGCATCACAAGACATGTGCACTGTGTGCAAGCACCCCATAACACCGTGTTGTGCTCAAACATCGACAAGTTGAGGCCCAAGACACAGGAAAGCCCCCCGCCGTTGTAGCGGGGGGCTGCCGAGCGGACGGGCTCAGAATTCGTAGTCGGCCATCACCCACGTGGCGAACTCACGCCACAGGGCGACACCGGCCTGATGGGCCGGATGCTCCAGATAGCGCTTCAGGGCGTCCGGGTCCTCGACCGCCGAGTTGATCGCGAAGTCGTAGGCGATCGGCCGGTCACTGATGTTCCAGCCGCACTCCCAGAAGCGCAGTTCCTCGATCCGGCCGCCGAGGGCACGGAAGGCCTCCACGCCCGCCACGACCCGCGGATCGTCGCGCTCGACGCCCTCGTTGAGCTTGAACAGGACCAGGTGGCGGATCATGGGCTGTACCTCAGTTCTTTGCTCCGTTGGCGACCCATGTCATGAAGTCGCCGACGGCCTTGGCCGCGTCCGATATGCCCTCGAAGCCTATCTGGACATAGTCGGCCGCCTTGGCCGGATCCGTGATGATCACGTACAGCGCGAAGACCACGAGCACGTACACGGCGATCTTCTTGGCGTTCACCGCCACCGCGGCCTCCCCTGTGCCTCTGCCTCGCGGGCCCTGCTGCCGGCGGCGAGTGTAACCTTCACGTCCCGTGTACGGACCAACGGCCCGCCGCCCCGGGCCCTTTGCCGGGCCCGCGCGGGCGGCGCCGGGCAGGGACGAAAAGCGCGCCCGGCGGATACGGCCGGAAACCGCGGCGCGCGGAAGGCCCCCGGCCGCGGGGTGCGGGCCGGAACATTCCCCGGTTGAGGACGCGCACTTGAGGGCCTTCCCGCACGCGTACCCCACGGGACGCACGAAAGGGCCCCGCCGTGAGACGGGACCCTTTCCGAAGCGGTAGCGGAGGGATTTGAACCCTCGGTGACTTGCGCCACACTCGCTTTCGAGGCGAGCTCCTTCGGCCGCTCGGACACGCTACCGAGGGAGACCTTACAGCACGCCGGGGCAGGGTTCTAAATCGGTATTCAGCGGTCCCGGAAAAACTCCGTGAGGAGCCGGGCGCAGTCGGTCGCGAGCACTCCCTCGACGACCTCGGGCCGGTGGTTGAGCCGGCGGTCGCGGATCACGTCCCACAGGGAGCCGGCCGCCCCCGCCTTGTCGTCCCGGGCGCCGTACACCACCCGGTCGACCCGTGACTGCACGATCGCGCCCGCGCACATCGTGCACGGCTCCAGTGTGACCACCAGCGTGCAGCCGGTCAGCCGCCACTCCCCGAGCCGCGCGGCGGCCCGCCGGATCGCGAGCACCTCCGCGTGGGCCGTGGGGTCGCCCGTGGCCTCGCGCTCGTTGTGCCCGGCCGCGAGCACCGTCGTACCGTCCGGGGACAGCACGACGGCGCCGACGGGGACGTCGCCGCCCCGGTCGGCCCGTTCCGCCTCGGCCAGGGCGAGCCGCATCGCGTCCCGCCAGCGGTCGCGCACGGGGTCCGGCGGACCGGCCGGGCCACCGGTGTCCTGGGCGGTCAGCGGACGGTCTCCAGCACCTCCGAGGCGCCCAGGGCCTCGGCGATCGAGTTCAGCGCGTCGTCGGCGTCCAGGGCGCGCAGTTCCTTCACGCCGATGCCCAGGTCGTCGAGGATCTGGCTGTCGCCCACGGGGCTGTGCGGCACCGCGTCCTCGGCGACGCCTTCCTCCTCGTCGTCCTCGTCCTCGTCCTCACCGTCCTCGGTGCCGTCGAGGTCCAGCGCGTCCAGGTCCGGGCCGTCGTCGGCGCCGGGTTCCCGGCCGAGCAGTTCGTCGGTGAGCAGCAGCTCACCGTAGGCGCTGCGGGCGGCGGCGGCGGCGTCCGAGACGTAGATGCGCGGGTCCTCCTCGCCGTCCACACGGACGACGCCGAACCAGGAGTCCTCCTGCTCGATCAGCACGAGCACCGTGTCCTCGTCGGGAGAGGCTTCCCGGGCCAGGTCGGCGAGATCCGACAGGGTTTCCACATCGTCGAGCTCTGTGTCGCTCGCTTCCCACCCGTCTTCGGTGCGCGCGAGCAGTGCGGCGAAGTACACCGTGACTCTCCCACAGGTCATAGGCGTGCCGGTCGGGGGTCCCCCCGGCGGAGGTACGTGGGCGGAGAGAGCTTGGGCTCCGAGCCCCACCCACTCGGAATCGTGGCAGAAACAAGGCGTTCAGGGGACGTCTTCCGCTCCCTGTGTCTGGCTGTTTCGATCGTGGATCGGTCATCGACTCAGCAGCGCACTCGTTGCCGCCACGTGCGGATCGTACGCGGCTTTTCCGGGCGCCCACGCACGCCCCACCTCGCAAACACCGGCACGCACGTGGATCTTCCGGGTCGCCCGCTCGCTCACCAAGTCCTGCTCACGGCATCCTCCCTACCAGCGGAACGTTCGCATCCGCATTGCGCGGCGCAGCCGTGCGGCCTTGGCGCGTCGCGGCTGGACGCGCGCACGCAACGCACGGGCCTCGGCGAGTTCGCGCAGGAACCGGGCGCGCCGCTGTCGGCGCTCCGTCTCCGTCTCGGGTGACGGGGGAGCGGCCGCCGTGGAACCGGTCACGGCGGACTCGGCCGGCACCCCGGTGTCCTCGGGCGCGTCCTCGGGAAGGTCAGGCAGGTCAGGCACGTCACACCCCCAGTCCATCCCTCCCACTTTCCCTCGGACGGGCGGTTTGACGCCAGCACTCGAGGGGTGTGGAGCGAAGGTACGGTTATGGGCATGCGTCTCCACGTCGTCGACCACCCCCTGGTCGCCCACAAGCTCACCACGCTGCGCGACCGGCGCACGGACTCCCCGACCTTCCGCAGGCTCGCCGACGAACTGGTCACCCTGCTCGCCTACGAGGCCACGCGGGACGTGCGCACCGAAGCGGTCGACCTCGAGACGCCGGTGGCCTCCACCACCGGCGTCAAGCTCGCCCGGCCCCGGCCGCTGGTCGTGCCGATCCTGCGGGCCGGTCTCGGCATGCTGGACGGCATGGTGCGGCTGCTGCCGACGGCCGAGGTGGGCTTCCTGGGCATGATCCGCAACGAGGAGACCCTGCAGGCCTCCACGTACGCCACCCGCATGCCCGAGGACCTCTCGGGACGCCAGGTGTACGTCCTCGACCCGATGCTGGCCACGGGCGGCACGCTGGTCGCGGCGATCCGGGAGCTGATCAGGCGCGGTGCCGACGACGTGACGGCCGTGGTCCTGCTGGCCGCCCCCGAGGGCGTCGAGGTCATGGAACGCGAGCTCGCGGGCACCCCGGTGACCGTCGTCACCGCCGCGGTGGACGACCACCTCAACGAGCACGGCTACATCATCCCGGGCCTGGGCGACGCGGGCGACCGCCTCTACGGCGCGGCGGAGTAACGCAGCAGCCGGAGAACCGACGCCCTGTCCTCAGGGCCGCCCTCCGAAGGCAAGGCCCCGAGGATCGGCGCCCCGAAAGGGGCGCGGGGAACGGCGCGACCGGCCACAGACGGCCCGCAACGCCCTGTCGTCAGGGCCGCCCTCCGAAAGTAAGGCCCTGAGGATCAGCGCCCCGAGAGGGGCGCGGGGAACGGCGCGACCGGCCACAGACGGCCCGCACCCGAACGCACACCGCGCAGTTTCCCGGGCGCGATCCCGGACGCCTTTCCCGGCACGCCTGACCGAAGCCGCTCCCGGCGCGCCTCACCGCACGGCTCCCGGCGCACTCACCGGAGCCGTTCGGGGCACCGGACCCCACCGGAGCCGTTCGGGGCGCCGCCCCGAAACCGCTCCCCGCGAACCCGACCTGCGGCTCAGCAGCCCTTCTTCGCGGTGTCCGCCGAAGGCGCGGGCGAAGGCGCGCTGAGCGCGCTCAGCGCCCGCGCGGCGGCGGCCGGCTCCGCCAGCCCCTTGAACCCGTCGCCGATGATCAGATCGAGGTCGGCACCCTTGCGCCCCGCGTCGGTGCGCTGCTCGGCCCCGGCCAGCTGCGTGCCGAGCACCGGCAGCGAGCTGTCCAGGGCGGCGGCGGGGCCGAGGAGCACCCCGGTCCCCTTGACCTTCTTGTCGAAGTCCTTGGACGCGTTGCCGACGGCGCCGATCCTGAAGCCCCGCTTCTTCAGCTCGTCCGCGGTCTGCTTGGCGAGCCCGCCGCGCTTGGTGGCGTTGTACACGTTCACGGTGATCCGGCCCGGCGCGGGCACGTCCTTCGCCCGCGCCACGGTGGCGACCTCGGTCCGGCAGTGCGTCTTGCGGCCCGCCGCCGTGGTCTTCAGGCCGCCACCGGTGAAGACGTCGATGAGCTGCAGGGTTCCCCAGCCGACGAGGCCGAGTACGGCGACGGACGCCACCACGGCGGCCGCCAGCCTGGCGCGGCGCCGGGGCGGTCGCATGCGAGGGTATTTGTCCCCCGTGATCCGGTACTTGCCGCCCATGCCCGGGGGAGTCAGCATGCTCATGAGCGCAGCGTAGTGCGCCCGGGCGGCGATGCCTATCAGATGATCAGCTGATGCCGCTCAGTGGAACCCGAAAGGGTCAACGTTCGTGTCGCGCCGGGTCAGTCGAGCTCGAGCACGCGGGCGTGCAGCACCTGGCGCTGCTGGAGGGCCGCGCGTACCGCGCGGTGCAGGCCGTCCTCCAGGTACAGGTCGCCCTGCCACTTCACGACGTGCGCGAAGAGGTCGCCGTAGAACGTCGAGTCCTCTGCCAGCAGCGTCTCGAGGTCGAGCTGCTGCTTGGTGGTCACGAGCTGATCGAGGCGGACCGGGCGCGGCGCGACGTCCGCCCACTGCCGGGTGCTTTCCCGGCCGTGGTCGGGGTACGGCCGGCCGTTTCCGATGCGCTTGAAGATCACACGGAAAGCCTACCGGCCCAGACGTTCCGGGCGCAGCCATGGCGGCGGAGTGCGACGCTTGAAAAGATCCCGCAAAACGCCCATACGGGCCATTAACCGGAACAGGGGCCTGGGGTGAGTGACAGTGAGAGCGTGTCGGCCACCGCACCTCAGGGGGTCGACGCGCTGCCCGGTGAGGCGCGGACGATCGCTTCCGGCTACGCCTTCACCGGCCCCGCCCTCGACCTCGGTGCCCTGCTGTGGGACGGCCGGTGCCACGCCGGCGCGCCGGTGCGCGTCCCGCTGGCCGTGCTCAACCGGCACGGCCTGGTGGCGGGCGCCACCGGCACCGGCACCGGCACCGGCAAGAGGAAGACCCTCCGGCTGCTCGCCGGGCAACTGTCGGCGCAGGGCGCGCCGGTGTTCCTCGCGGACGTCAAGGGTGACCTGTCCGGCACCGCACGGCCCGGGCGGTCGAACTGGGCCGGGCGGTCGAACTGGGCCGGGCGGTCGGGGACTCCGCGCTGCACGGCCGTTATGCACAGGCTGTGGACCGCGAGTCGGCGTACGAGAGGCTGACCGCGCTGACCGCGCGCCCCGCGGAGCCGACCGCTCGGCAGGAGCCGGCCACCAGGGCCCCCGCGGAGGAGCCCTCGCTGGTCGAACAGGTCGTGAGCAGTGGGATGTTCAGGTCGCCGGCCCGCTCGGTCGGCACCCGGCTCGGCCGCGAGATCACCCGCTCCCTGTTCGGCACGGCCCGGCGGAGACGGTAGCGGGCCCCCGCCGGTGCCGCTCGCCGGTTCAGCGTTCTCGTTCCTCGGGCGGCCGCTGCGGCTGCGGACGCCGCTGGTCCGGCTTGGCCGCCGTACCGCGTCGGGCCTCCGCGCGCAGCAGGGCGCGCAGGACGGCGTAGGGGTCCATGGGCATGGCTGTGCTCCTTGCGTCGTACCGACTGACCTGTGCGGGGCGCGGGTCTGTCAGCAGCGCAGGACCACCGTGCGCGGCAGGGCCGGGGCGTACGGCACCCCCGGCGCGGCGGGGCACGGGTGGGCCGCCGGCCTGCCGGATGCCGGGTCGGGCAGCGGTGCGGGCCGCTCGGGTACGTCGGCCCGGTGCACGACGCGGGAGACCGGCCGCAGCGCGGTGTCGAGGCCGTCGTGCTCGGCGGTCTCACCGGCCGCGCTCACGGAAGCCGCCTGGGCCTGGACGTGGGCGCCGGGCACCCACAGGGCGAGGAGCAGCACGAGCACCCGCAGCCAGGTACGGCTGCGGAGGATGCTCGTGGTCCCGCTCACGGCAGGTCTCTCCCCGGGACGGACGGGGAACGCAGCACACCTGACATGAGATTCCCCTGCTCGGCGGAGCAACGGGCCGCGCGGCCGACGGTGACCGGCCGGGTACGGCGACCGGGGTGGTCGCAGGTGTGGCTGTGGCTGTGGGGGTGATGTCGGCCGCCATGGCCGTGCACGGGGTTAAGGAGTACAGAGCCGCCCCGCGCGCGGGGCGGGGCGGTCACGTGCTCGGCGGTCCCGGTGCGTGCGGTGGGCAGGGCGGTTGCCGGCGGTCGGATCGCCCGTCCGGCGACACGGGTGCGCGCTGCCGGCGGTCACACCGTCTGCGGGATCCGTTCGGCCCGGCCGAGCGGAGTACAGAGCCGCCCCGCGCGCGGGCGGGGTGGTCGCGTGCTCGGCGGTCCCGGTGTGTGCGATGGGTACGGCGGTTGCCGGCGGTCACACCGTCTGCGGGATCCGTTCGGCCCGGCCGCGGATGCGGAACGCGGTGATGACCTCCACGATCCCCACCGCGACCAGCCAGATGCCGCCGACGAGGGTCAGCACGGCCACGGACTCGAAGGGCGAGTCGATGAGCACGATGCCGGCGATGAAGGTGACGATCCCGAGGAAGATCTGCCAGCCCCGGGCGGGCATCCGGGAGTCGTGCACGGCGGCCAGCGTCTGGGTGATGCCGCGGATCAGCCAGCCGATGCCGATCCACAGGGCGAGCAGCAGGATCGACTGCATGGGCCCGCGGAAGCAGAACAGGCCCAGCACGATCGACAGGGCACCGCTGATGAACGCCAGCACGCGCAGCGAGGTCGCCTTGTGCGTGCCGAAGGCGGACACCAGCTGGAAGACGCCGCTGATCAGCAGGTAGATGCCGAACAGGACACCGGCCGCGAGCAGCGAGGCGCCGGGCCAGATCAGCACCAGGACGCCGAGGATCAGCGAGGCGATCCCGGTGAGCAGGACGACCTGCCAGGCGGCCTGGGACAGGCTGTGCAGGGCACCCTCGAACGGCGGCTCCGGCTCGTGGCGACCGCCGGCCGGCTGTGCGGCCGGCGCCCCCGTACCCGTCGGTCGGGCACCCGGCGGCTCCGCGCCCGGTGGCCGCGTGCCGGGCGGTTGCGCCGCATGGGCGTGCCGGTCGTCGTACTCACGGTCCCAGTCGGGGCCGCTGCTCGGTGGCTCGGTCATGGTCCATGCTGGGAACGCGGCATCCGGCCCCGCCACCGGGGTGGGCCACCCGGGGTACGTCCCCCAGGGCCTGTCCGGCGATCTGTCCGGCAATTCCCGCCGCCCTTCCGGCGACGACGGGCAGCGTCGCAGTGCCCTGGTCACCTGAGGCCTTGACGGCCTTCGCCGCGGACCTCCTTCCGGCGGCGACGCGCATCGTCACGCGGACCTCCTTCCGGCGGCGACGCGCATCGTCACAGGGCCCTGGTCACCCGAGGCCTTGGCGGCCTTCGCCGCGGGTCTCCTTTCGGCGACGACGGGCAGCGTCACAGGGCCGTGCCCGGGACAGCCGCGCGGACGCGCCGGGACGCGCCGGGAGGCGCCGCCCGGGCCGCCGCCTAGTCGCCTGCGGCCTTGGCGGCCTTCGCCGCGGCCTTCATCTCCTGCTTGTGGGCGCGCACCTTGGCCAGTGACTGAGGGCCGGTGATGTCGGCGACGGACCGGAAGGACTCCTCCTCGCCGTACGCGCCCGCGGCCTGCCGCCACCCCTGGGGCGTGACCCCGAGCTGCTTTCCCAGCAGCGCGAGGAAGATCTGGGCCTTCTGCCGGCCGAACCCGGGCAGCTCCTGAAGCCGTTTCAGCAGCTCGGCCCCGCTGCCGACGCCTCGCCAGACGGCCTCGGCGTCCCCGTCGTAGTGCTCGACGAGGTACTGGCACAGCTGTTGCACACGCTTGGCCATGGACCCGGGGTAGCGGTGCACGGCGGGTTTGTCGGAGAGCAGCGCGGCGAAGGCCTCCGGATCCATCGCGGCGATCTCGTGCGCGTCCAGGTCCTCGGCGCCGAGCCGGTCGGCGATGGTCCGGGGCCCCTTGAACGCCCACTCCATCGGCACCTGCTGGTCGAGCAGCATGCCGACCAGCGCGGCCAGCGGAGAACGCCCGAGCAGCGCGTCGGCCTGCGGATCCTGGGCGAGATGCAGAGTGACGTCCATACGCAGATGATCCCGCGCCCCCGCCCACCCCGCGCGCCCACCCCCGCCCGGGCCCCGGCCCACGACCCCTCACCCTTCGCGTACGATTCCGACCCACGGAATATTTAGGCAAGCTAACCTAAATATGACAGGCCTCCGGGTGCCCGCCGAGACCTACCGCGACGCCTGGGGCATCCCCCATCTCCGCGCGTCCACCGCCCGCGAACTCGCCCACGCCCAGGGCCGGGTGACCGCCCACGACCGGGCCTGGCAGCGGGAGGTCGAACGCCACCGCGCGCAGGGCACCTCGGCCGCCTTTCCCGGCGCCGACGCGCCCTCTCCTGGACCATCTGCCCGAGAAACAGGCCCAACTGGCGTTCCTCGACCGGGAGGTAGCCTTCGCGGATGACGAGGCACGAGGACGCACCGACGCCTGACGGGCTCGCAGCCAGTGGGACGGCGGCTGGTGGGTCGGCTCCTGACGGGACGGCGGGTGGTGGGTCGGCTCCTGACGGGACGGCGGGTGGTGGGTCGGCTCCTGACGGGACGGCGGGTGGTGGGTCGGCTCCTGACGGGACGGCGGGTGGTGGGTCGGCTCCTGACGGGACGGCCGGTGGCGGGTCGGCTCCTGACGGGACGGCCGGTGGTGGGTCGGCTCCTGACGGGACGGCCGGTGGCGGGTCCGCTCCCGAAGGGGCCGCGGGTGACGTGCCCACTGCCGACGGAGCGGCGCTCGACGGGTCCCCTTCCGGGGGAACGGCCCCCGACGCGACCTCCCCTGACCGGACGACGGCGCAGGAGCTGATCGACCACTTCGGGCTCGAACCCATCCCGCGCGAGGGCGGTCTGTTCCGGCGTACCTGGGTGGGGCCCGAGCGGCCGGACGGCCGGCCCGAGGGGTCCGCCATCGTCGCGCTGCTCACCGCCGACGACTTCTCCGCCCTGCACCGCCTGCCCACCGACGAGGTGTGGCACCACTACCGGGGCGACCCCCTCCACCTGCTCCTCCTCGCCCCCGACGGCACCGCCCGTACCGCCGTCCTGGGCCCCGACCTGCGGCACGGTCAGCACGTCCAGCTGACCGTGCCGGCCCGCACGTGGATGGGCGCGCGGGTGGCCCCGGGCGGCCGATGGACGCTGTTCGGCTGCACGATGGCCCCCGGATTCACCTACAGGGACTACGAGCACGGGAACGCCGAGGACCTCACGGCGCGTTATCCGTCACAGGCCGCCCTGATCGGGGAACTGTGCCGCCCATGAGCCTGCTCGACGGACAGACCGCCCTGGTGACCGGCGCGGGCGGCGGTATCGGCCGCGCCATCGCCCTGCGCTTCGCCCAGGAGGGCGCGGCGGTGGCCCTGCACTGCCGTACGGCGCTCGACGCGGCCGCGGAGACCGCCGAGCGCATCCGCGGACTGGGTGGCGAAGCGGTCGTCCTGACGGCGGACCTGACCGACGAGGACGCCTGCCACCGTCTGGTCCGCGAGACCGTCGACTGGTCCGGCGGCCGCCTCACCGCCCTCGTCGACAACGCGGCCGTCCAGCCGGTCCAGCCCCTGCCGGACATGACGGCCGCCGAGTGGCGCACGGTGGTCGACACCAACCTCACCAGCGTGTTCGCCTGCACCCAGGCCGCCGCGGCCCACATGCGCGCGCACGGCGGCGGCACCATCACCCACATCGCCTCCATCGAGGCCACCCACCCCGCCCCCGGCCACGCCCACTACGGCGCGGCCAAGGCGGCGGTGGTCATGCACGCCCGTGCGGCGGCCGTCGAGTACGGTCCGGCCGGTATCCGCGTCAACACGGTCTCGCCCGGCCTCGTCGAGCGGGAGGGCCTGGCGGAGGCCTGGCCGGAGGGGGTGCGCCGCTGGCTCGCCGCGGCTCCCGCCGGCCGCCTCGGCCGCCCCGAGGACGTGGCCGACGCCTGCGTCTTCCTGGCCTCCCCGCTCGCCTCCTGGATCACCGGCCACGACCTCGTGGTGGACGGCGGGGTGACGGCCCGGCCGACCTGGTGAGCACAGCGGCCGGTCCCTCCGTACGTATAGGACGGGCTGATGATCGGGAGGGGCGAGGTGCGCGACGGACACCGATGGCTGCGGCGGCTCACGCTGCTCGGCGCGGGCCTGCTGCTGGCGCTGTTCGGCGCGGCGGCCCCCGCCTCCGCGCACGCGGCCCTGCGCGAGACCGATCCCGCCGACGGAACCGTGCTCAAAACCGCACCCCGGCACGTGACCCTCACCTTCACCGAATCGGTCGGCCTGCTCACCGATTCCTTCCGGATCTACGACCCCGGCAACCACCGCGTCCGCACGGGCACCGCCGACCACGCCCCCGGCCGCTCCGACACGGCCCGCGTCGCCCTCCCCACCAAGCTCGCCCGGGGCACCTACACGGTCGCCTGGCGGGTGGTGTCGGCCGACAGCCACCCGGTGTCCGGCGTGCTCACCTTCTCGGTCGGCGCACGCACGCCCACCACGGCGAACCCGGTCGCGGACCGCACGGAGGATCCCGTCACCACGGCCCTGTACAACATCGCGCGCTACCTCGCCTATCTCTCCGTCGCCCTGCTCCTCGGGGCGGCGGCGTTCGTGGCGTACTGCCGGCCGCCCTCGACGGCTCCGCTGCGTACCCCCGCCCTGGCCGCCGCGGGCACGCTCGTCCTCTCCTCGGTGGCCCTCCTCCTGCTGCGCGCCCCGTACGAGGAGGGCACCGCGCCCGGCAACGCCCTCTCCCGCTCCGCCCTCGCCCACACCGTGACGACCCGCACCGGCGAACTGCTGCTGCTCCGCCCGGCGTTGCTGCTGACGGCCGGCGCCCTCGCGGTGCTCCTGTGCAAGCGCCGGGCAAGGCGCATCCGCCGTACCGTGCTGGCGGCGGCCGCGGTGCTCTCCGTGGCCCTGTGCCTGACCTGGACGGCGGCCGAGCACGCCTCGGTGGGCATCCAGGTCCCCCTGGCGATCACCTCGGCCACCCTGCATCTGCTGGCCATGGCGGCCTGGCTCGGCGGCCTGGCCGCGCTGCTGCGCACGCTGCACCGGACCTCGCCCGTCCCCGTCACCGTCCTCACCCGCTTCTCCCGCCTGGCCTTCACCTCCGTGACGGTGCTGGTGCTGACCGGCGTCTACCAGTCCTGGCGCGGCCTCGGCTCCTGGCAGGCGCTCACGGACACGACGTACGGCCGTACGCTGCTGGCCAAGCTGGCGGCGGTGACCGTGCTGCTGCTGGCGGCGGCCTGCTCGCGCACCTGGACCACCCGCCTGTCCCGGCCGGCCCCGGCCAGGACGACATCCCCCGCCCGAGTCCCCGAGCCGGCCACGGGCCCTCCGCCGCCGTCGGGTCCCTCCGCGCCGCCCCCGCCAAAACCGTCCCCGCCGCCGGCCCCCACGGCCTCGCTCCGCCTCCTGCGCCGCACAGTGCTGGCGGAGGCGGCCGTGAGCGTGGTGGTCCTGGCCCTGACGACACTGCTGACCGGCACGCCGCCCGGCCGTGCCGCCACCGAGGCGGCGGACTCCGGCGCGACGGCGGCGGCCGGCATACCGACGACGTCCGTCACCACCGTCCCGTTCGCCGTCGGCACCCCTGGCGGCCGCGGCAAGGTCCAGATCACCCTGGACCCGGGCCGGGTCGGCCGGAACTCGGTCCAGGCGGTGGTCTACGGCCCCGACGGCGGCCTGGCCGCGGTCCCCGAACTCCGCGTCTCCCTCACCCTGCCCGCGCAGCGGCTCGGCCCCCTGGACACCAAGGTCACGGACCGCGGCGGCTATTGGGCCGCCGACTCCCTCGACCTGCCCATCCCGGGGACCTGGACGATGAAGGTGACGGTCCGGCTGTCCGAGGTGGACCAGGTGACGGTGTCGGCACCGCTGCGGGTGACGCGGTGAGCCCGACGCCCGCGGCGGCCACGGCCGGACGATCCGTCACATGCCCGCCGCGCTGAAGTGAGGCTCGCCGAGTAGCGTGGAAAGCAGGACGTGCTCATCGGCCGCACAGGACGTGCTCATCGGCCGCGTGTGCGCCGTCGGCCTTCGCGCCGACCTCCCCGCCGTGTCCGCCGCCGGCCGTGGCGTGACCTTTCCGAGCGGCCGGGGCACCGAGCATTCCGCCTGTGCGGAGTTCCGAACTAGTGCCAGAGGGACGAACCATGGCTTTTGCGACCGCCAAGGACGGTACACGGATCTACTTCAAGGACTGGGGCTCCGGCCCACCGGTGGTCTTCTCCCACGGCTGGCCGCTGACCGCGGACGCGTGGGACCCGCAGCTGAAGCTGATGGCGGACAACGGCTTCCGGGCCATCGCCCACGACCGGCGCGGAGGAGGCCGTTCCGACCAGCCCTGGGAGGGGAACGACCTGGACACCTACGCCGACGACCTGGCAGCGGTCATGGAGGCCCTCGATCTCCACGGCGCCGTCCTGGTCGGTCATTCGACCGGCGGCGGGGAGGTCACGCGCTACATCGGCCGGCACGGTTCCGGCCGCGTCGCCAAGGTCGTGCTCCTCGGCGCGATACCCCCGCTGATGCTCAGGACGGAGGCGAACCCGGAGGGGCTGCCGATCGAGGTCTTCGACGAGATCCGCAACGGCGTGCTGACCGACCGCTCCCAGTACTACAAAGACCTCAGCATCCCCTTCTACGGTGCCAACCGCGAAGGTTCGACCGTCTCCCAGGGGACCCGCGACGCGTTCTGGCTCTGGAGCATGACGGTGGGCATCAAGGGCGCCCACGACTGCATCAAGGCGTTCTCCGAGACCGACCTCACCGAGGATCTGAAGAAGTTCGACGTGCCCACGCTGATCGTGCACGGCGACGACGACCAGATCGTGCCCATCGTGGCCGCCGGGGACAAGTCATCGAAGATCGTCAAGGACGCGGTCTTCAAGGTCTACCAGGGAGCTCCGCACGGCCTCTCGATGGTCCCCGAGTACGCGGACCGGTTCAACGCCGACCTCCTCGACTTCGCGCGCGGCTGACCGCCGGGGGCACGGGGGCAACTGGCCGCGGGGGAGAGCGGAGCGCAGGCTGACCGCGGGGGAGGTTGGAGGGCCGACCGGAGGGGCATGCGCCCGTGCGCCCGCGAAGATCCCCCAGACGCCGCCCCGAACACCGGTGTCGACAGTCGCTGACAACCAACCGATCGCGGCAACGGCGCGACAGCAGGCTGACAACCGATCGCGGCAACGGCGCGACAGTCGCTGATCGCGGCAACGGCGCGGCTCGCGAAACGGTGGCTACCCGGCGCCGGGCGGGTCCGCGGGTGCGGACAGCAGGATGTCGTACTCCCTGGGCAGTTGGGCGGTCGCGTCGCGGAACTCCTGGTCGCCGACCGCTTCCCTCAGGGTGGCCAGGACCGCGCGGATCCCGGCCTCCGCGAGCTCGCGGGGCACGTCCGCGCGGTCCGCCACACGCCGGACGAACGAGTGGACCCCGTAACCCTTCGCGATCTCCTCGTCCGTGTGCAGCCAGCTCTTCAGCGGCTCCGGCAGCGGCTCCGCGAGGTCCCGGGCCTCTCCGCCGCTGATCCGGTCGGCGAGCACCTCGAAGGTGGCGCGTGTGAGGGTCTCCGCGACGTCGAGGGAGACGCCCGCCCGCTCGGCTGCCTTCGCCAGGAATGCGTCGTATTCCATGCGACCCTGCCCCAGTCGTCGTCAGGCCGTCCGTCGGCGTGATCACCAACAGATCCAGTCAAACCCATACCTGTCGCCTCGGCCACTGGGCAGGGCCGGCATCGACCACGCCGTGTCGCGGGCGGCCCATGAGTTCCCGCAGGTCAGCGCACACGCCCCGGTAGGGGGAAGGGCTGCCGGTTGCTGCCGCCCGCCCGGCGGGGTCCACTGGGGTAGAGGGCCTCATCCGGAAAGGGGCTGTTCCATGGAGCAGCAGGCGAAGGACCCCACAGCGCGGGTGGCCGCCCGCGGCCGAGCGCTCCCGGCGGTGCTGTCGTGACCGCCCGGGTGGAGTGCGTGGTGACGACCGGTGTCGTGGTCGAGCCGGACGCCGAGCCCACGCCGGTGGAGAACAACGTGTGGATCATCGGGGACGACGAACAGGTGATGGTGGTCGACGCCGCACACGAGCCGGACGCCATCGCCACGGCGCTCGGCGACCGTCGCGTGGTGGCGATCGCGTGCACCCACGCACACAGCGGACACGTCGACGCGGCGGTGGCTCTGTCGGACCGCACGGGGGCTCCGATCATGCTGCACCCGGACGACCTGGAGCTGTGGCGCCGCAGCTATCCCAGCCGTGTCCCCGACGAGGAACTCATCGACGGCCGGGAGATCGACGTCGCCGGAACCGTTATGACGGTGCGTCACACTCCGGGGCACACGCCGGGATCCGTCAGTCTGTACGATCCGGCGCTGCACAGCGTCTTCACCGGGGACATGCTGTTCTCGCGCGGCCCTGGAGCCATCGGGCCGGAGGACTCCGACTTCCAGGCGATGATCCACTCCATCCGCGAGCGCCTCGTCACCCTGCCCCCCGAGACGGTGGTGTGCCCGGGGCACGGCGACATCACCACGGTCGGTGAGGTGGGCGAGCGCGTGGAGGACTGGCTCCGCCGCATCATGTGAGAGCGGGAGGCCCGGAAGCCGAAGACGGCCAGAAGAGCGCCACTGAGCCCCTCCGGCCCGAGGTACGGGACCGGTGGCGGATCGCCGCCGGTCCGGAGCATGGGGAGCCTGGGGAGCGGCGCGGATGCGCGCCCGGCCCACGCAGGTGACCAGGACGATGCTCCGCGAGGTCGCTCAGCACGTCGGAGACGCGCTCCGGACGCTGCCCGGCACCGGAGAAGGATCCGACCGGGACGGAAACCGAAGAAGGATCCGACCGGGACGGACAACGTCGAAGGGCCCCCTGTTTCCAGGGGGCCCTTCGACATCGTGCCCGGTGAGGCACTGGCGGAGGATACGAGATTCGAACTCGTGAGGGGTTGCCCCCAACACGCTTTCCAACTGTCCACGCGGCCGTCCGGGGGCGTTCGCGCACCGGGCACAGACCCAGACGGTGAGGTCGCTCCCTGGCCGCCCCGCCGGGCCTCGTCGGGTTGTCTGATCGTAATCCCGACAGGGCGGCCTGGGCCTTCGTTGATCGGCTAGCGTCTACCGCACAAGCGGCCGACAAGATCCACCGCGGCCACAGGGGGGACGCGGCAGCGCGTCCGGCCACATCGGGGCGCCGCGCGGCGGCAGATCGTCACATCAACGAGGGGGAGACGTGAGGGCATTGACCCGGACGTCGACTGAACCACTGCACGGAGGCCGCCGCCGCAGAGGCGGCGCGAGCCTCGCATCCGGTGCGGCCGCCACGATTCTGGCGGTCGCTGGTACGGCCATCCCGCTCGCCGTGGACGCGCCGCCCGCGTGGGCCGCTCAGGCGGCGACCGCGGCGGACTCGTCCCAGGGGGTCGTGATCCCGCCCGCCGAGCGGGCCACACCCCGTGCGGACACCCCGCTGGCGGTGGGCAGCACCGGTTTCCTGCACCGGCAGGAGGGTCGGGACGGCTACACCTGGACCGACTTCGCGAGCGGCACCTCGACGCAGGTGCCCGGCCTGCAGACCCTGCCGGCCGGCGCGCTCGTACGCCCCGTCGGTGCCGACGGAGACCTGCTCGCCGTCTCACCGAGCCCGGCCCGGGGCACCGCCTGGTACACCCTGCTCGATCCGCTCACCGGTGAGCGCCGGGAGGCGCAGCTCCCGGCCGGCTACACGTTCCGGGGGACCGTCGCGGGCAAGGTGCTGGCCATGGAGTCCGCGACCAGCTCCGCCGGTGCGCTCCTCGACACCGGCACCGATCCCGCGCAACCGCTGCCCATCACCGGCCTGCCCGTGGGTGCGCAGCTGAGCAGCCTCTCCCTGCAGCAGGGCGCCACGGACGACCGCGGCGCGGTGATCTCCTTCCGGCAGGACGGCGCGTACCGCTACGGCCTGCTGGACCCCGGGACCGCCGTGGTCACCCCGCTCCCGGAGGCGATGAGCGGCGCGGGCCTGCGCATCCTGCTGAGCCCCGACCGCATCGCCTGGTGGAAGCACGGCTTCACCGGGCTGCGCTGGCTGCCCCGCGGTGACGTCTCCTCCGAGGCGCAGGAGTTCCCGCTCCCCGACGACGCGGCTCCCGTGGCCCTCCTCGGCGGCACCCTCCTGACCTCGGACACCGACGCCACCTCGGGCACCACGCTCGGCCGGCGGCTGACGTCCCGGCCGCTCGACGGCGGGGAGTCGAGCACCGCACTCGACCACCTCGCGCTCATGTCGGACGGCCCACCGCAGGCGGCGGACGGAAGCGCCCTGCTCGTCGGCGGCTCCGGCACCGGCGACTGGGCGGTGCACCGCTTCGCCGTCGGCTCCGACGGGTCGCCGGCGCACGAGGTGGTCCAGCAGCTGCCCCCGGTGATCGCCAAGGTCCTGGGACTGAACCTGTACCGGGGCACCCTCAGCCGGGTGGACAGCACCGACGGCAAGGTCTCCCTCTACCAGCAGGATGTCGGTACCGGGCCGGTCCCCGTCGCGGGAGCGGCCGAGCCGGTGCCCGCGGGCATGCCCTCTTCCGCCGTGCGCTGCGCGACGGGTGAGGACTGCGTGCGGATCGTGGAGGGCAACTGGTACGGCCTGTCCTTCCTGTCCGAGACGGGAGGGCGAACGTACCTGGAGACCCGGGTGAACGCCTACACGTCGCATATGCACATTCCGTTGCCGGGCAGCGGCGGCACGGTCAGGGACGCGTCCTCCTCGTACGTGGTGGTGGACGGCGGGTCCCCGAGAACCCAGTACCTGGTCTACCCGGGCTACGAAAAGGTGGTACGCAGCCGCCCGGTGCAGGCCGCGGCGCTCTGGTACTCCACCCTGTGGAGTGCGACTCCCGGCAGCCCCGGCACGCTGACCGCGGAGCGGCTGTCCGTGGACGCGGCCACGCCCGGCAAACCCGTCCGCACCGTGCGGACCGGTGCCGCCTGCGTGCCCACCGAACTGCAGGCGACGGCGCGCTGGCTCTACTGGTCCTGCGGTCCCGACAAGCAGGCCGGGGTGTACGACCTGACGAACGACCGCGGCTTCGGAGTGCCGTCGGGCCCCGCCATGCTCGGTGACGGCTACGTGGTCCGGCACGACCGGGACGCGGGCGAGCTCAAGCTGACGGACTTCCACACCGGCAGCCCGCTCGCGGAGCGCTCCATAGCCGCCCTCCCGGCCGGGACCCTCGCGGACGACCGCAGGATCACGTGGACCGTGGACAAGTACGGCGGTCACATCGCCTACGTGGACGCCGATCGTCGCGTGCATGTGAGCGCGGACGGGGTACCGGACTCCGCTCCGGTGATAGGGGGGGCGTACACCTCCGGGAGCGTCGCGCCGAGGACCGCTTCGTCCCCCTACTCGACCTGGACGGCGTCGTTGCTGCTCAGCCGCCCCGTGGACTCATGGGAACTGGGCATCGTCCAGAAGACGACCGGGCGCCGGGTGGCTGTGGTGCGCGGTGGGGCCGAACGCGGTCTCAACGGCATCTCGGCCTCGTGGAAGGGCCGGGAGTCGAACGGTGCTCCCGCCCCGAGCGGTCTCTACACCTGGCAGCTGACCGCGAGGTTCAACGGCGGAACCACGCCGGTGCGGGTGGGAAGCGGCGGCCTGGAGGTGTTGTGCGGTGCCCTGCCGACTCATGTCTACGACTGCGACGGGTTTCCGGACATGGTGGCGGTCCGGAAGGACGGCCGGACCGACTCATGGGAGGGGCATCCCAAGGGGTACTTCTACAACCGCAGCTACACCGCGGACTGGCCGACCTCCTCCACCCTGGTGCCGGCCGGCGACCTCAACGGCGACGGGTTCGCGGACATGCTGGTCCGCAACTCCACCGGCGAGCTGCGTGCGTACTGGGGCTTCGGGCAGGTGTACTTCGCCCGGGGAACCAACAAGTCCACTGTCATCGGCAAGGGCTGGGACAAGTACAACCTGCTGACGTCGTCCGGAGACCTCAACCGTGACGGCCGGTCCGACCTGCTGACCCGTGACCGATCCGGAGTCCTGTGGTTCTACGCCGGCACCGGCAAGGGCACGTTCAAGGCCCGGGTGCGCATCGGCACCGGGCTGTCCGGTTACACGGCGCTGGTGGGCGTGGGCGACCTCAACGGCGACGGAACCGGAGACCTTCTCGGCCGGGACAAGGCCGGGAACCTCTATCGCTGGTACGGCAACGGAAAGGGCGGCATCGGGGGGCGCGTGAAGATCGCCTCGGGCTTCAACGCCTACAACGCCCTGGTCGGCGTCGGCGACCTGACCCAGGACGGACGCAACGACCTCGTCACCCGCGATACCGCGGGCAACCTGTACCGCTGGGCGGGCAACGGCAAGGGCGGCTTCGGCCCACGCGTGAAGATCGGCAGCGGCTGGGGCGTCTACAAGGCGCTGTCCTGACAGGACAACGTCGAAGGGCCCCCTGTTTCCAGGGGGCCCTTCGACAGCGTGCCCGGTGAGGCACTGGCGGAGGATACGAGATTCGAACTCGTGAGGGGTTGCCCCCGACACGCTTTCCACATGTTCGTCTGGGGGCTCTGGGGCGTACGGCAACGTGCTGACCCGCGGTGCAGCTGATCCGGGCGGGGGTTCTGAACGGTGCCGTACGCCGGTGAACGCAACCAGAACTGCAACCACGGAAGTGGAGCAGCGTGAGTGTGTCCAGCCTCTGCTCGTGGTTCCTGGTCAGTGGGGAGTCGCCTCCTTACGCCCCGTTCTGCGACCAGGCCGCGGTGAGCGCGGTGACCGGGTCACTGTCGGCTGGTGCCGCGGGCCCCCATTCGCCGTCGTCGTCCTGGAGGTAGGGGTACCAGCGGGCGTCGGGACCCAGACGCAGCTGGATGCCGTGTTGGGTGAGGGTGAGGCGGTTGCGCCAGGTTCTGAGGTGTGTGGGGGAGTCGGTCATCTCGGCGAGGGCCGCGTCCAGGACGGTGCGGGCCGCCTTCATCACCGTCGGGTCGGGGACGTAGGGCTCTTCGGCGACGGTGATGCCTGCGGGGCCACCATGGCGCCAGGCGCGGGTGAGACGCGCGAAGGCAGTGGGTTTGGTGCCGGTGTTCTGGATCAGGTGGTGGAACCACTCGGGTCCGGGGTTGCTTGCGGCGATGCGGATGGCGTCCTGGTGCTGGGTCAGGTGCAGGTCGGCGGTGTCACCCGAGAGGAGCCGGGCGGCGCGCGCGGTGGTGTCGGCCATGAGGCGTTCCAGGTCCGCGGCGGCCAGGCCGGTGCCGGGCGGCGGGGCGACGGGCAGTCCTGTGGTGTGGGCGGCGGGTTCCGGGAGTTCGGGCAGTTCGGGGGGCCCTTCGGCCCAGTGGGCGTACGCGGCGGCAGCCGGGACGCCGGCCGCAGACGGTGGGGCGGCCGTCTGCTGTGCCGCCGTACGGAGTGCGCGCAGCCGGGCGAAGATCTCCTCGCGACCACGGCCGCGCAGGGCGAAGAGCACGAACGGGTCGGTGTCGATGGTGGCGGCGATGGCGTAGCAAAGCGCTGCGGCGTGCTTGCAGGGGTATCCCCAATCGGGGCAGGAGCACTCCGGATCGAGCTCGGTGGGCAGTGGGAGCAGTGGGACGCCTGCGTGCCGGGCGTCGTCCACGAGTTCGGCGGGCATCTCGTCGTCGAGAAGTGCTGCGAGATGTCCGGCGCGGGCCGCGATCGTGTCGAGCAGGGTGTCCCACTGAGGGTCGGTGAGGACGGGCAGGTGGACTGAGGAGCGGTACGGGCGCGGGCGGCTGCCCTGGACAGCGGCATTGACCTGGCCCGGAGCGACGGTGACCGGGCCGACCATGCCCTTGCGGGCGTAGGTGCGTCCGCGCGAGAGCCGTCCGGCGTCCAGGGTGGAGTCCTCCAGGGCGGCCACCCATGCCTGGCCCCACCAGGTCGCGGCGAAGGCTCGCTTGCCGGGGGCGGGTGTACGGCGCGGGCCGGGGACGGCGGGGCTCATGACTGCCTTCCCAGGGTGACGAGTTCGGCGAGGTCGGCGTCGGACAGTTCGGTCAGGGTTGCCTCGCCGGAGCCGACGACGGCGTCGGCGAGGGCGCGCTTGGCTTCGAGCAGCTTCGCTACCTTGTCCTCCACGGTTCCCTCCGCGAGGAGCTTGTGTACCTGGACGGGTTTGTCCTGGCCGATGCGGTAGGCGCGGTCGGTGGCCTGGTCCTCGACGGCAGGGTTCCACCAGCGGTCGTAGTGCACGACGTGAGTGGCGCGGGTGAGATTGAGTCCGGTGCCCGCCGCCTTCAACGACAGCAGGAATACGGGCACTTCACCGCGCTGGAAGCGGTCCACCATCTCCTCGCGCCGCGCGACGGGGGTGGCACCGTGCAGGAGGAGGGTGGGGATGCCGCGCTCGGCGAGATGCTTCTCCAGCAGAGCCGCCATCTGTTTGTACTGCGTGAAGACCAGAACGGATTCGCCTTCGGCGGTGATGGTGTCGAGAAGTTCGTCGAGCAGGTCGAGCTTGCCGGAGCGGCCCCGCAGGGGAGCGGACCGGCGCGGGCTGTGCTCCTTCACATGCTGGGGCTCTTTCAGATACTGGGCGGGGTGGTTGCAGATCTGCTTCAGCGCGGTGAGCAGCTTGAGTACCAGACCGCGTCGGGCGATGCCCTCCGACTCCGCGATCTTCGCCATGGTCTCGCGGACCACGGCCTCGTACAGGCCGGCCTGCTCGGCCGTCAGCGGGACGACGTGGTCGGTCTCGGACTTGGGCGGCAGTTCGGGCGCGATGCCGGGGTCGGACTTCTTGCGGCGCAACAGAAAGGGACGTACGAGACGGGACAGGCGCTCGGCTGCCTCGGGATCCGAGCCCGCCTCGATGGCGCGGGCATGCCGGTCACGGAAGGCGGTGAGTGAGCCGAGGAGCCCGGGGGTGGTCCAGTCGAGCAGTGCCCACAGCTCGGAGAGGTTGTTCTCCACGGGGGTGCCGGTGAGAGCGACGCGGGCGCGGGCGGGCAGGGCACGCAGTTCGCGGGCGGTGACGGCGTAGGGGTTCTTGACGTGCTGTGCCTCGTCGGCGGCCACCAGCGACCAGGCTGTCTCGGCGAGCACTTCGCGGTCGCGGCGCAGCACCCCGTAGGTGACCAGGACGATCTCGTCGACGGCCAGGTCCCCCAGGTGGCGGTCGCCGCCGTGGTAGCGGCGTACGGGGGTGAGCGGTGCGAATCTGGCCGCCTCACGCTGCCAATTGCCGAGCAGGGAGGCCGGGCAGACGACCAGGGTGGGGCCCGCGATAGCGGGGTCGCTCTGGCGGTGCAGGTGCAGAGCGAGCAAGGTGATGGTCTTGCCCAGGCCCATGTCGTCGGCGAGACAGCCGCCGAGGCCGAGTGCGCACATCTCGGCCAGCCAGGCCAGGGCCCGTTTCTGGTACTCGCGCAACGTTGCCTTGAGGGCGGCGGGCTGGGGCACCGGGGTGCGGGACTCGGGGTCGCGGATACGAGCGACCAGGTCGCCAAGCGCACCGACCGCCGCGCAGGGGACCCGGTCACCGTCCCGCTCGACCTCGCTGGTCAGCGCGGCGCTCAATGCCTCCATGGGGGTGAGCGGTTCCATCCGGCGGCGCTTGGCGCGGGCCACCAGCTTCGGGTCGGCGACCACCCACTGGTCGCGAAGCCGGACGAGGGGACGGCGTGACTCCGCGAGGGCATCCATCTCGGCTTCGGTGAGCGGCTCGCCGCCGAGGGAGATTTGCCAGCGGAAGTCGAGGAGGGCCTCGGTGTCCAGCAGGCCGCCCGCGGTGGAACCAGGGGCGGTGCGCTGCCCGATCTCCGCGGTCGCGGTGAGTGCCTTTACCAGTTCGCGCGGCCAGTGCACGTCGACACCGGCCGCGCGCAGCGCGTCCGTGGCGTCCCCAAGGAGATCGAAGACTTCGTCGTCGGTCAACCGGAGCTGATCGGGAGCGGCATCGTCGAGCAACCTCCGCAGCGGGGGCCAGGCGCGGGCGCCGCGGCGCAGGGCGAGAAGGGTCTCGGTCTCGGCGCGTGGGCCGAGCAGCCGCTCCACTTCGGTCGGCTCGCTCCACAGTCGTGCGGCCTCGATGACGAGCGCCGGGTCCGCCGCGGTGTGCAGTTGCAGGACGGCTCGGAACTGCCGTCGGCGTCCTTCGGGTACGTCGACGCGCAGGGAGACACCGACCTCGGCGGTGAGCGTCGCCTGGGTCTCCTCGGCCCATTCACGCAAGGTGGGCACGGCGCGGACCTCGCGCCAGGCGTACGGCAGCGCTCCCATGGCGAGTGGCGCGGCCGGCGTACGGACCAGATCATCGGCGACCGCGTCGCAGAACTGGCGTATCAGCGCAGCCGGTTCGGCGATCCGTACCGGAGCGGGGCCGGGTTCGGGCAGGCAGTGGGCGTGTGGCGGGAAGGCGGCGGCCAGGGCGTCCAGTGTCTGACGCTGGGCGGCGGTGAAGGGACCCACCTGCCAGGTGTCGTAACCGGCGGGAGTGAGGGCCGGATGGAGGCGGCCGTCGGCGAGCAGCCGCAGTGCGAAGCGAGTGGCGGCCTGCCAGGCGGCGCCGGAGGGATGCGTCGGCTCCGCATCGGCCAGGGCGGAGACGGCGACGGCGACAGGCACCGCGTAAGCCTCGACCCTTCGCCGCCTGACCGAGCGACCGTGCGGCAGGACCAGCTCCACCACCTCGGTCCCAAGGCCGGTGGGCGCCGTACTGTCTCCGACTGCTGCCCCGGTCGGCTTCCACAGCAACAGCCGCCCGAGGCGAGCGGGTTCACCGGGCAGGAACACCGCCGCCCAGCCGACGCCGAGCGACTCCCTCACGAAGTCGGATGTTTCCTGCCGGGCCGGCGGCGGTGTGCTCCTCGCGCCCGTACTCGGCTCTCGTACGACGACTCGTGCCACTCTCTTCCGCCCTGTAGCTCGCCGGGCCCTCCCCTGGGCCGTTCACTACCGAATCTCATCAGGCAACACGCTGGCAACCACGGGCCTTGGCCTGACTGCCGGCGATGGCCTCACGACGGATCCGCCGCTGCTGAGCGCACCGGTCCTCAACCGTACGGTGCAACGCTACGGTGAGGCCATGAGCACATCGGCCCCAGCCGCGCTGGAGGCGTTGATCGAAGAGGCCACCGTCGACGCCTACGGCGAGGATGAGCAACTCACCGGCTTCTTCACGATGATCGAGGAGAGCCTTGCCGTGCCCTTCACCACGACTGTTCTCGGCGTCGAGGTGAGCGTGGTCGGTGTCGATCCGGCCGAGGACGGACGCGTGGTCGCACGCTGCGCCCGGGGGCCGGTCCGGCAGGCCGTCGGAATTCTGGACCTGCCGCTGCCGGAACCCGCCCCCGAGGGCTGGCAAGGGATCGAGGCATACCGCTACCGGGCTCGCTGAACTGGCGCGTCGTCGTGCAACTGCCCAGCTGATCCCCTGCTCGACCGGACAGTCGCCCCGCCTGCCGCTGGCCAGACCGACTGGGGGAAAAGGCGGCACGTAGCGCGCATACCGCAGTATGCTTGCGGCTATGGCTGACACCACACGCATCACGGTGACACTCCCCACCGAGCAGGTGGCGGAGCTGAAGAAGATCACGGACAACATCTCCGGCTACGTGGCCGAGGCGGTCGCCAGGCAGATCCGGCACCAGCTCCTGGGGGCCGACCTGCGCAGCCACACGGACGAGCACGGGGCCTTCAGTGAGGAAGAGCTGGCCGAGGCGCGAGCGCGGATCTTTGGTACGACGTCGGCCGCCGGCGGCGCGAGCGCCGCGTGAGCGGGCACATCGAGACCGTCGTCCTGGACAGCGAGGGGCTGTCGGCCTGGGTGGCGCAGGACCGGAAGGTTCTGGCGATGTTCCAGGTCTTCCACGACCTGGGAGCGGACCTCGTCGTCAGTGCTAACACCGTCGTGGAGGTGAGCCACGCCAGGGTGGACCTGCCCCGACTGCAATGGGCGCTCTCCCGGGTCAAGGTGGAGCCGGTCACGGAGGCGGCGGCCGAGGCGGCGGCCCACCTGCTCAAGGGCGCCGGTCTGCACGGACACAAGTACGCGATCGACGCCACCGTCGCGGAAGCGGCCTTGCGTCAGCCGGGCCCGGTCGCCATCCTCACGTCGGATGTCGATGACATGACCCGGCTGTGCGGCAGCCAGGTCCGGATGATCGGGCTATGACCGCGACATCGCCCCGGGACCATGGACAGCTCCGCGTGGACCCGCGGAAACCGGAATCGTGTGGGTCCTAGCGGCCGGTAACCGTCTGACGAATCTCGTCAGACGGGATGGCTCGCCGCAGTCCGCAGGCACGGCACTTGAGGTGCGGCCTCATCCTTATCAGGTCGATCACAGCTTCCCAGGAAGCTGGGTGCTGTTGGCCGTGGCCTCCGAGAGCTGGTCGCCGTGATCCGCGCTGTTCCGCTCGCGTTCGCCGCTGTTGGTGACGCTCCTATAGGCCGTCAAGCGGTCTGGGTGAGTGGTTTCGGGGCGTGGTGGGGGCGCGTGAGGTGCTTGTATACCTCGCTAGCACGGCGGGCCGCCGGGGGCCCTGGTACGTGACACCGGTGGACCCCATCGAGGCTCTGGGGGGAGCGGCTGCCTGGCTGGGGCGCTGGGCGAACGAGCCCACATACGCTCTGGTGAGGAGGCATGTGGGCCCATCGTCCGGGTGCGGGTCGACCTTCCGCCTGAGGGTCGGTCAGCTCAGCCGGTAGCCGTTGTAGCCGTATCCGATCTTGACGCGGGAGGCCAGCGGGTGAGAGACGTTGCCCGTGCCTTCGTACAGCCACAGGTTGCCGCTGCTGTCGCGGGCGATCAGGTCGGAGTGGCCGTTGCCGGTCATGTCCCCGTTCATCACGTACGCGGTGTACTGGAAGCCGTAGCCGATCTTCACGCGGGACGCCAGCGGGGCCGTCGGGTTGCCGGTGCCCTTGTACAGCCACAGGTTGCCGGAAGAGTCCCGGGCGAGCAGGTCGAGCTTGCCGTCTCCGGTGAAGTCACCCTTGCCGAAGACGTTGGCGCCGTACATGTTCCAGCCGTAGCCGAGCTTGACGCGCGAGCCGAAGTTGCCGTGGCCGGTGCCCGGGTAGAGCCAGAAGTTGCCGCTGGAGTCCACGGTCAGCAGATCCTGGTAGCCGTCACCGGTGACGTCGCCGGGCACGAGCATGACCTTCATGCCGTTCCAGCCGGACCCGAGCTTGGTGACGTCGGTGTTGCCGGTGGACAGGTTGTAGTGCTGCCAGTACAGGGTGCCGTCGGTGGTGCGTACCAGCAGGTCGGCGTAGCCGTCGCGGTCCAGGTCGGCCTGGCGCACCAGGTTGACCCCGCTCCAGTCGCCGAGGGACACCCGGGATCCGAAGGACTTGCCGCGCGAGTCGTACTCGTAGCCCTGGCCGTTGGAGGCGATCGCGAACATGTCAGCGCGGCCGTCACCGCTCAGGTCGGTGTCGTCGATGCGCGGTTCGGCCGCCCCGACGTACGTGCTCAGCTTGGTGAAGACGCTGTACGAGCCCTGGCTCACGCAGTCCTGCACGCCCCACGACACGACACCGACGACGCGCCCGCCGACGACCAGCGGGCCGCCGGAGTCGCCGTTGCAGGTGGCGACCGTGCCGCTGTCGGAGCCGCTGGCCGATACGCCGACACAGGTCATGGCGCCCGGCACGAAGTCGCTGCCGTAGAAACCCGAGCACGTCGAATCGCCGTTCACCGGCACCGTGGCCTTGCGAAGGGTCTGCGAGATGTCCTGGCTGGTGGAGCTGGTGCGCCCCCAGCCGTAGATCTGCGCCTGGGTGCCCGTCTTGTACGACGTGGTGTCATCGGAGGTGGTGATGGGTAGCGGCTTGGCGCTGATCGGGTCGGGCAGCGTCAGCACGGCGACGTCGTTGACGGCGGCGCCGTTCGAGGTGATCTTGAACGAAGGATCGTTCCACTGCCGCCACACGCCCGTCACCGTGCCGCCGTGGAGATCGGTGGTGTTGGTCGACGAGTCGGTGGTCGGCAACTGGTCGGTGCCGTAGACGATGGAGCCGTTGTTGTGCCAGTCGTAGCCCGAGACGCAGTGCGCGGCCGTGAGGATCTTCGTGGGCGACACGACGGTTCCGCCGCAGAAGAAGCCGACGTCGTCACTGGTGTCGGTGGTTCCCTTGTCGTCGTAGTACCACAACTGCACCATCCACGGAGCTGTGGAGATGCTGGTGGTCGTGCCGCCGATGATCTGTGTGCCGGCAGTGCCGGAGGCCGACGGCTGCGGCTTCGGACTGGTGGTGGTGCCGGACGGCGCGCCAGTGCTCGCGGCAGGTCGCAGAGTTGCGGGGGTATTGGCGGCCGGCGCGGTGATCGCGCCGTGCACGCGGGCGGTGAGCTGTGACTTGCCGACGCTGCTGTGGCCCTTGACGCCGATGTCCGTCGGTAGTGGTGCCGCGTTGGCGGGCGCCATGGTGAGCGCACCGGCGCCGCCGATGAGCAGCGTGGCGGCAGCGGCAGGTATGGCTATCCGGCCCCGGCGATGGTGTTTCCCGCCTCTGTGGGCAGAGGACACTTATGTCTCCTGTGATGAAGATGCTGGGGGGGTGGCATCGAACAAAGCGGTTGATCGTACTTCCGGCTCATCGATCTTCGCCAGTTTCATGCGCCACAGAAGTCTTTAATTTTCTCGCCGTTGCCCGGCATTTTCCAAAACGTTGGCAACGCCACCGGCCACGTCGTCTCTCGCCTGAACGGCCGCGGCGGCACAGCGGGCGAGTCACGCGCCGTGGAGTGTGACCGGTAGTCGAAGAAGTGAAAGGCAGGGTATCTGACCTGCGACCCTGTAGTCGATCAACGCTGCGACCTGCGACTTCACCGTCGGTGGTTGTCAGCGTTGGTCGTCGTTGAGCGCCCCCGCACGGCCCAGAGACGGCCCGAGCGGGGGTGTCGTGGTGTACCCCTCGATGCGAACTATGAGCGCGAGGGTCGTTGAGGGCTGGTCGGATGGTCAGATGGGCTGTTGGGGACGTATGCGGTTAGGCCCGGTCGGCATGGTTGCTGTACTCCGCTGCTGTACCGCTCAAGCGCAGGGTGCCTATGGCCGCTACGGTGTCTGTCCTTCTACCTTCCTGATCCGGAGATGGTGCACGGCTCCGGCAATCCAGCTTACGAACATCAGCCCGGCGGCGGACTCAAGCATGGGGACGTAGTGGTCCCCATCCGTGACCAGTTCGGCGAGGTAGATTGCCGCGTTAAAGCTCCCCAGCGCGAAGAGGCACACCGAGGCGCTACCAAGCGATCCCCACCGCATGCTGGATTTTTCTCCCACCTGAACACCCTGCATGCGCTCATGATGAGTGCGATCAGGCGGCATGGCTAGTTCCCTACAGTCGTCGTCACCTGGGAGGAAGCCAGCACTTGTTCACACGGTCGGAGGAGTCTCAATGACTGATGCAAGCCAGCGGGGCGCCGTCCATAGGGGGAAGAGGGCGCACCGCGTTGGGCACAGGATTTGAACCTGTGGCCTCATCCTTATCAGGTCGATCACAGGGGTCTGCCAACGTCGACCAACCGCCCCTGCGCCTCGGCCGATCGTTCATCGGGGTCCGGTCTCGGCCGCCGCCGTTCGTGCTTGTTGGTGTCACGCCGCGCGCGGTCTTGACAAGGGCTGTCCCGTCCGGGGAGAGCACCAGTTTGGAAGATCGCGTCTGCGGATTCGGCCTGACCGGGCATAACGCAGACCTGCGTGTTTGCTGAGCGCTGCCCGGCGCTAGGGTCTCGCGGACTGGGGAGGTGAGCCATGGCCGCGCTTTTCTATTCCACTGTCGTGGTCGGCGTCGCGTTGACAGCTTTCGCGGTCTTGCGGGAGCACGGAACGCGGCTTACGAAGGCGGCATCCTGGTTGTGTCTGGCAATCGCCGCGCTCCCCGGGCTGGCACTCGTTGGCATCGTTCTGCAAGTGATCTTCGGGTCGTCAGACGGCGCGGTGCTGGGTGAACTAGCCGCACCCGGGTGCTGCGAGGATGCCGCGGCTTGCCAGGCGGGGCACAGTCGGACTCTTCCTCCGCCCACCACTCTCCCCAGCTCCCATCCCGTCTGCCGTCGAACCACACACCGTGGAGCGGGCGTGGTTCCTGGCGTCCAGGTGGAGCGCGCCACTGTACGAACGACTGTGAGGATTCACCGCGGCGCTGCTCGGCAGGCCTGACCCACCGAACGATTGACGCTTCGAGCTGTCCTCTCCAGGAATCGTCGGCCGGCTGGGCGGCGCTTTGCACGCGGCCGGTCGGGCGCCTGTGACCTCATAGGAGCCCGGCCAAAGGTCCCACCACAGTCTTGTCCAGCCGGCCCAGCGGGTTCCTGGCCCGGCGCCAGGCGCAGACGGATCCTCGACGCGACGACCCCGCCGGCCATCCGCGCCCACGACGGCGTGCAACTGACTTCGCGGCCTCGGCCGAACGGCTGCGGCACGCCTGGGGCGTTCATGCCGTCTACGTCACCCCCGTCAAACCTGGGGTCATCGACCTTCGCCTTGTCGGCTACGACGTCTTACGACGGGTGCGCATGCCTCGCAAGGTCGCGCACGGCCCCCTCAAAGTGCCGGTCGCCCTGCGAGAGGACGCCACACCCTTCGTCCGGGACTACCGCACCGTTCCCCACCAACTCACCCTCGGTCGGCGTCCGCGACGACGGCAAGCCCGACCGCCGTCACATCGAGCGGAAGCCCAAGGCCGAGGTCGCCAGGGCCGTCCGGGACATGGAGCGGGCGCGGGACGAGAAGAAGCTCAGGAAGCCAGGACAGAGCTGGACGCTCCAAGCCTGGCTCGTGCACTGGGTCGAACATCGCCAAGCCGTATGTCTCCGAGAACACGTACGACGGGTACGAGGTCGACGTGCGCGTGCACCTGATGCCCGGCCTCGGTGCCCACAAGCTCGACCGCCTGGAGCCGGAGCACCTGGAGCGCTTCTACCGGAAGATGCAGGACTCCGGGAGCTCCGCCGGTACCGCCCATCACGTCCACCGGACGATCCGGGTCGCCCTCGGCGAGGCGGTGCGGCGCGGGCACGTCCCGACCAATGCAGCGGAGATCGCCAAGGCGCCCCGGCTCGAAGAGGAGGACATCGAGCCGTACACGATTGAAGAGGTTCGGAGCCTGTTGGTCGAGGCGGCCAAGCTCCGGAACAGCGCACGATGGGTCGTCGCCCTGGCTCTCGGCCTGCGGCGAGGGGAAGCGCTCGGGCTGCACTGGGAGGACGTCGACCTCGACGCGGGATACGTCCGCATCCGCAAGAACCGGCTGCGCCCCAAGTACGCGCACGGTTGCGGTGCCAACCCGTGCGGCCGGAAAGCCGGCTACTGCCCCAATCGCGAGCAGACCCGGCGTGAGCACAAGTCCACCAAGTCCCGAGCCGGACGGCGCACCATCGGCCTGCCCGACCCGCTCATCAAGATCCTGCACCACCACCGGGAGGTCCAGGAGCGGGAGCAGATCGCAGCTGGCGCCGACTGGGAGGGCAAGGGATACGTCTTTGCCTCGCCGACGGGCGGGCCGCTGAGCCCGAACACCGACTTCCACGTCTGGAAGCGCCTGTTTCGGGACGCCGGTGTCCGGGACGGTCGTCTGCATGACGCTCGCCACACCGCCGCGACCGTTCTCCTGATCCTCGGCGTCCCGGACGTCGTGATCGACTCGATCATGGGTTGGGAGCCTGGGGGAGCGGCCCGAATGCGCGCGCGGTACATGCACGTGACGGGTGTGATGCTCCGCAAGGTCGCCCAGCAGGTAGGTGACGCGCTCTGGACGCCTCCCGGCTCCGGGGAAAAAACCGACTGAGACGGAAACTGAGACGGACAACGACGAAGGGCCCCGCTGCAAGCAGCGGGGCCCTTCGACATCGTGCCCGGTGAGGCACTGGCGGAGGATACGAGATTCGAACTCGTGAGGGGTTGCCCCCAACACGCTTTCCAAGCGTGCGCCCTAGGCCTCTAGGCGAATCCTCCGCTCGGAACATTACATGACCGAGGGGAGTGCTCGCGAACTCGTTCCCGCAGGCCCGGATCGGTTGCCGTCGACCGGTCGCCATCGGGTACTGTGGGCGCAGCCCCTCACGCGGCGCTATCTGACTGAACTCCCCCAGGGCCGGAAGGCAGCAAGGGTAGGTTGGCTCTGGCGGGTGCGTGAGGGGCGCTTGCGTTCCCGGGGTGTGGGGTTCCCGGGGGCCGGGGTCCGGTGTTCGCCGGCCGGGGGCGGGGCCCTGGGTCTGCGGGCGGAGCCCGTTGTCAGCGGGCCCCATTAACCTCGTATGCGTGTCGTCTCTCGCGCTGTACCGCCGCTATCGCCCGGAGACCTTTGCGGAGGTCATCGGGCAGGAGCATGTCACCGACCCGCTGCAGCAGGCGCTGCGGAACAACCGGGTCAATCACGCGTACCTGTTCAGCGGGCCGCGTGGGTGCGGGAAGACCACCAGCGCGCGCATCCTGGCCCGCTGTCTGAACTGTGAGCAGGGTCCCACCCCGACACCGTGCGGGGAGTGCCAGTCCTGCCAGGACCTGGCCAGGAACGGACCGGGCTCGATCGACGTCATCGAGATCGACGCCGCCTCCCACGGTGGCGTGGACGACGCCCGTGAGCTGCGGGAGAAGGCCTTCTTCGGTCCCGCGAGCAGCCGGTACAAGATCTACATCATCGACGAGGCCCACATGGTCACGTCGGCCGGCTTCAACGCGCTGCTCAAGGTCGTCGAGGAACCGCCCGAGCATCTGAAGTTCATCTTCGCGACCACCGAGCCCGAGAAGGTCATCGGGACCATCCGGTCGCGGACCCATCACTACCCCTTCCGGCTGGTCCCGCCGGGCACCCTGCGGGACTACCTCGCCCAGGTGTGCGGCCGCGAGGACATCCCGGTCGACGAGGGCGTGCTCCCGCTCGTCGTGCGGGCGGGCGCCGGTTCCGTGCGTGACTCGATGTCCGTCATGGACCAGCTCCTCGCCGGCGCCAAGGAGGAGGGTGTGACGTATGCCATGGCCACCTCCCTCCTCGGTTACACCGACGGCTCCCTCCTCGACTCCGTCGTCGAGGCCTTCGCCACCGGTGACGGGGCCGCGGCCTTCGAGGTCGTCGACCGTGTCATCGAGGGCGGCAACGACCCCCGGCGGTTCGTCGCCGACCTGCTGGAGCGGCTGCGGGACCTGGTGATCCTGGCCGCGGTGCCGGACGCCGTCGACAAGGGGCTCATCGACGCCCCCGCCGACGTCCTGGAACGCATGCGGGCCCAGGCCTCCACCTTCGGCGCCGCCGAGCTGAGCCGCGCCGCCGACCTCGTCAACGCGGGCCTGACCGAGATGCGCGGCGCCACGTCGCCCCGCCTGCAGCTCGAACTGATCTGCGCGCGCGTGATGCTCCCCGCCGCCTACGGCGACGAGCGGTCCGTGATGGCCCGCCTCGACCGTCTCGAGCGCGGGGTCGGTTTCTCGGCCGGTGGCGGCGCACCCACCATGGCCTACGTCCCCGGCCCCGAGGCGCACGGCGGCGCCCCCACACCCCCTGCCGGGCCCGCGCCCACGCCTCCTGGGGGCGCCCCCATGCCCCCCGGTGGCGCCCCCGTGGCCCCCGGCGTCGGCCCGGCGGCAGCCCGCGCGGCGGTGCGATCCGCAGGCGGCCCCGCTGGCGGAGCGGCCGGTGCGGGTTCCGGCGGTGGCGCGGCCGTGCCCGGTGGCGGAGCCGCCGGCGCTGGTCACGGAGCCGGTGGTCCGGCCGGTGCGGGGGGTCCCGGTGCTCCGGCCGCTCCCGTCTCCGCCGCGCCCTCGACGGCCCCCGCAGCGCCGGCCGCCCCTGCGGCACCGGCGCCCGCTCCGGCCGCCTCTGCTCCCGCCCCCGACGCGGCTTCCGCCCCGGCTCCCGCCTCCGCCGCTCCGGCCCCGGCAGCCCCCGCGGCTCCCGCCCCCGGTGCCTGGCCCACCGCCGCTCCCGCCGGTGGGGCACGGCGTCCCGGCGGCTGGCCCACCGCGGCCGCTCCGGCCGGCGCCCAGCAGGGTCAGGCTCCCGGCCGAGCCCCGGCCCCGGCTCGTCCGGAGCACCAGGCCCCGACCGCGCCCCCGGCCCCTGCGCCGGCCGCTCCCGCCGGTGGCCCCGACCCCCGCGCGCTCTGGCCGAACATCCTGGAAGCCGTCAAGAACCGCCGCCGCTTCACCTGGATCCTGCTCAGCCAGAACGCCCAGGTGACCGGCTTCGACGGCACCACCCTCCAGGTCGGCTTCGTCAACGCCGGCGCCCGTGACAACTTCGCCAGCAGCGGCAGCGAGGACGTGCTGCGGCAGGCGCTGGCCGAGCAGTTCAACGTGCAGTGGAAGATCGAGGCGGTCGTCGACCCGTCCGGCGGCGGTGCGGCACCGGCGTCCGGTGGCTCGCCCGGCTTCGGCGGCGGCGGTGCTCCCGGGGGCGGCGCTCCCGGCGGCAGTGGTTACGGCGGCGGTGGTTACGGCGGTGGCCATGGCGGCGGTGGTTACGGCGCCCCGGCCGCCCCCCGGCCCGCGGCTCCCCAGGCCGCCTCGCAGACACCCGCCTCCCCGCAGGGCGGTCCCGCTGCCGGCCCGGCCGCCGGCGCCCGTCAGCCCTCCGCCGCCCCCGAGCCGTCCCCGGTCGCTCCCGAGGACGACATCCCCGAGGACGACGACCCGGACCTGGACGAGTCGGCCCTGTCCGGCCACGAACTGATCGTGCGGGAGCTGGGGGCGACGGTGGTGGAGGAGTTCTCCAACGAGTAGGCCCCGGCGGCACCGCGCCCCTGCGGAAGGAGCGGCCCCGGGCCCCGGCACCGCGCCGGCGTGAAGGGAGCGGCCCTGAGACCTTTGCACCGCCCCACCCCCGAGGGGCCCTCCGGGGTGGGGCGGTGCCGGGGCACCCTCGGGCCGCGGCTCCGCGCCGGCGTGAAGGGGGCGGCCCCGGGATCCTGGCACTCTCCGCGTGAAGAAACCGGTTCTCCAGTCCGGCCCGCTCCCGGCCCCGAAGGAGAAGCCGTCCAGGGTTCGAGCCCTACGCGGCCCCGGGATCTGGCCTCCCCGCGTGAAGGGACCGGCCCCGGGATCCTGGCACTCCCCGCGTGAAGGGACCGGTCCTCCGGTCCCGGCCCGCCCCTGGCCCCCGTAGGAGAAGCCGTCCAGGGTCCGAGCCGTGCGCGGCCCCGGGATCTGGCCTCCCCGCGTGAAGGGACCGGCCCCGGGATCCTGGCACTCCCCGCGTGAAGGGACCGGTCCTCCGGTCCCGGCCCGC
>NZ_JBEOTD010000002.1:349277-400440 GCF_040426375.1 Streptomyces sp. NPDC096012
GCCCCCGGCCCCCGTAGGAGAAGCCGTCCAGGGCCCGAGCCGTGCGCGGCCCCGTCCACGGGCGCCTTTGTAGGAAAGCCCGAGAAACCCGGCCCCCGGCCTTCGGCGACCTTGCCAGTAGGCTGACCCCCGTGAAGGTCCTCGTCATCGGCAGCGGCGCCCGCGAACACGCCCTGTGCCGCTCCCTGTCCCTCGATCCCGACGTCACCGCGCTGTACTGCGCTCCCGGCAACGCCGGCATCGCCGAGGTCGCCGAGCTGCACCAGGTCGACGCGCTCGACGGCGCCGCGGTGGCCCGGCTGGCCACCGACCTCGGTGCCGATCTGGCCGTCGTCGGCCCGGAGGCCCCGCTGGTCGCCGGTGTGGCCGACGCCGTGCGCGCGGCGGGCATCCCGGTGTTCGGCCCGTCCGGAGAAGCCGCCCGGATCGAGGGCTCCAAGGCCTTCGCCAAGGACGTCATGGCCGCGGCCGCGGTGCCGACCGCCCGCTCCTACGTCTGCACCACCGCCGAGGAGGCCGCCCGCGCCCTCGACGCCTTCGGCGCCCCCTACGTCGTCAAGGACGACGGGCTCGCCGCCGGCAAGGGCGTCGTGGTGACCTCCGACCTGGAGGCCGCCAAGGCGCACGCCGCCGCGTGCGAGCGGGTGGTCGTCGAGGAGTTCCTCGACGGCCCCGAGGTGTCGCTGTTCGCCGTCACCGACGGCGAGACGGTCGTCCCGCTGCAGCCGGCCCAGGACTTCAAGCGCGCCCTGGACGGCGACGAGGGCCCGAACACCGGCGGCATGGGCGCGTACTCGCCGCTGCCGTGGGCCGACCCGAAGCTGGTGGACGAGGTGCGGCAGACCGTGCTGCAGCCGACCGTGGACGAGATGCGGCGCCGCGGCACCCCCTTCTCCGGGCTGCTCTACGCCGGGCTCGCGATCACCTCGCGCGGTGTCCGGGTGATCGAGTTCAACGCCCGTTTCGGTGACCCGGAGACCCAGGTCGTGCTGGCCCGCCTGCGGACGCCGCTGGCCGGTGTCCTGATGGCCGCCGCCACCGGTCACCTGGCCGATCTGGAGCCCCTGCGCTGGAGCGAGGAGGCGGCCGTCACCGTCGTCGTCGCCTCCCGCGACTACCCGGCGTCCCCCCGCACCGGCGACCCGATCACCGGCCTGGACGAGGTGGCCGCCGAGGACGCCCCGCACGCGTACGTGCTGCACGCCGGGACCCGGCGGGACGGCGACGCCGTCGTCAGCGCGGGTGGACGGGTGCTGTCCGTCACGGCCAGCGGCAAGGACCTCGCCGAGGCGCGCGAGCGGGCGTACCGGGCGGTGGGCCGGATCCGTCTGGACGGCTCGCAGCACCGCACCGACATCGCGGAGAAGGCGGCGCAGGCCTAGCGCGGCGACGCCGGCCGCGGCGCACCCAGGAAAGCGCCGGTCGCGCGCACCCTCGCACCCAGATCGGGCCCCGGACGGAATCCGGGGCCCGATCTTTGCTGTCTGTCACCCACCTCTGACCAAAGCCATTCCATCGAGTGAGCAATCCCCCATCCGGCTGACGGGGGCCGGGGCCCCAACTAGGGTGCCGCGCAAGCGTTCCGGCACTTGGCCCTCCGGCATTGCGATGTCAGTGGCGGGTGCCACAGTGGGGAGTGACAGGACCAGGACGGCACGGCATCGGCAGGGAGGGGGTGAGGTCGCCAGGTGAGTGGAATCGGTGTGGAGATGGGCGCGCAGGCCGCGCGTTCCCGGGCTCTGGCGGTGCTGCGGGTCCGGGCCCGGGCGCTGGCCGTGGCGCTGCTGCCCGCGGGCGTCGCGGTGATCCTGCTGGCCGGCGGCCCGACCGGCCATTTCGCCGGCGCGGGCTGGGACGCCGCCCGCTGGGTCGTCGGCGTTGTCGCCGTGCTGGTGCTGCTGGCCGCCGCCGGCATCTCCCTGGTCGTGGCCCGGGCCCGCCCCGCCGTGACACCCACGGTGCCGGTCCCGGAGGAGTCCGCCCCGGATCTGTACCGGATGGTGCGCGACCTCGCCGACCGTCTGGACGTGCCGGCGCCCTCGGCCATAGCGCTCACCCCGGACTGCGACAGCTGGCTGGAGGACCGCACCCACGCGGCCCACGGCCCGCCACCGCGCCCGGCACCCGACGAGATAGCGGGCCCGGGAGCGCGCTCCCAGGGCCGCACCCCGGTCGCGCCGGTCCTCGTCATCGGCTCTCCGTTCCTGTGGTGGATGCGGGTCGGCGAGCTGCGCGCGGTCCTCGCCCCGGTCATCGCGGGTACGGGCCCCTCGGCCCACCCCGACATAGCGGCCGCCCGCCGCTTCGTCCGCGGACTGGACGCCGCGGTGGCCGTCGCCTCGGCGTCCGGCGGGCACCCGCTGAGCCGTGGGTTCCGCGCGGTCCTCGGCTGGGTGGCCCGGCTGCTGCTGCGCGGCTGCCGGGAGCACGCCACGCTGATGGAGCGCGGAGTCGCGGCGGCGGCGGCCGAGCGGGCGCAGACGGTGGACTACGGCCTGCGGATCGTCGCCCAGGAGCAGGTCGGCCTCGCCTACGCGGGCTGGGACCGGCTGCTGACCAGGGTGGCGCTGCCCGCCTGGCGCATGGGCCGCTGGCCCTCCCGGCTGGACGCGGGCGTGGTGGCGGCGCTCACCGAGCTGTCCCGGCGCGACCGCCTGGCCGAGGGCTTCGCCTCCCGGCTCGGTGAGCGCCCCGCCTGCGACCTGCTGGAGGAGCCCGGCGTGATGGACGAGGCGGCCTCGCTGCTCGCCGCGCGCCTCTTCCACGGCGGCCCCGCCGAGACCGGCCCCGACTGGGCGCCGGTGGACTGGCAGGCGTATCCGGAGGAGGTGGTGGACCGCACCTGGCGCGCGAACGCCGCCCGTCTGCACCGCGTACTGGACTTCCTCGGCGTCCGCCCCTCCCTCGACCCCGCCGCCCCCGACCCCGGCGGCGCCACTCTGGCCCGCGTCCTGGACCACCTGACGGTTTCCGCCGAGACCGACGGCACACCCCCGGCACGCATCGCCACGCCCCCGCCGACCACCGGCCCGGAGGACACCGGCACCGGAAAAGGCACCCGGACGGGCACCGAGGACACGGCCACCGGGGTCGACGCCCCGATCACCGGCCCGGAGGACACGGCCACCGGCGCCCCCGACATGATCACCGGCACCGAGACCGCTATCACCGGCGCCGAAGACACGATCAGCGGCACCGAGACCGCGCTCACCGGCGCCGAAGACACGATCACCGGCACCGAGGCCGCGATCACCGGCACCGACGACGCGGTCCCCGCCACCACCACGACCGGCCTGACCGACCCGGCCGAGTCGTCCGACGCCTACGACGACGGCGAGGACCCCGATCCCGGGACCGAGCGCAGCGCCGTACTCGCCGCCGGTCTGAGCGCCGAGCTGGCCCGCGAGGAGGCCCTCGCGCCGAGCGCTGCGAGCACGGCCGGGCAGAGCCCCGGGAGCGCCCTCTGGGACGACTGCGGCCTGCCGCTGTTCCCGCTGCAGCCGCCCCGCACCGGCCGTGAGCTGCTCGCCGACCACGTCACGGCGATGGTGTGCTGCGCGGCCGTCGACACCGCCGGTGCGGCCCCGGCCCTGGACTGGCTGGACGGGCCGTCCCTGCTGCTGGGCGGCGAGCGCGCCGCCGACCTGACGCCGAGAGTCCTCAGCCTCATCGAGGACGGGGACCCCGGTCCGCTGCGCGACTGGCTGACCGCGTCCGGCATACGCGCGGAGAAGCCCGTACGCCTCGTGTGACCCGCTCAGGCGGCGCCCCGCGCGCTCCCACCCCGAACCGGCCCGACCGGACCGTCATACGGAGAGGCGACTTCCACTTCAGGTCAATTCGCAACGACTAGTGACCGGGCCCGTGCGTTATGTGATGTGCTGGGACCGACCACGCCTTTGGCAAAGGCGTGCGACATACGACACCAGGACCCGGGACATCGCCTCGACCGGGCGCACCGGGCCCGACGACCACCGAGCACGCCGAGCACCGCCGGGACAGGGACACGGGGGCACCAGGGAGGGGAGCGATCATGGCCTCGGATCACATCCGCCGTTGGGAGTCCGGAGCACTCGCGCACGCCGTCACGGACCCCTTCGGCCTGGGCCCGGTGCCCTGGCTGCGCGGCAGTGAGACCTATTTCGACGACACGGGACACGTCGTGCCCTGGTACGTCGACCCGAGCCCGCAGCCGCTGACCGCCGCCGGGGGCAGAGGGCGTATCCCGGCGCCGCGGTCGAGCGGCTCCGGACCCCGCTCGGCGGACGACGTGCACCGCCAGATCAAGGGCTTCGCCTCCACCGGTGCCGTCACGCCCGGCGAGGCGATCGACTTCCACATCACGGTCGACCCGCCGCAGGAGTTCAGCGTCGACATCTACCGGATCGGCCACTACGGCGGCGACGGCGCGGCCAAGATCACCACGAGTCCGCGCCTGTCCGGGATCGTCCAGCCCCGGCCGCTGACCGCCGACCGCACGGTGTCCTGCCACCACTGGTGGCTGTCCTGGCGCCTCCAGGTGCCCACCCACTGGAGCATCGGCGCCTACGTGGCCGTCCTGACCACCACCGACGGCTACCGCTCCCACGTGCCGTTCACGGTTCGCGACGACCACCCCGCGGACCTGCTCCTGCTGCTGCCCGACGTCACCTGGCAGGCGTACAACCTCTACCCGGAGGACGGCCACACCGGCGCCAGCCTCTACCACGCCTGGGACGATCAGGGCCGGCTGCTCGGCGAGGCGGACGCCGCCACCACGGTCTCCTTCGACCGCCCCTACGCGGGCGCGGGCCTGCCGCTGCACGTCGGCCACGCCTACGACTTCATCCGCTGGGCCGAGCGCTACGGCTACGACCTCGCCTACGCCGACGCCCGCGACCTGCACGCCGGCCGGGTCGACCCCAGCCGCTACCGGGGCCTGGTCTTCCCCGGGCACGACGAGTACTGGTCGGTGCCGATGCGCCGCGCCGTCGAGGACGCCCGGGACCGCGGCACCTCCCTGGTCTTCCTCTCCGCCAACACCATGTACTGGCAGGTGGAGCTGGGGCCCTCCCCCTCGGGCGTCCCGGACCGGCTGCTGACCTGCCGCAAGCGCAGGGGGCCGGGAAAGCCGGTGCTGTGGCGGGAGATCGACCGTCCCGAGCAGCAACTGGTCGGCATCCAGTACGCGGGCCGGGTGCCCGAGCCGCACCCGCTGATCGTCCGCAACGCCGGGCACTGGCTGTGGGAGGCGACCGGCGCGAAGGAGGGCGACGAGATCGAGGGCCTGGTCGCGGGCGAGGCCGACCGGTACTTCCCCCGCACCCCGCTGCCCGAGCACGACGAGCGCATCCTGCTCGCTCACTCCCCCTACAGCGACAACGACGGTGCCGTGCGCCACCAGGAGACCTCCCTCTACCGAGCCCCCTCCGGCGCCTGGGTGTTCGCCTCCGGCACCTTCGCCTGGTCCCCCGCCCTGGACCGCCCGGGTCATGTGGACCCCCGTATCCAGCGCGCCACGGCGAACCTGCTGGACCGCATCTGCAAGCGCGACTGACGGCCGGAGCCCCCGGCCGACCCCCTGGCCGAATCCGATCGCCCGCATAAGGGAGAATCGAGGCACTTGGACAGAACCACGGGGAGGAACCGTGTCCGGATTCGTAGAAAAGCCCGAGCCGATCCAGGTTCCGGGCCTGGTGCACCTGCACACCGGAAAGGTGCGCGACCTGTACCGGAACGAGGCGGGCGATCTCGTGATGGTCGCCAGCGACCGCATGTCCGCCTATGACTGGGTGCTGCCCACCGAGATCCCCGACAAGGGCCGCGTCCTCACCCGGCTCTCCCTGTGGTGGTTCGACCAGCTGCGCGACCTGGCGCCCAACCATGTGATCAGCACCGAGCTGCCGGAGGGCGCCCCGGCCGACTGGGCGGGCCGGACGCTGGTGTGCAAGTCGCTGCGGATGGTCCCGGTGGAGTGCGTGGCCCGCGGCTACCTCACCGGCTCCGGCCTGCTCGAGTACCAGGAGTCCCGGACCGTCTGCGGCCTCGCCCTCCCCGAAGGCCTCGTCGACGGCTCGCAGCTGCCCGCCCCGATCTTCACCCCGGCCACCAAGGCGGAGGTCGGCGAGCACGACGAGAACGTCTCCTACGAGGAGGTGGCCCGTCAGGTCGGTGCGGAGACCGCCGCCCAGCTGCGCCAGGCCACCCTCGCCGTGTACTCCCGCGCCCAGGACATCGCCCGGGACCGGGGGATCATCCTGGCCGACACCAAGTTCGAGTTCGGCTTCGACGGGGACACGCTGATCCTCGCCGACGAGGTGCTCACCCCGGACTCCTCCCGCTTCTGGCCGGCCGACCAGTGGCAGCCGGGCCGCGCGCAGCCGTCGTACGACAAGCAGTTCGTGCGGGACTGGCTGACCTCCGCCGAGTCCGGCTGGGACCGCAGGAGCGAGCAGCCCCCGCCGCCGCTGCCGCACAAGGTCGTGGAGGCGACGAGGGCGAAGTACGTGGAGGCGTACGAGCGGCTGACGGGCACCGGCTGGTCCTAGACGCCGGTCCCGCGGGACCGGGTCCTGGACGCCGGTCCCGGGCGACCGGTCCCGGGCACGGCCCAGGCAAGCGGTCCCGGGCACCGGCCCTGCGCAACGGGTTCCGGGCAATGGCCCCGGACATGGAAAAGGCCCCCGGTGGAACCGGGGGCCTTTCGCCGTGGAGCGGACGACGAGGCTCGAACTCGCGACCTCAACCTTGGCAAGGTTGCGCTCTACCAACTGAGCTACGTCCGCAGTGCGCCGTGGCGCGAGAGCAACTATACCCAACCGCGCTCCCGGGCGAGACGTACCGCCGCGTGACGGTTCTCCGCACCGAGCTTCGTGACGGCCGAGGAGAGGTAGTTCCGCACGGTCCCGGGGGACAGCGCGGCCCGCGCGGCGATCTCCGCGACCGGCGCCCCCTCGGCGGCCAGTTCCAGCACCTCGGCCTCCCGTGCGGTCAGCGGGGAGTCCCCGGCGGAGATCGCGTCGGCGGCCAACTCCGGGTCGACGTAACGGTTTCCCGCGTGCACGGTCCGGATGATCTCGGCGAGGCGCTGGGCGCTGACCGTCTTCGGGACGAATCCGCGCACACCGGCCGCGAGCGCTCGTTTCAGGTGTCCGGGCCGCCCGTGACCGGTGACGATCAGCACCTGGCAGCCGGGCAGTTCGGCGCGCAGCGATGTGGCGACGCTCACACCGTCGGCGCCCGGCATCTGGAGATCGAGCACGGCCACATCGGGCTCGTGCGCCCGGGCCATCGCGAGCGCCTCGGGTCCGCTCGCCGCCTCCGCGACGACCCGCAGATCGTCCTCCAGCGAGAGCAGCGCGGTCAGGGCGCCCCGGATCAGATGCTCGTCGTCGGCGAGCAACAGCCGTACGGGACCGGTCATGAGGAGACGTCCGTCACTTTCTTCCTCGCGAGCGGGACCTCGCCGCCACTCAGCGGCACCCGTGCGACGACCCGGAACCGGCCTTCGCCGACTGCCCCCGCCTCCAGACTGCCGTCCACGGCGGCCAGCCGTTCCCGCAGCCCGGCGAGCCCCGAGCCCCCGCCCGACCCGCCGCTCGTGCCGTCAACCGAGCCCCCGCCCGACCGTTCGCCTGGGCCATAGCCCGAGCCTTCGCTCGGCCCTTCTCCCGGGCCGTCACCCGGGCCCTCGCCCGAGCCCCCGCCCGACCGTTCGCCTGGGCCGTAGCCCGAGCCCCCGCCCGACCCTTCGCCCGGGCCGTCACCCGAGCCCTCGCCCGAGCCCCCGCCCGACCGTTCGCCTGGGCCGTAGCCCGAGCCCCCGCCCGACCCTTCGCCCGACCCGTCACCCGAGCCCCCGCCAGACCCTTCGCCCGACCCGTCGCCCCGGCCGCCGTCGCCGGGGCCGTCACCGCCCACGTCCGCCGCCCGGCCGGCCGCGGTGCCGCCGGGCCCGGCCACCCCGTCGTTCTCCACCGTCAGCACCACATGACCCTCTCGCATCCCTAGTCCCACCGTGCACCGGCTCGCGTCCCCGTGCCGCAGTACGTTGGTGGCCGCCTCGCGTACCACCCAGCCCAGCGCGGACTGCACCCGCGCGGGCAGCCCGGTGGTCTCGGCCCGGACCTCGCACTCGATACCGGCAGCCGTCAACACGCCCCGCGCACCCGCGAGTTCCGCCTCGAGGTCGGCCTCCCGGTAGCCGCGTACGACGGCTCGCACCTCCCGCTGGGACTCCTGGGCGATGCGCTGCACCTCGATCATCTGCTCCACGGCCTCCGGCCGCCCGCGCCGGGCCAGTTGTACGGCCAGCTCGCTCTTGAGGGAGATCACGGACAGGTTCCGGCCCAGCACGTCGTGCAGATCCCGCCCGAACCGCAGCCGCTCCTCGGCGACGGCGAGCCGGGCCTCGATCTCCCGGGCGCGTTCCGCCTCCCAGAGCACGGAGAGGGTCCAGGCGCCGCAGCGGGTGGCGATCAGGGCGAAGGCGGCGGCGAAGACGACGAACGCGCCGGCGGCGAGCACGCCGAGGCCGCTCGGGCGGACGGCCGCGAACGCGGCCGCGATCAGCGCCACGAGCACGGCGGACCGGCGCAGGAACACCCGGATGGGGACGAGGAGGGCGTACGGAAGCGCGAGCGGCAGGAGTGCGGCGGCGACCGCGAGCCGGATGCCGGCCGGTTCGGCTCCGTCGACGGCCGCGAGCGCCAGGGTCGGCGCGAGCGCGAGACCGAACAGGCACACGGCGGGGCGCAGGGCGCGCGCCGGCAGTTCGGCGCGGCCGAGGTAGTGGTCGAGCGCCGGCCGCAGCAGCCGGCCCGCGGCCGCGCACTGCAGCAGGCTCACGGCGACCATCAGGCCGCCGAGCGCCAACGGCGCGGGACGCCGGTCCAGCCCGCCGACGAGCGGCAGCATCAGCCAGCCCAGTGAGAACGTCCAGATGCTGACGTGCCAGGTGAGCAGGGTCTGCAGTTCCACCCGCTCGGCCTTGCTCCGCTCCCGCCAGTGCCGCCGCTGCCACCGCCGTACCCGCTCCAGCATCCGCGCGTACCCCCTTCCTCAGCGCCGCGGCTCCCACCGGAACCACCGGCGTACAGCAAACACCGCCACGATCGTCCAGACCAGCGCGGTCACGAGCGCGCCCAGCGTCTCGAAGGCGCTCAACCGGCCCGTCCAGCCGGCCCGGACGAGCAGGATCGCGGGGGACAGCGGCAGGAGCCGGCAGACGGAGGCGAACCGGTCCCCCATGACCTCGGTGGGCACCGTGATCCCGGAGCCGGCCATGGACACGAACACCAGAGGCAGCGCGGTCACCTGGGCGCTCTCCACGGTGCGGGTGAAGGACGCGGTGAGCGCGGCGAGCGCGGCACTGATCACGAGCCCGGCGAGCAGCCCGGGCACCAGCAGGTACGGCGCCCTCGGCGCGCCGGTGTGCAGCAGTGCGGCGCAGCCGGCGCACAGGACGACGGCCTGGGCGAGGCCTGTGACGACCGCGGGCAGCGCGGTGCCGGCGAGGATCTCGGGGTCGGAGAGTTCGCCTGTGCGCAGCCGCTTGAGGACCAGTTCCTCGCGGCGGGCGACGTACGCGCCGACCAGAGAGGTGTAGACGGCGAAGAGGAAGGAGAAGCCGATCGCGGCCGTCAGCAGGGTCGTGCCGACGCTCAGCCCCTCCTTCGCCAGATCCAGCCGGTCGAGAGCGGGCCGGATGCTGAACGGCAGCGCGAGCGGCATGACGAGCGCCGTGAACAGGGCCCCGCGATTGCGCCCGAGAAGCGTCAACTCGGCCCGGGCCAGCCCCCGAACCCGCCGCCACACCCCCCGGCTCCCCCCGATACGCCCACTCGCGTCCGCGCGCCCGCTCCTCCCCGCGTTCCCGCTCCTCCCCGCGCGCCCGCTCCTCCCCGCGTTCCCGCTCCTCCCCGCGCGCCCGCTCCTCCCCGCGTTCCCGGTGCCGCCCACGCGCCCGGTGCCGCCCAAGGGACCGGTGCTGCCCACGCGCCCGGTGCCGCCCAAGGGATCGGTGACGCCCACGCGCCCGGTGCCGCCCAAGGGACCGGTGCTGCCCACGCGTCCGGTGCCGCCCAAGGGACCGGTGCCGCCCACGCGTCCGGCGGTGCTCGCGCCTCCGCTCCCGTCCGCGTGACCACTCCCCTTCGCGCGCCTGCTGCCGTCCGACCCGTCCGTGCCGGCGTTCGCCGTGGGCTCTGGGCGCATGGTCCGGCCCCCCTTCCGCTCGATTCCGGTCATGCCGCCGTCTCCCGCTCCCGGGCGATGCCGAGGAACGCCTCCTCCAGTGAGGCCGACCGCAGGTCCAGGCCGCGCAGTTCGACGCCGGTCCGCTCGGCCCAGGTCAGCACCCCGGTGGCGGTGCGCTGCAGGTGTGTCGTGCGCAGCCGCACGACCTGGCCGTCGCTCTCGTGCCCGCAGACGCCGAGTTCGGGGAGGGAGGGCAGGTCGCCGAGGAAGTAGCCGGCGGGCAGTTCGAAGGTCATCCGCGCGGGGCGGCCGGCGGTGACCTCGGCCGGGGTGCCGGACGCGGCGATGCGGCCCTCGTGCAGGATGGCCAGCCGGTCGGCGAGGTGCTCGGCCTCCTCCAGGTAGTGCGTGGTGAGCAGCACGGTCGTACCGGCGTCTCGCAGCGCCCGCACCAACTGCCAGGCGTCCCGGCGGCCTTCCGCGTCGAGGCCGGTCGTCGGCTCGTCGAGGAAGAGCACCTCGGGGTCGCCGAGCAGGGCGAGCGCCAGGTCCAGGCGGCGCCGCTCCCCGCCGGACAGCTGCTTGACCCGCACCCTGTGCTTGTCCGCGAGCCCCACCAGCCCCAGTGCCTCCGCCTGCGGCCGTGCCCCGCTCGTGCAGGCCGCCCACATGCGGGCGGTCTCGGCGACGGTCAGTTCGGAGGGGAAGCCGCCTTCCTGGAGCATCACACCGGTGCGGGGGCGTACGGCGGCGCGCTCCAGGCAGGGGTCGTGGCCGAGGATCCGGACCCGGCCCCCGGCCGGTGCGGCGAGCCCCTCCAGCAGTTCCAGCGTGGACGTCTTGCCGGCGCCGTTGGTGCCCAGCAGGGCGAAGATCTCCCCGCGTGCCACGGGGAAGGTGATGCCGCGTACCGCTTCGAACCCGTCCCCGTAGACACGTTCGAGGCCGGTGACCTCGATCACGTGCTCGTGTTCGTCGTTGTCCATGCGTCCAGCGTCCCGGCGCCCAGGGCGGCGGGGCAGTGCGCGGTGTCATCGCCCGGCATGACAAATGTCAGAGTGGCGCGGGGCATACGAAAAGACCCCGGTCCAGTGGACCGGGGTCTCATTCCCGAGCGGACGACGAGGCTCGAACTCGCGACCTCAACCTTGGCAAGGTTGCGCTCTACCAACTGAGCTACGTCCGCACTGCCTCCGACCGGCTCCCACCGATCGGTGCGAGCACCAGCCTACCTGATCCACAAGGGTGGTCATGACCGGTGCCAGAGCGGGTGACAGGAATTGCACACTGCGCCTTCCCCCTGGAAGGGGGATGTTCTACTACTGAACTACACCCGCACGATCCTCGGGATCCGGCCCTGCGGCCTCGCCCCTCGGCGTGTCCCAGACATTAGCTGATCGGCAGGGGGGTAGCGCAAGTCGGTTCCCCGAAGGCTCCCAAATGCCCCAAGTGCACGGCCCCCGGGGCTCGCTGACGGAGCCCCGGGAACCGCCCCTTCGCGGGCTCACTGGGCGGAGCTGAACGCCTCGTAGACCTTCTTGGGGATGCGCCCGCGGGCCGGCACGTCCATCTTGTTGGCCTGGGCCCAGGCCCGGACGGCCGCCGGGTCGGGGGCGACCTCCGTCTGCTTGTACGCCTTGCCGGACCGTGACCGCTTGCGGCCGGCCTCCACGTAGGGCGCGAGCGCCTTGCGCAGTTTCTTGGCGTTGGTTTCGTTCAGGTCGATCTCGTACGACTTGCCGTCGAGTCCGAAGGCGATCGTTTCCGCCGCTTCCGAGCCGTCGATGTCGTCAAAGAGAGTGACCACGACCTTTTGCGCCACGAATATCGGTCCCTTCGTGCGGCACGTCGATACAGCTCAACGGCGATGACGTGCCGAGTATCGGCTATTGCCAATTCATTTGTACAGTGCCCGGCAATGCAAAGTGAAGCCCGACTAAATCCGTCCGCGTGTCCGGGCGCAATAGGGGTCGCGGACGGTCTCCCGAACTTTCCCAGAACTTTTCACGGCGGTCCGGCTTCGACACCCTATCGTGATGCGCCTCACGTAGTTTCCTACAACTCTACCCGCGTAGAAATTTTGTACGGGTAGTCTGAAGGAACCTGCTCAGCACCACACACCGGGAGTGCCAGTGGCACGCGTCGTAGTCGACGTCATGCTCAAGCCGGAGATCCTCGACCCCCAGGGCCAGGCGGTCCAGCGTGCGCTGCCGCGCCTGGGTTTCGAGGGGATCTCGGACGTACGTCAGGGAAAGCGTTTCGAACTGCAAGTCGACGGGCCGGTCGACGAGGCCGCACTCGCCCGCATCCACGATCTTGCGGAATCCTTCCTCGCCAACACGGTGATCGAGGACTTCACCGTCAAGGTGGAAGAGGCGGCGGAAGTCGCGGAGGCCGCGAAGTGACCGCTCGTATTGGCGTCGTCACTTTCCCGGGCAGCCTCGACGACCGGGACACGCAGCGCGCGATCCGTATCGCCGGCGCCGAACCCGTCGCCCTCTGGCACAAGGACAAGGACCTCAAGCAGGTCGACGCCGTCGTGCTGTGCGGTGGATTCTCCTACGGTGACTACCTGCGGGCCGGTGCCATCGCCCGTTTCTCGCCGGTGATGGACCCGATCGTCGAGCAGGCGAAGGCCGGACTGCCGGTCCTCGGTATCTGCAACGGCTTCCAGATCCTCACCGAGGCCCACCTCCTCCCGGGCGCGATGCTCGGCAACGACCACCTCCACTTCATCTGCCGCGACCAGAGGCTGCGGGTGGAGAACGCGGAGACCTCCTGGACCGGCGACTACCGCGCGGGCCAGGAGATCCACATCCCGCTGAAGAACATGGACGGCCGGTACGTCGCCGACGACCACACACTGGACATGCTGGAAGCCGAGGGCCGGGTCGCGTTCCGGTACGTGGGCTTCAATCCGAACGGCTCGCTGCGGGACATCGCCGGCATCACCAACGAGGCGGGCAACGTCGTCGGCCTCATGCCGCACCCGGAGCACGCCGTCGAGCCGCTGATCGGTACGGGCCGTACCGACGGCCTGCCCTTCTTCACCTCGATCCTCAAGAAGCTGGTCAACGCATGAGCCGGACGCCTCTGGACACGGTCGAGCACGCGGCCGCGACCCCCGACGTCGAGCTGCCCTGGGCCGAACTCGGCCTGAAGAAGGACGAGTACGAGCGGGTGGTGGACATCCTCGGCCGCCGCCCGACCGGCGCCGAACTCGCCATGTACTCGGTCATGTGGTCCGAGCACTGCTCGTACAAGTCCTCCAAGGTGCACCTGCGCCAGTTCGGCGAGAAGGCGCCGCAGAGCGACGCGCTGCTCGTCGGCATCGGCGAGAACGCCGGTGTGGTGGACGTCGGCCAGGGCTACGCGGTCACCTTCAAGGTGGAGTCGCACAACCACCCGTCCTACGTGGAGCCCTACCAGGGCGCGGCCACCGGCGTCGGCGGCATCGTCCGCGACATCATCGCGATGGGCGCGCGCCCGGTCGCGGTCGTGGACCCGCTGCGCTTCGGCGCCGCCGACCACCCCGACACCAAGCGCGTCCTGCCGGGCGTCGTCGCGGGCATCGGCGGCTACGGCAACTGCCTGGGCCTGCCCAACATCGGCGGCGAGGTCGTCTTCGACGCCTGCTACCAGGGCAACCCGCTGGTCAACGCCGGTGCCATCGGCGTGATGCGGCACGAGGACATCCACCTCGCCAAGGCCTCCGGCGCCGGCAACAAGGTCATCCTGTACGGCGCCCGGACCGGCGGCGACGGCATCGGCGGGGCGTCGATCCTCGCCTCCGAGACCTTCGACGACGCCAAGCCCTCGAAGCGTCCCGCCGTCCAGGTCGGCGACCCCTTCCAGGAGAAGCTCCTCATCGAGTGCACCCTGGAGGCCTTCAGGGAGAAGCTGGTCGTCGGCATCCAGGACCTCGGTGCCGCCGGCCTCTCCTGCGCCACCTCCGAGCTGGCCTCGAACGGCTCCGGCGGCATGCGCGTCACGCTGGACGACGTCCCGCTGCGCGACTCGACGCTGTCTCCTGAGGAGATCCTCATGAGCGAGTCGCAGGAGCGCATGTGCGCGGTCGTGGAGCCGGAGAAGGTCGACCGCTTCCTGGAGATCTGCGAGAAGTGGGACGTCATCGCCACCGTCATCGGTGAGGTCACCGACGGCGACCGGCTGGAGATCTTCTGGCACGGCGGCAAGATCGTCGACGTCGACCCGCGCACGGTCGCCCACGACGGCCCCGTCTACGAGCGCCCGTACGCCCGCCCCGAGTGGCAGGACGCCCTCCAGGCCGACGACGCGAACAAGCTGCCCCGCCCGGCGACGGGCGAGGAGCTGAAGGACCAGGTCCTGAGGCTGGTGGCCTCCCCCAACCAGGCCTCCAAGAAGTGGATCACCTCGCAGTACGACCACTTCGTGCAGGGCAACACCGTCCTCGCCCAGCCGGAGGACTCCGGCATGATCCGCGTGGACGAGGAGAGCGGTCTCGGCGTCGCCATCGCGACGGACGGCAACGGCCGGTTCGCCAAGCTGGACCCGTACACGGGCGCCCAGCTCGCCCTGGCCGAGGCGTACCGGAACGTCGCCACGACCGGCGCCCGGCCGCTGGCCGTCTCCGACTGCCTGAACTTCGGCTCGCCCGAGGACCCGGCGGTGATGTGGCAGTTCGCCGAGGCCGTGCGCGGTCTGGCCGACGGCTGCCTGCAACTGGGCACCCCGGTGACCGGCGGCAACGTCTCGCTCTACAACCAGACGGGCGAGGCCGCCATCCACCCGACCCCGGTGGTCGCCGTCCTCGGTGTCATCGACGACGTGGCCCGCCGCACGCCGGTCGCCTTCCAGGAGGAGGGCCAGCTGCTCTACCTCCTCGGCGACACGCGTGAGGAGTTCGGCGGCTCGGCCTGGTCCCAGGTCGTCCACGACCACCTCGGCGGCCTGCCCCCGCGGGTCGACCTGGAGCGGGAGCGGCTGCTGGGCGAGATCCTGATCTCCGCCTCCCGCGACGGCATGATCGACTCCGCGCACGACCTGTCCGACGGCGGCCTGGTCCAGGCGGTCGTGGAGTCCGCGCTGCTCGGCGGCAAGGGCGCGCGGCTGATCGTCCCGGACGGTCTGGACGCGTTCACCTTCCTGTTCTCCGAGTCGGCCGGGCGCGCGATCGTCGCCGTGCCGCGCTCGGAGGAAGTCCGCTTCAACGACATGTGCGGTGCGCGCGGCCTGCCGGCCACCCGCATCGGTGTCGTGGACGGCGACCACGTCGAGGTCCAGGGCGAGTTCGCCCTCTCCCTCGCCGATCTGCGCGAGGCCCACGAGGGGACGATCCCGGCGCTGCTCGCGTAGGCACCGCCCGCCGTGCGAAGGCCCTGTCCGCGACGCCGGACAGGGCCTTCGCCGGTGCCGAACTCCGGCCCGCGATAACGAAGTCGCGGAGAACCGGTGCGCGCACCGGGCGCGGATGATCGGCGGACGGCGGGGGAGGGCGTGGGCTTCCGCGGCGAACGCGGTCTGGGGCGCGGGCCGTTGCCCCGCCCCGACGCGGTCCGCGGACCAGCCGGTGAAGGACCCCCCCTGCGGGCATAAGGTCGTTCTCATGCCACCGGCCAAGAAGCGTGCCCGCAGCTACGACCCCGCCAGGACCCGCGCCGCGGTCCTCGCCCAGTTCGGAAACGTCCGGGAGGCCGTCCGCGGCCTCACCCCCGAGCAGCTCGCGCTGCCCACCCGGCTCGGCGACTGGACCGTCCAGGAACTGATCGCGCACTTCGGCATGGCGCTCACCGCCGTCCACCGCGCACTGGACCGTCCGGCCCCGCCCCGGCAGGACGTCACGGTGGCCGAGTGGCCCTTCGCCACCGCCGCCGCCGCGGCCGCCATCGACGAGTTCACCCGGGACCTCGCCGCCGGCCGCTCCGACCTCACCGCCTACCTCGCCGACGTCGAGGCCGGCCTGCGCGCGCTGCTCACCGAGCACCCCGGCGGCCGGCTGCTTGAGACCAACGCGGGGGCGCTGCCGCTGGACGACTACCTCGTCACCCGGACCGTCGAACTCGTCGTCCACACCGACGATCTGAACGCCGCCGTCGAGGGGCTGGAGGTCCCGTACGACCGCCAGGCCCTGGCCGCCGCCACCCGGCTGCTCGCCGACGCCCTCGCCGTGAAGGCGCCCGGCGGCTCCACCGAGGTGCGCGTGCCGCCGTACGCCGTCGTGCAGTGCGTCGAGGGGCCCCGGCACACCCGCGGCACCCCGCCCAACGTCGTGGAGACCGACCCGCTGACCTGGGTGCGGCTCGCCACCGGCCGGGTGGCCTGGAAGGACGCCGTGGCGCAGGCGAAGCTCAGCGCGAGCGGGGAGCGGGCGGACATCGGGGATCTGCTGCCGCTGATGGCGTAGCGGAACCGGTCGTACCGCCGGTCCGTCGAACCCGTATGAACCGGTACAAGCAGCGCATGACCCTGGTGGTGGCCGCCGTGCTCGTCCCGTTCGCGGTGGCCTGTGGCAGTGGGAAGGCGGAGAGTGGTGCGGTGAGCGTCCAGCAGTCGGTGACCGGGATCGACTGGCGGGTCGACGACGTCACCGCCGGCGGTACCACCCGGCACGCCCCCGCCACCGCCCGCCTGCGCATCGACGAGGACGGCAGGGCGGCCGGGAATCTCGGCTGCAACCAGTTCAGCGCCCGGGCCACCGTGCACGGCGACCGGATCACCTTCGGTGCCCTGCGGACGACCAGGATGGCCTGCGCGCCGGACCGGATGGACTTCGAGCGCACCCTCGCCCGGATCCTGACCACCGGCACGCTCGTCGCCAAGGCCGACAAGGCGAAGCTGACCCTCACCGACGGCGACGGTGACCGCGTCCACCTCAGCCGCGCACCCGATTGATGTGCGACACCTCACTCAGGTATCCGGCAGACCGGACCCAGGGCACCCCGCCCCGAGGGCCCGGACGCCGGGTGTAGCGGCCAACCTGCCGCGCTGACCAGGGAAAACGCGGAATCCGACAAGGTGATCGGCTAAACCTGGCGCGGCACCGGCGCGCATCCCCAATTCGGACCAGTGGACGACCTCGCCTACACTCGGTGGCGTGCCACGTGGTGACGGTCGACTCAATCACGATCTGCTTCCCGGCGAAAAGGGCCCCCAGGACGCTTGCGGCGTCTTCGGCGTCTGGGCTCCGGGTGAAGAGGTCGCAAAGCTCACGTACTTCGGGCTCTACGCCCTCCAGCACCGGGGTCAGGAATCCGCGGGAATCGCGGTCAGCAACGGCTCCCAGATCCTCGTCTTCAAGGACATGGGCCTGGTCTCCCAGGTCTTCGACGAGACTTCCCTCGGCTCGCTCCAGGGCCACATCGCGGTCGGACACGCCCGCTACTCGACGACCGGCGCCTCCGTATGGGAGAACGCCCAGCCGACGTTCCGTGCCACCGCGCACGGCTCGATCGCGCTCGGCCACAACGGCAACCTGGTCAACACGGCGCAGCTCGCCGAGATGGTCGCCGAACTGCCGAACGACAACAACAGCCGTTCCACCAGGGTCGCGGCCACCAACGACACCGACCTGCTGACGGCGCTGCTGGCCGCCCAGGTCGACGAGGACGGCAAGCCGCTGACCATCGAGTCGGCCGCGCACGCGGTGCTCCCGAAGGTGAAGGGCGCCTTCTCCCTCGTCTTCATGGACGAGGGCACCCTCTACGCCGCCCGCGACCCGCAGGGCATCCGCCCGCTGGTCCTCGGCCGGCTGGAGCGCGGCTGGGTGGTCGCCTCCGAGTCCGCCGCCCTCGACATCTGCGGCGCCGCCTACGTCCGTGAGATCGAGCCGGGCGAGTTCATCGCCGTCGACGAGAACGGGCTGCGCACCTCGCGATTCGCGGAAGCGAAGCCCAAGGGCTGCGTCTTCGAGTACGTGTACCTGGCCCGTCCGGACACCGACATCGCCGGCCGCAACGTGTACCTCTCCCGCGTGGAGATGGGCCGCCGCCTGGCCAAGGAAGCCCCCGTCGAGGCCGACCTGGTCATAGCGACCCCGGAGTCCGGCACGCCGGCCGCCATCGGCTACGCGGAGGCGTCCGGCATCCCCTTCGGCGCGGGCCTGGTGAAGAACGCCTACGTGGGCCGCACCTTCATCCAGCCCTCGCAGACCATCCGGCAGCTGGGCATCCGCCTGAAGCTGAACCCGCTGAAGGAAGTCATCAAGGGCAAGCGCCTGGTCGTCGTGGACGACTCGATCGTCCGCGGCAACACCCAGCGGGCCCTGGTGCGCATGCTCCGCGAGGCGGGCGCCGCCGAGGTGCACATCCGGATCTCCTCCCCGCCCGTGAAGTGGCCCTGCTTCTTCGGCATCGACTTCGCCACCCGCGCGGAGCTGATCGCCAACGGGATGACCATCGAGGAGATCGGCACGAGCCTCGGCGCCGACTCCCTGGCCTACATCTCCATCGACGGCATGATCGAGGCGACCACGATCGCCAAGCCGAACCTGTGCCGCGCCTGCTTCGACGGCGAGTACCCGATGGAGCTGCCGGACCCCGAGCTGCTCGGCAAGCAGCTGCTGGAGACCGAGCTGGCCGCCGGGCCCGCCGCGACGGCCGCCGCCGACGCGATCCGTCGCCCGTAATTCCCGCTGTTCACGCGGTACGACACGAAAGTTCTCAAGGTCATGTCTTCTGCCGGTTTTGATCAGCGTGCCCCGCACACGGGTACGGGTGCCAGCTACGCGAGCGCGGGTGTCGACATCGAGGCGGGCGACCGCGCCGTCGAGCTGATGAAGGAGTGGGTGAAGAAGACCCGGCGGCCCGAGGTCCTGGGCGGCCTCGGCGGCTTCGCCGGGCTCTTCGACGCCTCCGCCCTCAAGCGCTACGAGCGCCCGCTGCTCGCCTCCGCCACGGACGGCGTCGGCACCAAGGTCGACGTCGCCCGCCGGATGGGCGTCTACGACACCATCGGCCACGACCTGGTCGCCATGGTCATGGACGACATCGTGGTGTGCGGTGCCGAGCCGCTGTTCATGACGGACTACATCTGCGTCGGCAAGGTCCACCCCGAGCGCGTCGCGGCCATCGTCAAGGGCATCGCGGAGGGCTGTGTGCTGGCCGGCTGCGCCCTGGTGGGCGGTGAGACCGCCGAGCACCCCGGCCTGCTGGGCGAGGACGACTTCGACGTGGCAGGCGCCGGTACCGGTGTCGTGGAGGCCGACCGGCTGCTGGGCGCGGATCGCATCCGCAAGGGTGACGCGGTGATCGCCATGGCGGCCTCCGGTCTTCACTCCAACGGGTACTCCCTGGTCCGCCACGTGCTGCTGGACCGTGCCGGCCTCGCCCTGGAGACGGAGATCGCGGAGCTGGGCCGCACCCTCGGCGAGGAACTGCTGGAGCCCACGAAGATCTACTCGCTGGACTGCCTGGCGCTGACCCACACGGCCGAGGTGCACGCCTTCAGCCACATCACCGGCGGCGGACTCGCGGCCAACCTGGCCCGGGTCATCCCGGACGGCCTGCACGCCGTGGTCGACCGGACCACCTGGACTCCGGGCGCGATCTTCGACCTGGTCGGGAGGACCGGGAACGTGGAGCGCCTGGAGCTGGAGAAGACCCTGAACATGGGCGTCGGCATGATGGCCATCGTCCCGCAGGAGTCCACCGAGGTGGCCCTCGCGACCCTGGCCGACCGCGGTGTCGAGGCCTGGGTGGCCGGCGAGATCACGGACCGGGGAGCCAAGGAGAGCGGCGCGGAGCTGGTGGGGGACTACGCCGCCTGACCGTGCGGACAGCACAGAAGCCGGTCGGTGGCTGTGCCACCGACCGGCTGTGTGCTCAGTGCAAGGTCAAGCGCCGCGACGGTGTTGTGAGGGACTTTCGTCCTCGTCCTCGTCGTCGTCCTCATAGAGGTCGGCGTACCGAGAGTAAAGATCGTCCTCATCGTCCTCATCGTCCTCGAACGGCTCGCCGTTCGGCGGCTGGCTCGAAGTCGATGCGCCCAGTTCACTGGCCAGACGTGACAGGTCAGTCCCACCGCTGTTGTACTTCAGCTGGCGGGCGACCTTTGTCTGCTTGGCCTTGGCCCGGCCGCGCCCCATGGCTCGACCCCCTCGGTGACGGGGCTCGATGGCCCCAGAGTCTGACACGCGTTCATGATCCGGAACGGACCCTCCGCGGAGAGGCCGGTCCGTAGGGCTTCCACGGTACCTGAGCCCGCGCCCATACGGTACGTCGCCCGCAGCACGCGCGTGTGCACAGGACCATCGAGGCGCCCCGTCCTCGCTGGTCAGTGGCGATTTTAACCACTTATCGGGGTACGACCCGCCGGTGGAAGTGAGAGTTCTCTCGAAGTTCCCACCGGCGGGTACCGCTCGGGGGTGCGATCGCTTCAGCGCGCCGCGTGCCCGCCGCGGGCTTCGGCCATCCGCTGCTCGGCGATCCGGTCGGCCGCCGCGGCCGGCGGAATCCCGTCTTCCTTCGCACGTGCGAATATGGCCAGCGTGGTGTCGAAGATCTTCGCCGCCTTCGCCTTGCACCGGTCGAAGTCGAACCCGTGCAGCTCGTCCGCCACCTGGATGACCCCGCCGGCGTTCACCACGTAGTCCGGCGCGTAGAGGATCCCGCGGTCGGCGAGGTCCTTCTCCACGCCCGGGTGGGCGAGCTGGTTGTTGGCCGCGCCGCACACCACGCGGGCGGTGAGCACCGGCACGGTGGGATCGTTCAGGGCACCGCCGAGGGCGCAGGGGGCGTAGACGTCGAGCCCCTCGGACCGGATCAGCGCCTCGGTGTCGGCGACGGCCGTCACTTCGGGGTGCTGGTCGAGGATGCGCCGGACGGCGTCCTCGCGCACGTCCGTGATCACGACCTCGGCGCCCTCGTCCAGCAGATGCCGGACCAGGTGGTGACCGACCTTGCCCACGCCGGCGATGCCGACCCTGCGGCCCCGCAGCAGGGGGTCGCCCCACAGGTGCTGGGCGGAGGCGCGCATGCCCTGGTAGACGCCGAAGGCGGTGAGGACGGAGGAGTCGCCGGCGCCGCCGTTCTCGGGGGAGCGGCCGGTGGTCCAGCGGCACTCGCGGGCCACCACGTCCATGTCGGCGACGTAGGTGCCGACGTCGCACGCGGTGACGTAGCGGCCGCCGAGGGAGGCCACCATGCGCCCGTAGGCGAGCAGCAGTTCCTCGGTCTTGTCGCGTTCCGGGTCGCCGATGATCACGGCCTTGCCACCGCCGTGGTCCAGTCCGGCCATGGCGTTCTTGTACGACATCCCGCGCGCGAGGTTGAGCGCGTCGCCGACGGCCTCCGCCTCGGTCGCGTACGGGTAGAAGCGCGTGCCGCCGAGGGCGGGGCCCAGGGCGGTGGAGTGGATGGCGATCACGGCCTTCAGCCCGGTCGCGCGGTCCTGGCAGAGCACGACCTGCTCATGGCCGCCCTGGTCCGAGTGGAACAGGGTGTGCAGGACATCAGCAGGTGCGCCGGTTACGTCGGTCACTGTGGTGACTCCTGTGCAAGTAGCGGCGGGTGGGTCGGTCCCCGGGGGGTCCTCCCACGCTTGTGGCAGGGAGGGCGGCGGGGGCGCTGGCATGAGCGTAGAGCCTGTCCCCGGCCACCATCCGCGCAGTGTTCAGGATCACTCGCGCGTGCCGCTCATGCACGCATGACCGTGGGACGATTTGCCGTGGTTTCGAGCCCGTTCCGATGGGGAGTGAGCAGGCGTGCCCAAGGTGTCCTCCGTGGTCGTCCCTTACGCCGCGTACCTGCGCGTGTACGAGCCGCTGGGCGCCTTTCCGGAGCCGGAACGCGCCCACTGGGCGGGGTACGCCCGCCGTCCCGACCGCCCGTCCTACCAGGACGAACTGCGCCGCTCGCTCGCGGACTTGCTGCCCACGCCGCCGATCGCGGTGCCGGTGCACGAGAGCGGGGACGCCTTCGTGCTGGAGATCGACGGGGTCACCTGCGTGTGCCCCTGGCGCACCCGGCTGCGCGGCTGGCAGGCCCTCGGTGAGATCGAGGGGGAGCTGCCCCCGAACGTGCTGGACGCGGTGCTGCCGCCGGTGGTGCGCGACCAGGCCGCCCAGGACTACGAGCGGTGGCTCGCCCGCAACCCCGACGCCCGCCCCTGGATCCGCACGGCGACCTGGCAGGTGCCGCTGAGCTGGTTCGTGCTGGTCTCGGACGAGGAGCGGCGGTACGACAAGGGGACCGCGGAGGTCCCGCCAGTGCTGCGCTACCGCACGCCCATGGTGCAGGCCAGGCGCCGGGTGGCACGGGCGCTGCGGACGCTGCGGGACACCGTCGAGGAGAGCCCGCTGATCGACGGCCTGGTGGACGTCGGCCGCTGGCTGGAGGAGTTCCACCCGCGCTCCCTGGTGGAGCTGGACTACGGCGGACTGGTGCACGTGCTGCCGGCCGGCGAGCTGGAGGACGATCACTCGGCGGCGGACGTGGCCGGCGGCATCGAGGCGCTGCGCCGGGGCGACTCGGCGGCGGCCGGAGCGGCTTACGGGCGGCTCGCGGAGCGCTGGCGGTCGGTGCGGGACCGCCGGTCGGCCAACTGACGAACTGACGTTTCAACAGAACCGCCGGGATAGTGACCTGGCTCACGGCTGAGATGTCGTCGAACAGCGTACGGTCAAGGGCACTTCACCAGCTGATGGGACGTTGGTCCCGATCCGGGCTTTTGTGTCAAGGGTGGCTGAAGCGTGACGGACCGCACTTACTGGGCCCTTGCGCCTCTTGCCCCTCCTCGTGCCAAAATAGGACAAGGAGTCCGGGGAGGATTCTGTTCGCCCAACTGTGTTGCGGTGTGGGCGAAATCTCAGCATTGCCCCGCTCTGGGGGGTCTGGTGCCTCCTGATCGCCCTGTGACTGATCGTCACAGTGGCGTGACTGTCCGCTATGGCATGGTCCATCGGCATCCGTCGCTGATGGACACCTGGGAGGGCAATTCCATCGGTTTGGCCGACGCGGCTGGACAGATGGTGTAGTTGTAGTGCCGAGGACAAGCCGTTCGTCCTATAACCGACTCGACTCGCGTCCGCCATTTCGGGCAACGCGGGTCAAGGTGCAGAATTTAGAGGAAAGAACCGAGAAGGTTCGGTTCTCCCGAGGAGGCCGCTCATGACCGCTCGCACCCCTGATGCCGAGCCGCTGCTGACCCCGGCTGAGGTCGCCACCATGTTCCGTGTCGACCCCAAGACGGTCACGCGGTGGGCGAAGGCCGGCAAGCTCACGTCCATCCGTACGCTCGGCGGGCACCGCCGCTACCGCGAGGCCGAGGTTCGCGCTCTTCTCGCGGGTATCCCGCAGCAGCGCAGCGAGGCCTGAACAACCGAATATCGGGCGAAACGGCTGGTCCCCCAACCCGTCGAGACGCCCGGAACCCTAGCTCCAAGCGACGCGGGACCTGCCCCAACAGGGCCCACGCCCAAGCCGAAGAGAACGTTTCAGGCAGCGCCACAGGGTGCGTCGTAGATCGCGCTGGACTCCGCCGGGTCCAGCGCGATCTTTTTTGTGCGGCCGTCATGGCGGTGCGGGTGCCTCTGTGAGCGGCCTTGTCGGAGTCTGGGGAGGGCTGTCGGAAGAGCTGTGCGTGACCTCTGAACGAGGTGCAATTGCACATATTAAATTGATCGGTTGTATGACCGGGGTAAGTGCCGCACTTCCCGAAAGTCATGCGGTGACTCCCGTCACACGCGGGTTGGCTTGTTGCCCGTGGCTCCGGTGGGTTATTGGGCGCTCGCGCTCAGCCTCCCACGCTCCGCGCGGCGGGCGTGGACATCCGTCACGCGTTGCGGGGACTTTCGTCCTCCGCTTCGTCGCTCGTGTCGTCGGGCCGGGGCCCGGTGTCCATGGCCAGCCGCAGCAGGCGATGGCAGATGGGGCAGTGGCGGGTGAAGTGCCGGTACTCCGAGGCGGCCGCCAGGTGGGCCCTCAGGAGCGCTCGCGTCTCGTGCCTCGCCGATGCCGCCATACGTCACCTCCGGAGCCGCACAGGGGAAACGGGCCCTGCACTCTGGGTACCGAGCGAATGTGACGTCGTCAAGGGCGCGAACCCTTCCAGCGCCCCGAGCGGACCGGCTACCGAGAGCCGGCCGGCGCACGGGAAGGGCCCACATCCCTTGCGGGTGCGGGCCCTTGGCCTGGTGGAGTGTGGTGTGGCCCGTTGCCGCCCGCGGGCGCGGCCTCGGGGGTGTGGGCGGGTCGTGGTGGGACGACTGAGGCCCGCATCCCTTGCGGGTGCGGGCCTCGGTTTTCTTGCGGTCCTGACGGGATGTGCTGTGTTCGATGGCGGCTTCGCCGCGGGCGCGGCCTCGGGGGTGTGGGCGGGTCGTGGTGGGACGACTGAGGCCCGCATCCCTTGCGGGTGCGGGCCTCAGTCTTCTTGCGGTCCTGACGGGATTTGAACCCGCGGCCTCCACCTTGACAGGGTGGCGAGCACTCCAAACTGCTCCACAGGACCAGGTTTCGCGGCGTTCGACTTGGTGTCTTGCGCTGCGAGAAGAGACTGTACAGGAGGTGTGCCCGCCTGGTCGAACTCACCGTCTGTGTGTGGACGGTTACGGAGCGGCGGCGTCGATCGCCTTCACGATCCGCTTGTCGGAGACGGCATACGCGGTGCCCAGCGCGTGGGCGAAATAGCTGACCCGCAGCTCCTCGATCATCCAGCGGATCTCCAGCACCGCGGCGGGGACCGGCCGGCCCTGGGGGAGCTGTTCCAGGAGCCAGGCGTACTCGTCCTGCATCTCGTGGACCTTCTCCATCCGCGTGGTGTCCCGCTGGACGCCCGTCGGCATCTGCTGCAGGCGCCGGTCGGCGGCCACCAGGTAGCGCACGAGGTCGGGCAGGCGCCGTATCCCGGCCCAGGTGACGAAGCCGGGCTTCACGAGGGCGTCCAGCTGCTTGCGGACGTCCGTCAGGTTGGCGAGCAGCACGGGGCTGCGCACGCCCTTCAGGCGCCGTTCACAGGCCTGCCAGGCCGCGAGGACCTGCTGGACCTGGCCGACCGTGCGGACCGTCGTGTCCACGATCTCCGCGCGCACCTTGTCGTACAGCTTCCGGTACGACTCCTCGTCCCACGCCGGCCCGCCGAAGTCGCCGATCAGTTTGTCGGCGGCGGCCATCGCGCAGTCGTCGAACAGGGCCTGGATGGAGCCGTGCGGGTTCGCCGACAGGGCCAGCTTCTGCTGGTTCGTCAGCTTCTCCGAGGCGAACTTCGCCGGGTTCACCGGGATGTTGCGCAGGATGAGCCGCCGGGTGCCCTTCCACATGGCCTCCGCCTGCTCGGCCTCCGTGTCGAAGAGCCGGACGGAGACCGTGTCGCCGTCGTCCACCAGCGCCGGGTACGCCTTGACCGGCTGGCCGGCCCGGCGGGTCTCGAAGACGCGGGTGAGCGAGCCGATCGTCCAGTCGGTGAGGCCGCCCCGCTCCAGGGACTCGCCGCCCTCCCGGGACGCGGTCGCGGCCGCCGCCTGGGAGAGGGCCTGGCGCGCCTTCGGCTTCAGGCGCAGCTTCAGGGCCTCGAGATCCTTGTCCTCGGCCAGCTTGCGGCGCCGCTCGTCCACGATCCTGAAGGTGATCTTCAGGTGCTCCGGGAGCCTGGCCCGGTCGAAGTCCTCCGCCTCGAAGGGCACGCCGACCATGCGCTTCAGCTCGCGGGCCATGGTGACCGTCAGCGGCTCCTGCTGGGGCACCGCCCGCTCCAGGAAGGCCTTCGCGTAGTTCGGCGCGGGCACGTAGTGGCGCCGGATCGGCTTCGGGAGGGTGCGGATCAGCTCCGTCACGACCTCCTCGCGCAGGCCCGGGATCTGCCAGTCGAAGCCCTCGTCGGTGACCTGGTTGAGGACCTGGAGGGGGATGTGCACGGTCACGCCGTCGGCGTCGGCGCCCGGTTCGAACTGGTAGGTCACCCGGAACGTGAGCTGTCCCTGCCGCCAGGTGTCCGGGTAGTCGGCTTTGGTGACCGCCTCCGCCGACTCCCGGATGAGCATCTCCCGCTCGAAGTCCAGGTGGTCCGGCTGCTCCTGCCGCTTGCGCTTCCACCAGGAGTCGAAGTGCGCGCCGGAGACGACGTGTTCGGGCACCCGCTGGTCGTAGAAGTCGAACAGCGTCTCGTCGTCGACCACGATGTCCCGGCGCCGGGCGCGGTGCTCCAGCTCCTCGACCTCGCTGAGGAGCCTGCGGTTGTCGCCGAAGAACTTGTGGTGGGTGCGCCAGTCGCCCTCGACCAGCGCGTTGCGGATGAACAGCTCGCGGCTGACCTCGGCGTCGATGCGGCCGTAGTTCACCTTCCGCTGGGCGACGATCGGGACGCCGTACAGCGTGGCCTTCTCGTACGCCATCACGGCCGCCTGGTCCTTCTCCCAGTGCGGTTCGCTGTACGTCCGCTTCAGCAGGTGGCCGGCGAGCGGCTCGACCCACTCGGGCTCGATCCTGGCGTTGACCCGGGCCCACAGCCGGGAGGTCTCCACCAGCTCGGCCGACATCACGAACTTCGGCTGCTTCTTGAACAGCGCCGAACCCGGGAAGATCGCGAACTTGGCGCTGCGGGCGCCCAGGTACTCGTTCTTGTTGCCGTCCTTCACGTCCTTCATCCCGATGTGGGAGAGGAGCCCGGCGAGCAGCGAGACGTGGATGCGGTCGGCGGGGGCGTCGGCGCCCGCCGTGGCCTCCCCGACGTGGATGCCCATCTGCTTGGCGACCGTGCGCAGCTGGGTGTAGATGTCCTGCCATTCGCGAATGCGCAGGAAGTTCAGGTACTCCTGCTTGCACATCCGGCGGAAGGACGACGAGCCGCGCTCCTTCTGCTGCTCGCGCACGTACCGCCACAGGTTCAGGTACGCCAGGAAGTCGCTGGTCTCGTCCTTGAAGCGGGCGTGCTGCTGGTCGGCCTGGGCCTGCTTCTCTGCCGGGCGCTCGCGCGGGTCCTGGATGGACAGGGCGGCGGCGATGACCATGACCTCGCGGACACAGCCGTTCTTGTCGGCCTCCAGCACCATCCGGGCCAGGCGCGGGTCGACCGGCAGCTGGGCCAGTTTGCGGCCGGTGACGGTGAGGCGCTTGCGGGGGTCCTGCTGGGCCGGGTCCAGGGCGCCCAGTTCCTGGAGCAGCTGCACGCCGTCGCGGATGTTGCGGTGGTCCGGCGGATCGATGAAGGGGAACTTCTCGATGTCGCCGAGGCCGGCAGCGGTCATCTGCAGGATGACGGAGGCGAGGTTCGTCCGCAGGATCTCCGCGTCCGTGAACTCCGGCCGGGCGAGGAAGTCGTCCTCGCTGTAGAGCCGGATGCAGATGCCGTCGGACGTACGGCCGCAGCGGCCCTTTCGCTGGTTGGCGCTGGCCTGCGAGACGGGCTCGATGGGCAGCCGCTGGACCTTGGTGCGGTGGCTGTAGCGGCTGATCCGGGCGAAGCCGGGGTCGATGACGTACTTGATGCCGGGCACGGTGAGGGAGGTCTCGGCGACGTTGGTCGCCAGAACGATCCTGCGTCCGGTGTGCGGCTGGAAGACGCGGTGCTGCTCGGCGTGCGAGAGCCGCGCGTACAGCGGCAGCACCTCGGTGAATCTGTACTTCTTCTTCTCCAGCGCGTCGGCCGTGTCGCGGATCTCCCGCTCACCGGAGAGGAAGACGAGGATGTCGCCCTTCCCCTCGCCCATCAGCTCCTCCACGGCGTCGGTGATGGCGGTGATCTGGTCGCGGTCGGCCTCTTCCTCGTCCTCCTCGAGGAGCGGCCGGTAGCGCACCTCCACCGGATACGTGCGGCCGCTGACCTCGACGATGGGGGCGTCGCCGAAGTGCCGGGAGAAGCGCTCGGGGTCGATGGTCGCCGAGGTGATGACGACCTTCAGGTCCGGCCGCTTCGGCAGCAGCTGGGCCAGGTAGCCGAGCAGGAAGTCGATGTTGAGGGACCGCTCGTGGGCCTCGTCGATGATGATCGTGTCGTAGGCGCGCAGCTCGCGGTCGGTCTGGATCTCGGCGAGCAGGATGCCGTCCGTCATGAGCTTGACGAAGGTCGCGTCCTGGTTCACCTGGTCGGTGAAGCGGACCTTCCAGCCCACGGCCTCGCCGAGCGGGGACTTCAGCTCCTCCGCGACCCGCTCGGCGACGGTGCGGGCGGCGATGCGCCGGGGCTGGGTGTGGCCGATCATGCCGCGGACGCCGCGGCCCAGCTCCAGACAGATCTTCGGGATCTGCGTCGTCTTTCCGGAACCGGTCTCACCGGCGACGATGACGACCTGGTGATCGCGGATGGCGGCCGCGATCTCGTCCTTCTTCTGGCTGACGGGAAGCTGCTCGGGGTACGTGACCGTGGGCACGCGGGAGTGCCGCTCGGCCATCCGGGCCTCGGCCTTGCCGATCTCGGCGTCGATCTCGGCGAGGACGGCGGCGCGGGCTTCCGGCTTGCGGATCTTGCGCGCGCCCTCGAGCCGCCGGCCGAGCCGTTGCGCGTCGCGCAGTGACAGCTCGGTCAGGCGGGGGGCGAGGGTGCCGAGGGCGGGGGCGGGATGCGTAGACATACGCGATCCAGGATCTCACCCCCCGCGAAAAACGCGCGAACGATTTGACTGCGGGCCTCCGCACCCGGGTGTCCGCACCCCTGGGCGCCCATAACAAGAGGGGTATGCGCTGATTGCTCTAGCGTGATCCCTATGCCCGATTCGTCGCATGGAGAGCACGGCCGGCCCCCGACCCGCTCGGAGCGCTTCGCGGCGTTCCGGGCCTCGCCCTTCCTGCCCGCGACGGTCCTGGTGCTGATCATCGCCGCCACCGCCGGTCTCTTCGCCGGCTCCTACACCTACGCCATGGCCAACCCGACCCCGCACAGCATTCCCACCGCTGTCGTCGGCCGGTACGACGAGCCGACGGCCCGGCGTTTCATCGCGGGCATGGAACGGGCCCTGGGTGCCTCGCTCAAGCTGCACCCGTACGGCAGCAGGCAGGCGGCGGTGCGCGCGGTGGATCAGCAGGAGGAGTTCGCGGTGTTCGAGGTGCCCGCCGCCGGCCGGCCCATCACCCTCGACGTGTCCGGGGCCTCCGGGGCGACGGTCGCGCAGGTGCTCACCGAGGCTGCGGTGAAGGTGGGCAAGGCCACGGCGACGCCCGTGGTGGTGCACGACCTCAAGCCGCTGCAGAAGGGCGACCCGAGAGGGCTGGCGATCTTCTACATCTCGCTCGCCGCGGTGATCATCGGCTTCGTCGGCGCCATCCAGCTCAGCGTGCACGCCCGGGAGCTGAATCCGCTGGAGCGGATCGCCTTCACCGCCGCGTACTCGCTGCTGGGCGGCTTCGTGATCGTCGCGGTCGTGGACTGGCTGCTCGGCGCGCTCTCGCTGCCGTTCGTCGAGTCCTGGCTGATCCTCGCCCTGACGATGTTCACCTCGGGCATGGTGTTCACGATGTTCAACACCCTCTTCGGCCGCTGGGCGATGCTTCCGACGTGGGGCCTGATGGTCCTGCTGGGCAACCCGTCGTCCGGCGGCGCGGTCTCCTGGCCGCTGCTGCCGTCCCCGCTCGGCACGATCGGCCGCTGGCTGCCGCCGGGCGCCTCGGTGAACGCGCAGCACACGGCGGTGTACTTCCGCGGGTACCAGCACGCCTTCCCGTTCCTGGTGCTGGCGGGGTGGCTGATCGTCTCCTGCGGGGTCTTCCTGATCTGGCGGCATCGTCATCCGGGCGGCCGCCCGGGCGGCGCCGCCCACGCCGCCTAGAGGTGAGCCGGGCGGGCGGCGATGCGAGCCGTCTGTGACCGTGGCCGGTCGTCGGGAGTGCCTGGCCGTGGCCGCCGTCGGTGCCGCTCAGCCGGCAGCGCGGACTGAGGCATGACGTCCCTGGCGGCACGTCCTTTGGAAAGACGCGAATGAGGACGGAAAACGAATGAGTACCGCCCATTCGAATACAGGCGCACCCTCACGCAAAAGAGCCCCTCTCCAGTGAAAGTGGAGAGGGGCTCAGGCCCTGTACAGGGCGGCTGTGGCTGGGGCCGGGGTCGAACCGGCGACCTTCCGCTTTTCAGGCGGACGCTCGTACCAACTGAGCTACCCAGCCACGGTGTTTCACGTGAAACACCAGCGGTCCTGACGGGATTTGAACCCGCGGCCTCCACCTTGACAGGGTGGCGAGCACTCCAAACTGCTCCACAGGACCAAGCTTGTGTGCAACAGTGTCGCACACGATCTTGCGTGCCCCCAACGGGATTCGAACCCGTGCTACCGCCTTGAAAGGGCGGCGTCCTAGGCCGCTAGACGATGAGGGCTATCGGCCCGCCTGGGCGCTTCGCAGCGCGTCGGGGACGTGAGAAGCATATGGGATGGCGGGGGGTATCGCCAAAACGGTTTACGGGGACCGTCGGGAGGGTGGACCGGACGGGGTGGCGGAGGGGGTCGTCCCGGGGCGGTTGTCGTCCGCGAGATGGCGGCTGACCTCGGCCTTGGTCAGTCCCAGCCCTCCCAGCTCGATCGCGTCCCAGGCCTGGAGCCGGCGGCTGCCGCGGTCGAAGTAGAGGATCGACGCCTGGACGGGGGCGGGGTACTGGTGCTCCACCGCCCGCAGGCCGCTGCCGCCTGTCGAGCCCTCCCTGCGCAGCCGGGTGCCGTGCCTCAGCATCTCGGTGCCCTCGTGGTGCAGATGGCCGCACAGCACCAGCGGGACCTCGCCGTCCGTCTCCCGGGCCGCCGTCGGCTCATGGGCCAGCGCCACGTCCACCGGCGTCCCGGCCGCCCGCTGATCGCGCAGTGCGCTGGCGAGCCGGTCGCCCGCCAGCTCCTCGGAGGCCTCGCCGCCCAGGACCGCCGAGCGGTCGGGGGTGAACTGCGGGTCGCCGATGCCCGCGAAGCGCAGGCCGCCGACGGTCTCCGCCCGGCCGTCGTCCAGGACGTGCACGTTCTTCATGCGCTCCAGGTAGCGCTGGGTGTTCGCCGAGTCATGGTTGCCCCGCACCCAGACGTACGGCGCGCCCAGGTCCGCGATCGGGTCCAGGAAGCCGTTCTCCGCCGCCGTGCCGTGATCCATCGTGTCGCCCGAGTCGACGATCACGTTCACCTTGTACTGCCGCACCAGCGAGGCGATGATCTTCCAGCTGGCCGGGTTCAGATGGATGTCGGAGACGTGCAGGACCCGGATGGTCGAGGGGTCGGGCCGGTAGGCCGGGAGCGTGGACGTGACGTCGTAGAGCTTGGTCACGTTCGTCACCAGGCGCGCCAACTCCTTCTGGTAGACGTCGAACTCGGTGACGATGCTGCGGGCGTTGCCGACCACGGACGGTGCCGAGCTGAGCAGGCCGGAGAACTTCGGCTCCAGGACCGACTTCGGGTTCCAGGTGGCGTACGCCGTCGCGCCCGAGGCGGCCAGCAGGGCCAGGGCCAGGCCGCCGGCCGCGAGGGCCCGGCGCGGGCGGCGGTAGACGGCCAGGCCGAGTGCCGTGGCCCCGGCGACGACGGCCACGCAGGAGCGCACGGCCAGGTCGCGGGTGCCGTGCTCGACGTCGCCGGTGACCTCGTCCTGGAGGCCGGAGAGGCGCTCGGGGTGGTCGACCAGGGCCTGCGAGCGCACCGGGTCCAGCTGGTCGACGTTGACGTCCAGACGGACGGGGGCGACATGGCTGTCCAGGCTCAGCGCGCCGAGCGGCGAGATGTTGATCTTCGTGCCGCCGGTGAGGGAGGGGCGCAGCGCCATCGTCGTGTTCATGGGCCCGACCGGGGCCCGTACGTTGCCGACGACCAGCAGGCCCAGCCAGGCACCGACGAGGACGACCGCCGTGAGGCCGAGGGCGCGCAGCCAGGGCCGGGAGCGCTCGGTGAGCTCCAGGGTGGGCGGTGCCGGCTCGCGGGTGCGGCGTAGGCGGTGGGAGATCCGGCTGGGCAGGTGGGTCAGGGCTGCGACAGGGACGCGGGCCATTGGTCCCGTATGCCCATGTCCCGGCGCGGATATGCGACGGCAGCCGCGCACCCGGCCTTGATCACACGCGTACGGGCCCCGCTCATCGGCCCGGCGTACCGGACAATGAGCCTGTGCTGGAGATGACGCGCGAGGAGTTCGAGGAACTGGTCGCCGAGGCGCTCGACCGGATCCCGGCGGAGCTGACGCGGCTCATGGACAACGTGGCGGTGTTCGTCGAGGACGAGCCGCCCGCCGACGACCCCGAGCTGCTCGGCCTCTACGAGGGGACCCCGCTGACCGACCGGGGCGAGTGGTACGCCGGTGTCCTGCCGGACCGGATCACCGTCTACCGGGGGCCGACGCTCAGGATGTGCGAGACCCGCGAAGACGTCGTGGCGGAGACCGAGGTGACCGTGGTGCACGAGATCGCCCACCACTTCGGCATCGACGACGCGCGGCTGCACGCCCTCGGCTACGGGTGAGCGCCGATTCGAACGCGGCGCGTGTCCTCTTGCGGGCGGCGGGAGTTGGGGAGGTTGACTCCTTTCCTTGTCCCCGGAGGTGGCCGCCGTGCGCCCCATGTACGTACCTGTCCGACTGGTCGTCACGGTGCTCGCTGTCACGGCGGCGGCAGGCTGTGTGAACGTGGGGGACGACGCCGGCCGGGCCAGACCCTCGCACTCGGCGGGACAGCGCGGCGGTGAGGCGCCGGACGGCTGGCCGGTGGGGGGCGAGGGCGCCCTCGGGCACGGTGGCGCGGGGGCCGACGGCAAGCACGGGCACGGCGGCAAGGCGAAACGCGGGGAGTCGGCCTCGGCGTCGGCCACGCCGTCGGGGCCGCGCAGCGCTTCCGCGGCGCCGACGAAGCCCGGGAAGACCGTCGCCCCCGGGGATCCCGCGCCGACCCAGGGCCAGCCGGAGCCGCCTCCCACCTCGGCGCCGCCCGAACCGCCGGCCACCACCCCGCCACCACCCCCCACGGAGCCGCCGTCGGCCGAGCCGTCCTCGTCGGCCCACGAGGGGACGGGGCCGCAGCTGGTCCAGCGCGAACCGGTGCCGGCGCCCGCGGCCGGCATCCCGGTGTGACGCCGGCGGGCGCGGGGAGGCCGGTGTCAGGCGGTACGGCTGTGAGGCCGCGTGTCCGCCGGTACGGCTGTGAGGCCGGGTGTCCGCCGGTACGGCTGGGAGGGCGGTGCCTGCCGGTACGGCTGTGAGGCCGACCGCTGTGCGTCGCCGGCGCTGCCGGGAGAGGGGGGCCGGCCTGCGGTTATGGGGGTCGGTTTGCCTTCAGGGGTGGTGGGTGCGTATGGTGGTAGATCGTTTGATCCCATTTGCCCGGCGCCACCACAGAGCGCGCCGTGTGGCGCGTACTCTCCTTTGCCGTGGCGGACCGCATTGAGGCGGTCGTGAGCGAATCACGGAGTTGACGGGCGCGTGCCGAAGAGACTCCGGAAGGTTTCGCATTCGCATGTCCGTGTCCAGTACTGACCAGATCGTCGTGTCCGAGAACGACAACGAACTCACCGACGTGACGACCGAGGTCACCGAGGCCCCCGAGGCCACTGACACCCCTCAGTCCCCCCAGATCACCTTCGCCGACCTCGGCCTCCCCGAGGGCATCGTGCGCAAGCTCGCACAGAACGGCGTGACAACCCCCTTCCCGATCCAGGCCGCGACCATCCCGGACGCCCTGACCGGCAAGGACATCCTCGGCCGTGGCCGCACCGGCTCCGGCAAGACCCTCTCCTTCGGTCTGCCGACCCTGGCGCGGCTCGCCGGCGGCCACACCGAGCGGAAGAAGCCGCGCGCGGTCATCCTGACGCCGACCCGTGAGCTGGCCATGCAGGTCGCCGACGCGCTGCAGCCCTACGGCGACGTCCTCGGCCTCAAGATGAAGGTCGTCTGCGGCGGCACCTCGATGGGCAACCAGATCTACGCCCTGGAGCGCGGTGTCGACGTCCTCGTCGCCACCCCGGGCCGGCTGCGCGACATCATCAACCGCGGCGCCTGCTCCCTGGAGAACACCCAGATCGCCGTCCTCGACGAGGCCGACCAGATGTCGGACCTGGGCTTCCTGCCCGAGGTCACCGAGCTGTTCGACCAGATCCCGGCCGGCGGCCAGCGGATGCTGTTCTCGGCCACGATGGAGAACGAGATCTCCACGCTGGTCAAGCGCTACCTGACCGACCCGGTCACGCACGAGGTCGACAGCGCCCAGGGCAACGTCACGACCATGTCGCACCACATCCTGATCGTGAAGCCCAAGGACAAGGCGCCGGTCACCGCCGCGATCGCCTCCCGCAAGGGCCGCACGATCATCTTCGTCCGCACCCAGCTCGGCGCCGACCGCATCGCGGAGCAGCTCCGTGACGCCGGTGTGAAGGCCGACGCGCTGCACGGCGGCATGACGCAGGGCGCCCGCACCCGGACGCTGGCCGACTTCAAGGACGGCTACGTCAACGCGCTCGTCGCCACCGACGTCGCCGCCCGCGGCATCCACGTCGACGGCATCGATCTGGTCCTGAACGTGGACCCGGCCGGTGACCACAAGGACTACCTGCACCGCTCCGGCCGTACCGCTCGCGCGGGCCGCACGGGCACCGTGGTCTCTCTGTCGCTGCCGCACCAGCGGCGCCAGATCTTCCGCCTCATGGAGGACGCGGGCGTCGACGCCGGCCGCCACATCATCCAGGGCGGTGCCGCCTTCGACCCGGAGGTCGCCGAGATCACCGGCGCCCGCTCGATGACCGAGGTCCAGGCCGAGTCCGCGGGCAACGCCGCCCAGCAGGCCGAGCGTGAGGTCGTCCAGCTCACCAAGGAGCTGGAGCGCGCCCAGCGTCGTGCGGCCGAGCTGCGCGAGGAGGCCGACCGACTGGTCGCCCGCGTGGCCCGCGAACGCGGCGAGGACCCGGAGGCCGCGGTGGCCGAGGCCCAGGCGTCCGCCGCCGAGGCCGTGGCCGAGGCGGCCGTCGCCGAGCAGCCGGCGGAGCGTGCCGCCGCGCGCGACGAGCGCCCGGCGGCCTCGGCGCCGTACGAGCGCAAGGAGCGGCGCGGCTTCGAGCGCCGGGACGACCGTGGCGAGCGTGGTTTCGAGCGTCGTGACGACCGCGGTGACCGTGGTGGCCGTGGCTTCGAGCGCCGTGACGACCGTCGTTCGTTCGACCGTGACCGCGGTGAGCGTGGTTTCGAGCGTCGTGACGACCGCGGTGACCGTGGTAGCCGTGGCTTCGAGCGCCGTGACGACCGTCGTTCGTTCGACCGTGACCGCGGTGAGCGTGGTTTCGAGCGTCGCGACGACCGCGGTGACCGTGGCGGCCGTAACTTCGAGCGCCGTGACGACCGCGGCGACCGCGGCGACCGGGGCGACCGTGGTGGCCGTTCCTTCGAGCAGCGCGACGAGCGCCGTCCGTTCGACCGTGACCGCGGTGGCCGTCCCTTCGAGCGCCGTGACGACCGTGCCGGCTTCCGCCGGGACGAGCGCGGCGGTCACCGGGGCAGCGACCGTCCGTTCAACCGCGAGCGCCGCGACGACCGTCCGGGCTTCCGCTCCGCCGGTCACGACCGCCCCACCGGCCGTCGTGACGACCACCGTGGCACCGGCTCCTTCGGCCGCCGCGACGACAAGCCGCGCTGGAAGCGCAACGGCTGACGCCCGCTGAGGCGAGGAAGGGCCCGTACGACGTCGGTCGTGCGGGCCCTTCCGCCGTACCCGGGTGCGCGCGGCGCGGCTACGGTCTCTCCTCTCGCGGCCCCCTTCTCGCGGCCATCCCTCCCTCCCGGGGGTCCCTCCCTCTCGGCGGTCCCTCCTTCCGGTGGTCCCTGCCCCCTCGGCGGTCCCTCCTTCCGGTGGTCCCTGCCCCCTCGGCGGTCCCTCCTTCCGGTGGTCCCTGCCCCCTCGGCGGTCCCTGCCCCCTCGGTGGTCCCCTGCCCCCTCGGCGGTCCCTCCCTCCCGGCGGTCCCTCCTTCCGGTGGTCCCTCCCCCCTCGGCGGTTCCTCCTTCGGGTGGCCCCCCGGCGCTCCCCTTGGGCGGTCACTCCCCTCCCCGCCGTCCCCCCGGACCGTCCCCTCGGTCTCTCGCGACCGGGGCCCGCGCGTCCCGCACCGGGCGCTGCGGCTCGGCGGCAGGACCGCAGCGGCCTTTTCTGGCCACATCGAGTCGGTTCGTGACGCATGTCACGCACGCGACGAGGGAATTGCTGGGGGCATGACAGATGACGCGAGAGCGAGCGGCTTGTCGGACGAGGAACGACTGGCCCAGCTCGGCTACACCCAGGTCCTCGCCCGCCGGATGTCGGCGTTCTCGAACTACGCCGTCTCCTTCACGATCATCTCGGTGCTCTCCGGCTGTCTCACCCTGTACCTGTTCGGGATGACCACCGGCGGTCCCGCGGTGATCACGTGGGGGTGGGTCGCGGTCGGCCTGATGACCCTGTTCGTCGGCCTGTCGATGGCCGAAATCTGCTCCGCCTACCCGACCTCGGCGGGTCTGTACTTCTGGGCCCACCGCCTGGCCCCGCCCCGCTCGGCGGCGGCCTGGGCGTGGTTCACGGGCTGGTTCAACGTGCTGGGCCAGGTCGCGGTGACGGCGGGCATCGACTTCGGCGCGGCGTCCTTCCTGGGCGCCTACCTGAACCTGCAGTTCGGCTTCGAGGTGACCCCGGGCCGCACGGTGCTGCTGTTCGCGGCGATCCTCGTGCTGCACGGCCTGCTGAACACCTTCGGCGTCAGGATCGTCGCCTTCCTGAACAGCGTCAGCGTGTGGTGGCACGTCCTCGGCGTCGCGGTCATCGTCGGCGCCCTCGCCCTCGTTCCCGACCACCATCAGTCGGCGTCCTTCGTGTTCACCCACTTCGTGAACGAGACGGGCTGGGGCAGCGGCCCGTACGTCGTGCTGCTCGGCCTGCTGATGGCCCAGTACACCTTCACCGGTTACGACGCCTCGGCCCACATGACGGAGGAGACCCAGGACGCGTCCACGGCGGGACCCCGGGGCATCGTCCGGTCCATCTGGACCTCCTGGATCGCCGGCTTCGTCCTGCTGCTGGGCTTCACCTTCGCCATCCAGTCCTACGACAAGGAGCTGGCCTCCCCCACGGGCGCCCCACCGGCCCAGATCCTCCTCGACGCCCTCGGCGCCACGACCGGCAAGCTCCTGCTGCTGGTGGTGATCGGCGCCCAGCTCTTCTGCGGCATGGCCTCCGTCACCGCCAACAGCCGTATGATCTACGCCTTTTCCCGGGACGGCGCGCTGCCCTTCTCACACCTCTGGCACACCGTCAGCCCGCGCACCCGCACCCCGGTGGCGGCGGTCTGGCTGGCCGCACTGGCCGCCCTCGCCCTGGGCCTGCCCTACCTCATCAACTCGACGGCCTACGCGGCGGTGACCTCGATCGCCGTCATCGGCCTGTACATCGCGTACGTCGTCCCGACCTTCCTGCGGCTCCGCAGGGGCGCGGCCTTCGAGCGCGGGCCCTGGCACCTGGGACGCTGGTCGCGGGCCATCGGTGTCGTCTCGGTCCTCTGGGTCGCCGTGATCACGATCCTCTTCATGCTCCCGCAGGTCTCCCCGGTGACCTGGAAGACCTTCAACTACGCCCCTGTCGCCGTCCTGGTCGTGCTGGGCTTCGCCGCGACCTGGTGGCTGGCCTCGGCCCGCCACTGGTTCCTCGCCCGGACCCCGGCCCCCGCCCCGGTACCCGCCGAAAAGTGACCAACGCCCCGCTCCGTCCTCCCTCGACGCGGCCGGTCATCCGATACCCGATCGGAGACCCGGCCTCGTCCCGCTATGCTCGGACAGGCAACATCGCCAGGGCCCTTAGCTCAATTGGCAGAGCAGTGGACTTTTAATCCATTGGTTGTGGGTTCGAGTCCCACAGGGCCTACGGCTGGTAGGCGGGGGATATGGCCCCTGACCTGCTACGCAGCGCCTGAGTCGGCTTCGGCTGGCTCGGGCGCTGCTTCGTTTTCAGGCCCGTGCGTGAGCGATGCGTGAGCGGATGTGCCCGTGGCCGCGGATCGGCTGCCGCTGGGGCGGACGATTCGGCAGCTGCCGGACGCGACCGAGGGATCAGCTTCGCTGCCTTCTCGGCGATCTCACGGTCCAGCTCGGGGAGCAGGCTCGTGTACGTGTCCGAGGTCAGCGTGATGGTGGAGTGCCGGAGCGTCTCCTTGACCGTGTGGATGTCGCCGCCGCCTCCGTGCGTGAGCGTCGCGGCCACGTGACGCAGGTCCCGCAGGGTGATGGGCGGGAGGTCAGTCGTGGCGATGATGCGGCGGAAGGATTCCGACACCGTCTCGGGGTGGAGCCAGGAGCCGTCCTCCTTGGTGAAGACCTTGCCCGTGTCCTGCCAGGCGCCGCCCCACTTGGCCCGCTCCTTGTCCTGGCGGGCCTTGTGGTCGCGCAGGACGGCGATGTTCATGCTGTCGAGCGCGATCGTGTTCGCGCTGCCGTCCGTCTTCGGCTCGGACTCGTAGAGGTCCCAGCCGTCGACCACGATCTCCTTGGCCGGAGTGATGAGGCCAGCGTCGAGATCGATCTCGTGCCAGTCCTGGCCGACCGCCTCGCCGCGCCGGAGGCCACGGGTGCCCATCAGGTGGAAGATCGCGTACAGCCGGTCGCCCTCGGCGGCGTCGAGGAAGGCGCCGAACTGCTGGGGAGTCCAGACCATGACCGGGCCGGGGACCTCGCCCGTCTCGCGCCAGCGCCGGACCCGCTCCTCGGTCCAGAGGAGCGGCTTGGGCCGCCTGCCGGACTCCAACTCGACGTGGGAGGCCGGATGGAAGGTGATGAGCTGCTGGGCGATCGCGGAGTTCAAAGCCGCGCGCAGGGTGCGGCGGATCGCCTGCCGGGAGGCCGGGCCGGTGATCTTCCGGAACGGCAGCGGACCCGGCGCCGATGTGCGAGGCGTAGCCGCGGCGGCCGTGCGGGTGCGGTGCGCTGGGAGAAGCACCTCTGCCGAGCAGGTCTATGCCCGCCCCGGAGCCTGGTGTGCGGTGTACTGCTACGCGGCAGGGCTGACGCGGTGGGCGTAGACCTGCTCGATCCAGCCGGCCTTGAAGGCCGCGAGGTCGTCGCGGAAGGCGGTCATCGAGGCACCGTAGGGCGCGACGACGCCGCCGGACTGGTCCGGCACGGACTGGCAGCCGTGCACGAGCCGACCGCCGAGGGCGGCGTGGGCCTTGATGGACTCGATGCGGCGGTGCTCGTTGAACCAGCCGCCGTGGTAGACCTCGTCGAGCATCCCGCCCATCTCGTCGTCCAGGTCGAAGACGACGGAGGTGGCGGCGGGGAAGAACCAGCACGGGCCGACGTTGGAGATGTGCCCGTCCAGCTCCACCTTGTTGAGCGCCATCAGCGTGGCCGCCTCGCGGAGCATCCGCAGGTGCTCGGCGGTGATCTGCGGCAGGCCGAGTCCGGCGAGATGTTCGTCGCGGAACAGGTAGGCGTACACCTCGTAGGCGGTGGCCAGGACGCGTGCGGCGTCCGAGGTGGACTCGCCGTGGGCCTTGATGAAGTCCAGGGCGAGCTGCTCGACCGCGCTCTCGGTGGTTTCCTCCACGTGCAGGAGGTGGGACTTGACCAGCTCCCAGTCGGCGACGAGCCAGGTGTTGGACTCGAAGCGGAAGAAGTACTCGGCCGGGTTGATCGTGATGCGCCGGCCGTGGATCTGGATGCCCGGCAGTCGGCTCCAGCGTGCGTCGAACGCCTGGGGCAGCTCGACCGTGATGGCCGTGGTCTCGATGGTGGTCACCGTGTCTCCGTCTCTGATCGGCCGGGTTCGGGCACAGGCATGCCTGAACCCGGAGCGGTGGTACGGAACTTCGGGGAGCCGCCCGGCTGAAGGGGGGAGCCTGGTCACGGTGTCGGACCGGGCCGGGCGGTTGATACTCAGTGAACACGCCGTCACGCACAGTGGGTACGGTGAGAGGCAGTCGAAGCGGTATACGCGGTTTACAGCTCCGGAGCGGAGGCGATCGTGGCAGCGCAGAGAGAAACCAACTCCCGCCTGCGCGAGACCATCGAGGCCACGGGCTGCACGTACGAGGCTCTGGCGAAGGACATCCGACGCATCGCTGCCGAGAACGGCGAGACCCTCCAGACCAACAAATCGGCTGTCTCCCACTGGGTGAACGGCACCCGCCGGCCGACCGGCCGGACCGCCCGGTATCTCGCCGAGGCACTGTCCCGGCGAGCAGGCCGCACGGTCACCGAGACGGAGATCGGTCTCCGCGGAGGCGAGGCGCCGACCGAGCAGGCTGATCCCGTCCTCGCCGCGACCGACCTCGGCCGTGCCGACGTCGAGCGCCGGCGCTTCCTGGCCGTGGCCGCCTTCACCGCAGCCGGCGTCGCCATGCCCCTTGCGTACGACCACGAAGCCACTGCGCGCATGCTTCGAGCCCGCACCGGCAGCTCCCTGGTCGGTACGGAGGACGTGGACGTCGTACGCCAGATCACCGCGGCTTTCAGTGCTGCCGACGAGCGTCTCGGCGGCGGCCATGGACTCACCACCGTCACCGCGTATCTCGCCGACACCGCTGCCCCCATGCTCCGCGGCCGGTTCCCGAACGAAGCCTTACGCCAGGCAGCCTTCGGAGCGGTCGCAGAACTCGCCTACCTCGCAGGGTGGAAGCACCACGATCTGGGCCAGGAAGGTGCCGCCCAGCGCTACTACCAGGTCGGCTACCAACTCGCCTGCGAGGCCGACCCGCACGGCCACGCCGCCTGGATGATGCGGGCCCTCGCCCACCAGGCCCTCAGTCTCAAGCAGCCCCACCACTGCGTCGACCTCGTCGAGGGCGCACTGACCCGCGGCCTGGGCCGCGTCGACGGCCAGACCGAGGCGCTGCTCCACATCACCCATGCCCGCGCGTACGCCGCTGTGGGCGAGAAGCCCGCAGCGGCCCGCGCCCTGCTCGCCGCCGAAGATGCCCTCCTACGCGAGGACGGCCCACAGCCGAGCTACTCCCGCGTCAGCGGCCCGGCCGCCGGCACCGTGGCCAGCCACACCGCCCGCACCCTGACGGACCTCGCCGACCACGTCGGCACCGAGCAACAGCACCGCGACGCCCTGATCCGCTGGGACCCCGAGAAGTACAGGCGCGTCCATGCCCTCACCTATGCCGACCTGGGCGACAGCCTCGCCGCCCAGGCCCGAGCCGACGAAGCCGTGGCTGCCTGGTCCCAGGCCCTGTCCCTCATGGAGGGCATGACCTCGGACCGGACCCGCAAAGCGATCACCTCACTCCGTTCCACCCTCGCCACCTACCAGCGTCGCAGAGTGCCCGGAGCCGCCGAACTCGCCCGTCGCGCACGCGAAGCACTGGCCTAAGCTGCCCACCAACCGGCCGACGAAGGGACGCAACCGTGGTTCAGCGGACAACCGACGACCAGTCCAAAGCCCTCAAGCCCGCCCTCGAATCCATGACCCTGCTGGTCGCCGCCGTCATCGTTCACGACAAGGCCACCAACCGCGTCGTCCTCCTCCAGCGCAGCCAGAACGCCAAGTTCGCCCAGGGCATGTGGGACCTGCCCGTCGGCAAGAGCGAGCCCGGCGAGCCCATCACCGAGACCGCCGTACGCGAGCTGTACGAGGAAACCGGCCTGACCGTGAAGCCAGAGGCTCTGAAGGTCGCCCACATCATCCACGGCGCCTGGGGCGTCGAAGCCCCCAACGGCTTCCTCACCGTCGTCTTCGCGGCCCACGATTGGACCGGCGAACCGGAAAACCGCGAACCGCGCAAACACGCCCAGGTCCGCTGGGTCGATGCCAAGGCCATCCCGGAGGAGTTCGTAGACACCACCGCGAGCGCCCTCCACCGGTATCTCACGGGCGGTCCGGAAGTCTCCCTCGACGGCTGGCGGTAACCCCTTGGCTCATCGATGAGCGGACCTACAAGAGGGCTGATGCGCTCACGCAGACGCGGTCACGACGACCGGCGCGCGGTGGGTTTCCAGTCCAAGCACTCGCCCGGGAGCTCACAAAGGCGAGCCTGCAGGGGAATTTGTGTCCTGTTTCGGTGAACCGGCGATTCGGTAGAGGAGCTTTGCGTACAGCGATGTTATTGCGGCAATGACCGTCGGAATCATCGCCAGGGCAAGTACACCAAGAAGTACGGGCCACTGGCGCATGCCGCTGTCGCAGGGCCCGTAATCCTGGTCGGCATGGAACATCGGCGCCCGGCACTTGACTCCACCGGCCTCGTACCCGAAAAAGAGCAGGTAGAGAAACCAAACCCACATGCCAATCGCTGCGAGCATCCAAAAGATCGACCACTTTTCTATTCGGTCGGCGTCTCGCAGGGACTTCTCGTCGCGTGGACTGCCGCATGGCCATGGCGCCTGTAGGCGCTCGTTCATGACTGTCTCTCCCTGCGTGCCGATGCGGTCTGGGCTGCATCCTCGCCGACTAATCGGTGCAGTGGAACTTTTTCGTTTCGCGAGGGACGAAGTCGTTGACGAACCGTTGGAGTTTCTTGTAGCCGGTGGGAGTGTTCTCGACGCGGTCGCCGAAGAAATAGACCCCGAATACCATGTATGCGTTCCCAGAGGTGCAGGTGGCCCGCACCACGGCGCCGTCGCTTCCGATCGCCGCATGCCCCGGGAAGGACACGGCCCGCTCGGCGGCGTACTTGTGCGGTGTTGCCTTGGGCTTCCAGTCCGCCGGATCCGGGGCCCGGTCATAGCGTTGGATGTCGATGTACAGCACCTTGTGGCCGCCGACACTCAGCGTGCAGCCCGCACCCGGCTGACCCTCAAAGGCGTAGTACGTCTGCTTCACGGACCCGTTGTGCGGCATGAGTGGTGACAAGGCCGCCTTCGACACCGGGACCTTGCAGAAGTCCGCGGGGACGGTGGCCTGGGTGCTGGTGCTGCAGCCCGCCACCGCTCCCATGGCGGCGGTGCACCACAGGGCCGCCGCCATGCGCCTCGTTGTCATCACTGCGCTCCCGCCATGCCGCGGGCCCGGGCATTGCCGTTGTTGGCCGCTGAGTTGATCTGGTCGTACATCCCCTGCTCGTGTGAGTAGTCGGTATGGGTGTCGGCCCAGTGGGAGTTGGCTGCGTACCACTGGTGGGCAATGGCGTTGAGCTGGTTCTGGCGATGGTGGAAGGTCGCCTGGCTGTCACTCGTCAGCTTGTCCGCCTGATGCTGCTGTTCGTCCATGATCCAGGCGCTGGTGATCACGTCGGCTCCACGCTGCAAGGCGTCACCGTACACGGGGACGAAATTCAGCATCCCACCGGAGAGGTGGTAGCTCCATGCTTTGTCCCAGGTGTAGTCGTGCTGGTCCCCCTTGAGGGCCAGGTACCGGCCCTCCTCCATGAAACCGACCGCGGTGCCGGCCGCATGGAGGGTGTCTTCCGGGCGCCGCGAAGGGTTGTGAATGTCGTCCATGATCGCGTAGTTCATGCCCGTGTGAAGCAGGTTGTAGGAGTCCTGGCTCCGTGATATCTGCTTCGTCATTTCCAGGACCTGCTGCCGGTCCAGATCAGGGCCATCGGTGGTATGCCGGTCGCCGCTCGGATCGCTCATCGCCACATACGTCTCATGGCCATGATTGGTCATGATCTTCGCCATGTCGTCACGCAGAGACGGCGGCATGTCATCTCCCTGCTTCGACAGGATATCCAGCGCGTGCACGAACACCCTGTTGTTGGCGTCCGTGTGCGACGTCGGTCCCATCGGGCGGGGTCCGTGCGGGTCGATACCGGTGGCTGCTGCGGTCAGGGCGTCGCTGAGTCCCTTGCGCTCGTCCGCGTCCAGGGCATTGGGCCCGTCGCTTTCATGCTCCCCCCGCCATTCGGTGGTATTGACGACGTGCCAGTCCCGGTCCTTGAGGAGGTAGTGGAGGCGGTCGTCGCTGCCGCCGGCGTGCGGATCGAGATAGCCGGCGGCTGCCTCCGGGTTGTGGCTCATGATGCCCAGGGCACCGTCAACCGGGTCATTGGCAAACCAACCGTTGCCGTTCTTGCTGTCGAAGTTGCCGTAGAGGTTCCAGATGTGCGGGTGGTCCCTCTCCGCGGCGATCGCGCCGTCGGTGACGTCGGAGAGGAACTGCGGTGAGTAGCTACTGTGTCCCTGCTGCATCAGGGTGACCAGGCTCTGGTAGCCGCGCACCTGCTGTCCGTGTTCCTTGGCAACCCTGTCGACCTCCCCGGCCGTCTTGAGGTCGTACTTGTCGGCGCCGTGTTCCCTCAGGTCGTTGCCGAACTTGATGTAGAACTGGGCGTCGTCGGTCGTCAGCCAGTTGTCAAAGGCGTCGTTGTACCCCTTTGACCCGAACGGTAGGTGCTTGCCGTTCGCGTCCTTGAAGTCCGGGATACGGGTGGCAGTCGCCAGCGAGTCGGCTATGCCTCCGTTGATCTGGAGGTAGGCGTTCTTGTCCTTGGTGTCGTCGAAGTACGCCAGGTCGTCGATCTTGTTGGTGAGCTTGAGGGTCTTGTCTGCGCCGAGGGAGTTGAGGAGGGTCTGGCTGAAGACCTTGTCGTGGGAGTTGTCGCGCATCAGGCGCTGCCACTCCTTCAGGTCGTCGCTGTCGAGCTTCTGGCCGTCCAGGATCTGGTTGGCGTAGTGCTTGGCCTCGCGGGCCTCGTACACCTCGATGTCGCCGACGGCGGCGCCGTTGAAGGTGTGGCCTCCCTGCCCCATCGCGTCGTCGAAGGCGCGCTGGATCCAGCTCTTGATGCCGGCTGCCTCGTGGAGAGCGAGCTTGACGCCCTGGTCGGCGTCGTCCACCTTCTGTTCGGCGTCCTTGATCTTCTTCGTCCAGGCCGCTTCAGCATTCTTCGCCTGGGACACGTACTTGGGGTAGTCCTCGTCGTGCCGCATCGGGGTGAGCTTGCTGAAGTCGTAGACCGCCTCGCCCTGGCTGTTGACGGTCATGTGGTCCGCCTTCACCTGCTCGACGACGTCGTTCACGTTGCCGATCAGTTTGGAGAGCTGCTGATGGGCGTCCCGCAGGATTGAGGCGATGGCGCGGGCTTCAGTCTGTGCGTCCTTGAACTGCTGGTGAGTGGCAGCCAACTGCGCCGCCCTGACCGCGGCAGTGAGGCCTGCCGTGTCCTCGGTCGCCGCCGACTCCACCTTCGCGGCATAGAGGGCCTCCAGGTCCTCGAAGCCGCCGGCCATGTCCTCCCAGTCGGTGGCCGCCGTCGTCAGAACACCGAGCTTGATGGTGACCACGTCCTGATAGCTGAGCATGCCCGTCCTTCTCCCCGTCCCCGTTTTCCTAGACCTCGCGCCCCTGGTGGGACCCGGCATTGATCTGCGCCGTCCGACTGCCGACTCCGTAGTCGACGTACTGAAGGTGCTCATGGCTGCCCTCCAGCGCCGCCCGGTCCTGCCCCAGGCGCGCCTTCAGGTTCTTGACCTGCAACTCCCATTCCGCGTGGGCGTCCTTCAGCCCAGAACCGGTCTGCCAGCCACTGAACTCCCGCACAGCCGCGGAGGTGGACTCGTCGGCGTGACTGCCCGCCTTGTCCGTGCCTTGCGGTATCTCACCCTGCAAGGCTTTGACTGCGGCGTCGTTCCCCGCCTTGTTCGTCTTCAGGTCTGGCGCGCCCCCCGTGCCGGCACCCGCTGCGCTGTCCAGCCGCATCGTGTTCTGCCGACGGGCCAACGCGTCAGCCTTCAGCTGCTCCCACTCGTCCCATGCCATCTCAGGGCCTCCCCCCGTAGTTGCTGTCTCCGTACGACGGCGTCTGTCCCGGTCCCGGTGGCATGGCTACGTGAGCCTGAGCCACCGTCGCTGCACGCCGGCGCCTGCGTGCCGCCCCAGCTGCGAGCGCCCCACCCGCAACTACGACAACTCCAGCACCCCCGAGAGCCCATGGGAGTGCCGAGCCGCCGGCCGTAGCTGCGGATGCTGCTGGTGAGGGGCTGCTGTCATCCTTCGCGGAGGCCGTGGCTGACTTGTTCGGGGCCTTGGATGCCGCTTGCTTGAAGTCGGGCAGCGGGTAGACGTCGGCCGGGCCGGGGTCGCCCGGGTTGGTCAGCGCGATTCGGGGGCGAACGGCGCCGTAGCCGATGTAGTCGGTGCGCTTCTCGCCGCTTGTTGGCTTGCTCGCGGTGTTGAGCATGACCCGCAGGACCTGGTTGTTGGTCCAGTTCGGGTGCTTGGACCAGATCAGAGCGGCGGAGGCGGAGGCGAACGCGGTGGCGTCACTCGTGCCGTGCGAGTTGCACAGTTCCGTGCCGCCGAGGCAGGCGGAGACGATGTCCTCGCCCGGCGCGACCAGGTCGACCTGGGGACCGTGCTCGGACTCCTTGGTCGCCTTCACGTTTCTGTCGATCGCTCCTACGCCCACCGCGCCCGGAGTTGCTGCCGGGTACTGCGGTTCGTTGACAGTGTCGCCGTCGTTGCCGACAGCTGCGAAGATCAGCTTCCCCTTGGACAGCGCGTAGGCGACGGCGTCGGTCAGCTCGCGAGATTGCGCGCTACTCCCCGCCGAGATGTTGATGATCTGGGCATTCGAATCGGCTGCGAACCGGATGGCCTTCGCCGCGGCAGTGGGAAAGTCGTCCTGATTGCCGTCGGTGCGGTTGCGTTCGATGAAGCCCGGGATTCGAATCGGCATGATCTTCGCGCCCGGGGCCAGGCCATATGAGCCCAGGGTGGCGCCCTTGGCGCCCGTGCCGGCGATGAGGGCAGCAATGGTGGTGCCGTGGCCGTCGTAGTCCGTGCGTTCGTCACCAGCTCGCTTGGAGAAGTCCTTGCCCGCCACGACCTGGCCACGCAAATCCGCGATATCGGCCTGAACGCCGGTGTCGATCACGGCGACCGTGATGCCCTTGCCCGTACTGGCCTTCCACATCTGCTCGGCGTGCATGGCATCGAGGTACCACTGCCGCTCGCGCACGGTGTCTGCGTAGGCCGGTGTGACGGCAAGGCTGGCCAACAGGGTCCCGACGGCTGCGGACGCGGCTCGGCTGCGCCATCCGGCCTGCTTGCTGCGGCTGCGCATCATCATCCTTCTCGTCCTATGTCTCATCGGGCCCTTTGGGCAGCGGAGGCGGCTCCGGCCGGTTCTCCCTCACTTCCAGCAGGGGATCTCCGCCTTTTGCCTCAGGCTCCCTGTGCTCTGTCCGGTCCGTCGCGCCGCTGCCAGAGCGCTTCTCGCGAGCCGAGCGGTCATCGCGCTTCGAGGCGGTGGGGGCACCCCGAGATGGTCCGCCCCGCCGTGGCATCTGCTCGCCTCTGGATGCCCCTTCTCCGGCTTGGACGTCGCGTGAGGTGAACCCTGCCCGCCCACGGCCTCGGGATGGTTTGGGCTGCCCGCCGACAATCCCATTGGAAGGGGCGGGCGTGCGCCCCCTTGCCGCACCCTCCCGTTCCACTGAGGGATTCCCGCCGCGGGCTGGTGTGGCCCCTGCCGCAGGGCCGCCCGACACGGCCCCGCGGCCCCTGGGAGGCTGCTGGTTGTTCGGGGTGCCGCCAATGATGTTGCCGCGTGGAATCGCACCAGCAGGCCGTCCTGCCGCCGGCGAGACGGGACGACCGCCCGTGATACCGCGGCTGCTCCCGGCGGATGGGGAGCCAACCGGCCCACGCCCAGTGCCGTACTGACCGCTGGGCTCACCCGGACCGAAGGGGCCGGAGAACCCTCGACCTGGGGGACGCGGATTCGTGGACATGCCCGGTCCAGACGGCATGGCACGAGGAAGTCGCCCGTCGTTCACAGGGAGCCGCTCGCCACCACCTCGAAAGCCTGGCGGCAGTGTCGTTCCGGCCCCGAACGCAGGAGGGAGCATCCCTGTCGCTGAAGGCAGCCGGACGTCCGGGTCGCTCGGTGCGACGGGCGGTGACGAAGGGGAGGCAGGCAGCACTGGAGAGGACGGCAGGGTCTTTACGCTGTCGATCGCAGTGTTCGTTGGGTCCGCATGAGGTCGTGGCGGTGAATCCGGAACATCAGCCAGGTCCGTCGGGTGGTGTGGGGCGGTCAGATGGCGTGGCACTGACGCCCTCGGCACCTGGTCTGGCTCCCTCATGCCTGAGCCAGTGGTTGGCTGCCGCTCCGGTACCTCTGCTCGCGCGGTGGTCCCCGGGTGGGTCCCGCCACCAGCGGTAGGGACGGAAATGTGAGTCTCCCCGCCACGTGAATCCGGCACAAACCGCTGAGGCAGTTCCGGGAACTTCGGTGCCTCCACCGCGTGGATCTGCTCCGTCGACGCCGTGTACGACTGGGCGAGCTTCATCATCAGCCCACCGGCCTCGGCACGGGTGTTGGCGTACTGGGTCTTGGCCTTTGTCACGGCGGCGTCCGAGGGACCGCCATCGTGGCTGCCGACGTCGGTCGCCTTCGCCGCATGTGCGTCAAGCACCGAGCGCGCGCTGACGCTCTGGTTCCGCAGGATTTCGAGCTGTGGCTTGACCTCGTGCAGCGTGTCCGCCGCGTGGCCCAGCCATTTGCCGGCGTTCTCGCTGTAATCGCCCAAACTCACCGTTGCCAGCGCCGCCTGGTAGCACCAGGTCCGGAACGCCTCGCCGCCCTCGCCCTCCCACTCGACCGCCAGACTGTGTTTCAGCAGATCCCCGCCGATCTCCTTGATCGTCTTGGCGGCCTCGGTCAGAAGTTCACCGAGTCCGCTGGCCGTCGGCCCGTCAGCCGACTCGACCATGGCCCACAGCTGTTCGGGGTCCTGAACCAGGAACCGTTCCTGGTTGATCGTCTCCCACATGCGGCTGGCAAAGTCAGACATGGAGCAGCACCGCCTTCCCTGTCGAGACCATCCCGTCGCACTGTCTCATCACCACGGACATCACAAGCCACCTGCCTGCGAGTCCGACGTGGAGCCGCGTCGACTATGGCCGGACGCATCCGCCCTGGCGTCAACGTGTCCTTTTGCTCCTGGCCGGGCCTCATCGGCCGCCAGCTTGTCGGCCTCGACGCGGATGCGGTGCAGCCGATCGCGAACGTCGGCGTCGAGATCGTGATAGTTGCTCTTCGACGCATCGACCGTGACCATCAGCCCCTCGATCTGCAGTGCCAGCATCCTGGAGAGGCGCTCCAGCTGGGAATGCACCTGGGTGTAGGCGCTGTGGAGCGCGTCTGCTTCATCGAAGTTGCCCAACCGTCCCGTCGGCATGGAACCGTCCGCGATCCTTTGCGGGGCGGCCTTCGACTTCTCCAGCCGGGTCAGGAGGTCGTTCACCCGGTTCTTGAAGGCCGTCAGAGTCTCGGCCTCGACCCGCAGCTCCCGGGCCACGACGGCGCCGACACCTGCGGTCGGGCCGATGCCGGATGCGGCCAGCGCGCCGGCCGCCGATTCCAGTGCAGCGGCGGTTGCCTGCGGATCCCCCGTGTTGTCGGCCATCGAGCCTTCCCCCGTGCGGTCAGCCCCTCAGTAGTACGTTAGCCACTCGCTTGTAGTGCCCCTGCCACCACCAATCGGTAACAGAAGCAACCCAGGCACGATAGTCGTGATCTTGCCTGGTTACGGAATCTTGACGCCGCCTCTGGCCGGCTGCTGACCGGAAAATGACCATGCCGTACGTCACAGCTACGCCTCCGCCTCCGTCTGCCTCCTTGCTGCACCCAGAGGTGTGGCACAGGTGGCGTCCGCCGTCAGGCGCATGAGCGTCTTGCGAATGGCCGGCACAGGTCGGCATTGGTCCCGATCCTGGGAGGAGCTCCGCTACCACCTCTCGGGCAGTCCGGTCAGCGAACAGTGGGCGAACCAGGGCAGATGTCGGCGCAGGTCTGCTGTCGGTGAGACTGCGGTCACGCGGTACGCCGAAGGCCCCGGCCATCGCTGTGGCGGACCGGGCTTGTCTACGGGCAGGGGATCGCCAAGTAGGCTGAGTTGGCCTCGAGTGTCAGTGCTCCGCGCCAGGATCCCCTTATGCACATCGACTTGGAGCGCATAGCCGCGATCCAGCGGTCGGTCATCGGGGCTGTGTTACTCGTTGCCATAGTGATGGTGACGTACCGATCGCTTGCCTGGGTCGCGCGTCGGATCCGCCGGATACAAGAGTGGTGGTCGGCCTGGAACGCGAGGGTTGCTGATCGGGACATAGCGCCGACAGCTCAGGCGCTCCAACGGCTTGGTTTGGCAGACCTGCCCATCCGTGATCTCCGTGAGGCTGGCCGGAAGACCGCGGGATCCGTAAAACTCCGCTATCAACTGCTCACCTTCGCGGTCAGCATGGGGCATCCGACCTGTTGATCGCCGTGATCAAAACCATCGACACCCAGCGGATGCAGCCGGACCTGAGGCCACCGGCGCTGATGCTCGCTGGTGTGACGTTGCCCCTCCTGATGTGGGCCGCGCGACGTGGCAAGGCCATCGTGGGTTACAGATTCCTGCTCTCGATCATGGCTGCCATCGAGGCGTGCGAGGCTGTGGCCAGCGCGGATACGAGCGCCAGGCATCAGGCGCTTCGGCATCTGGATGACACGTGCTCCATCGTTCGGCGGTCGCTCCTGCGGATCCACCGGATCTCGAACAGCGTCAGGCGTGGATCTCCCCGGCAGCGCAGCACAAAGCGTCACGCCGCCCTCGTAGTGGCAAAACTGCAGCTTGCCGAGGCGCAGGTCGACACGAAGGGCATTGGTGGGCTACGCAGTCTGGCCGCGCTGCTCGCCAAGATCGGCAACAGCTACGCTGCCGGAAACGCTGGCAGGCTTCTGCCAGAGCAGAGGCTTCGAGGCACGGTTCCGGTGGCCAATCGAGAAGGGCTTCGCCTGGTTGCCGTGGTCTCCGCTCCAGTAGCAGCGGTCTGCCTGGCCGTGCTGACGGGGCTTCCCGCAGGAGCCGAAACTGTCTTGGCGGCCGCTGCAGCCGTGGTGGCTGCGGCGGCCGCGTACGGGCCGCGGGTCGCAATCGCCAAAGCGGCCGAGATCATGAGCATTTTGAAGCAGTAGCACTGCGCTCACATTGGTACTGAACGCGCTGCTCAGCGGGCTCTTTTGCGTGAGCGATGCGTGAGCGGACGGTGCGGCACGAGCCGTCACGAGCCGCACCGCGCATCACGGCACACATGCTCTGACCAGGCAGTTCCGGACACCGGAGCAGTGTCCGGAACCACCCGGCAAGCCTTGGCCAGGACTCTTAGACGTCGTCTCATTTGGAGTGCTGGGTAATCTTCACTGTGTGGTGATGGTTGAGCGAATGGTGCCGGACGAGTTGTGGGAGCTGTTCCAGCGGG